>PLZC01000468.1 GCA_003151985.1 Acidobacteriaceae bacterium
CCTCCTGGAAGACCATTCCGGTGCGAATGCGCAAGGGGAAAAGCTGCTGCTCCCGCATCTTGGAGATATCTTCGCCAAAGAGCAGGATGCTGCCCTCGTCCGGGCGGAGCAGCCCATTACTCAGCTTGAGCAGTACGCTCTTTCCCACACCGGCGGGGCCTAGCAGGATGCGGGTTTCCCCGGGAGCCACCGAGAAGGTGACGTCTTGAAGCACGGGCGGCCCGTCGAATGCTATGGTCACATTGCGAAAAGCCAGAACGGGGTCGGAGTCCGCTGCGGGGGCAGGGTCTTCAACGGGCAGGCCGGTATCGTGAGTTTCACTCATTTAAATAAGCTGAGCATGACCTGGCTGATGAGGAAGTCGACGAAGATGATGAGCACCGAGGAAACGACCACGGCCTGAATGGTGGAGCGACCCACGCCCTGCGTGCCACCGGTGGTCCTGAGGCCGTAAAAGCAGCCGATGGAGGCGATGATATAGCCGAAGAACAGCGGCTTGACAAGCCCTTGCAGGATGTCAGGGAAGCGAAGGAACAGGTAGGCTTCCGACAAGTACTGGGTGCCGTTCTGGTGGTTCATAAAGACGGTGACGGCGGCCCCGCCCAGGGTTCCGAATGCGTCTGCCACGATGGTGAGGAAGAAGAGCATGGCGATCGAGGCGAAGATGCGCGGGGTGACGAGCTTGCGCGAGGGGTCGACGCCGAGGGCGCGCATCGCATCAATTTGTTCTGTAACCACCATGGAGCCGAGTTCGCTGGCCATGGAAGAGGCGTTGCGGCCGGAGACCATGATGCCGGTGAGGACCGGGCCGAGTTCGCGGATCATGGAGAGGCTGACGAACCGGCCGGTGACGGCGGTGGCCCCGAAGGCAGAAAGCGTCGCCGCGGATTGCAGCGCCAGCACGCCTCCGGTAAAGAAGCCTGCCAGAAGAACAATGGCGATGGAACCAACGCCGATGATGTCCGACTGCACGAGGAACTCCGGCCAGTAGATGGGCGGGCGGAAGAGGTTCAGAAAGGCGCGGAAAGCGAACCAGGAATAGTCCTGTACGGTGAGCACGAGATTTTTGGCGGTTCTATCGATTCTGTCAATCGCCATCGGTTCGCCGCCCTGAGGTGTGTAGCTTTTGCCGCCATCCATCGCAGGAAAGCGCATGGACAGAATAGCGCATTGGCCGCAAATGACACGAAAAGCGAGGTACACAGGGAAGAGTTACCGGCAATAATTACACGCGGGATGCAAAAAATACATCCAAGTATTGGATGGAGGCTACGCATCTTATTCGCGTCGAACGAGTTGGCGTTTGGCACGCGAAATGCTCGAAATTGACACTAAGGAGTGGTCTGCCCGACCGTCCTAGATCAAGGTCTGTCATCATTGGGGGACGGCCGAACAAGCTCGCACAATTGGCCTGCATTTCTCACAGGTGGCGCGACTACCGGCAATTGAGTATCTGGCGAAGTCTGAGGGCCGGGAGGCCCTCAGGACAGCCGGCCAGGAGGCCGGCGCTACGGTTTTGGGCAGGCTGTGAGAAATGCGGGTTAGCTCAACAGAACGTCTGCCACGGCAAGACAAGGGCAGAAGTGTCCCGGCAAACCTCAACGATCCAAGCGACGCGACCCTGAAACGCTGTGGTCCCTGGCGCCGCTGGAGTGGAGCGAAGAGCGACCTGCAAGGAAACCGCATAGGGTACGGTTTCACTGGTTTTGCTGAAGGAACAGGGGGGTAATGGTGGACATGCAGTTTTTCCGCATGCGATTGATCCTCGCGCTGATCGTGGGTGTGACGCTGGTGTCGGTTGCCTCGACTTACTACGAGGTACTGGCCCACAGGCACATCCTGCGCCGGGATCTGGAGCGGAGGACCGCCCAGCAGGGAACGAGTCTGTTGCCGGAGATGGAACGGGCGATGGGCAAGGGCCAAGGCCCGGAGATTGGGGCGGAAGCTGAACGGTTGCGCGACCGGGAGGCGGCGCTTGGCCTGGGGGTGTATGACTTGCAGGGGCGGCTGGTGGCGTCGGCGGGGCCTGAAGGGCTATTCAAAGCGCTGCCGCGCGGGACCGTAGACAAGGCCATTCAGAAAGCCATACCGTTGTCTGCCCTGGGACGCGATGATGACCGGCAATGGCTGTCGGAGGCAATTCCGATGCGCGCCGGTGGCCGGGTGTCGGGAGTGCTGGTGCTGGTCGAGGACGCCACTTATATTCACGCGGAAGGCGCCGAGGTGTGGCGCCGCAGTTTCCTTCGGATTGCCATCTACGTGGTACTGATCGTGGGCCTGACGGTGCTCATGGTCCGCTGGTTCCTGATGAAGCCCATTTCGCGGATCGCGGAGCGGTTGCGAGGGCTGCGCATGGGGCACACGGAGACCGGCGCGGACGGAAGCGCGGTGGAGTTGAGCTTTTTTGCGCCCCTGGCTCGAGAAGTGGAGACCATGGCCGAGAGCCTGATCGAGGCACGCGCCGCCGCTGCTTCAGAGGCTCGCCTGCGCGATGCCGGAGAGCACCTGTGGACCGCCGAGCGGCTTGCCGTGCATATGCGGGAACGATCCGGTTCCAGCCGCATTTTTGTCGTCTCAAATCGGGAGCCATATATCCATGAGCGCAAGGGCGGCGAGGTAGTTTGCACCGTTCCACCAAGCGGCCTGGTCACGGCCATTGAGCCGGTGCTGCGGGCATGCGACGGCGTGTGGGTGGCGCACGGAAGCGGCAGCGAGGACCGCCGGGTAGTGGATGGGTCTGACCGGTTGCGCGTGCCGCCGGACGATCCGCGCTACACCCTGCGCCGGGTGTGGCTCTCAGACGAGGAGGAGAAAGGGTACTACGAAGGATTTGCCAACGAAGGATTGTGGCCGCTGTGCCACATCGCGCACACGCGCCCGATTTTCCGCGCCTCCGACTGGGAGTATTACCAGAACGTGAACCAGAAGTTCGCCAATGCGGCGCTGAAAGAGATGGAAGGCAACGCAACACCGATAGTGTTTGTGCAGGACTACCACTTCGCCCTCGTGCCGCGCATGATCAAGGCCGCGCGGCCGGAGACGCGCGTGGCCATCTTCTGGCATATTCCATGGCCCAATCCCGAGGCCTTCGGCATCTGCCCCTGGCAGGTCGAGTTGCTGGGCGGGCTACTGGGCGCGGATCTGATCGGATTCCACATTCCGCTGCACTGCAATAATTTCCTGTCGACGGTGGATCGCGTGCTGGAGTCGCGTACCGACCGGGAGCACATGACTGCGCGCCGCGCCGGGCACACCAGCACAGTGCGTCCGTACCCGGTGAGCGTGGCCTTGGACAGCGCGAAGACTGGCCGCGTGGTGAACGGGCCTTCACGCGACATGCTGCTGGCGGAATTTGGAGTGCGCGCCGAAACCCTGGTTGTGGGCGTGGACCGCCTGGACTACACCAAGGGAATCGTAGAGCGAATTGAAGCCATTGAGTGCCTTCTCGAGGACCACCCTTGGCACATTGAGCGGCTCACGATGGTGCAGATTGCCGCACCGAGCCGCACGACGATTCCCAGCTATCTGGACCTGCACCGTCGGGTCGCTGAGATCGTGGAGCGCATCAACCAGCGCTTCCAGACGCCGCAATGGAAGCCCGTGGTGCTGATCGAGCGGCAGTGCAGCCACGAGGAGGTGGACCGCTGGTACCGGGCCGCGGACCTTTGCCTGGTAACTTCTCTGCACGACGGAATGAACCTGGTGGCGAAGGAGTTTGTGGCGGCGAGAGACGACGAAGACGGCGTGCTGGTGCTGAGCAAATTTACCGGCGCGGCTATTGAACTTCATGATGCCCTGCTGGTGAATCCGTATGACATCGTGGGCGTGTCGGAGGCCGTTCATCGTGGCTTGGAGATGAGCCTCGGCGAGCGGCGGCTGCGCATGCAGCGGATGCGACGCCAGATTATGGAACACAACGTATACGGCTGGGCGGCCAGTATCCTGGGCGATCTGCGCGAGTTGCGCATGGAGAGTTCAGGAGTCGAGAACCTGGGCCGCACGGGCCCCGTAATTGTGCCGCCTGAACAGGTGCGGAAAAAGGCTTGAATTCTTGGGAAGTGGCCTGAAGAGGTTCCCGCAGGGGCTTTCAGCCCCCGAGGGACGCTTTTCGGTATCTTCCTTTCGAAACACGGCTTTTTCCGCAGCCTGTTTAGCCCACCCGAGGGAATGCCAACGGACGCAACCGCCCTTGTCAGAAGCCCCTTATCACCGCCGCTGCTTTAGACTCAAAGCTGGACCAAACCATGATCAGTCTCTTTGGCGGCACAAAAGACCCGGAGGAACCCAAGGCGGAGGAGCAGGACGAGCCTAAGAAATCCGGCTTCTTCAGCCGCATGAAACAGGCCGTTACTCGCACCCGGGAAACATTCTCCACCAAAATCGAAGGCATCGTCGCGCTAACCCGAACGGTAGACGAAAATGCCCTGGAAGAGCTCGAAACTGCGCTGCTCACCAGCGACCTTGGCGTCCAAACCACTACCGACATCCTGGAAGCGCTGCGCGATCGCGCCCGCCGCAAGGACATCGAAGGCGGCGAGGAGTTGCGAAGCCTGCTCAAGGAACAAATCCGCGCCATACTCGAAGCGCCGCGCCAGCCGATTCCCCCGGTCGTTGCCGCGCCCCGCGTAACTTTTCTGGTCGGTGTCAACGGCACGGGGAAAACCACCTCGGCAGGCAAGCTTGCAGCCTGGTACAGGGCCCAGAACCGCACCGTGCTGCTTTGCGCCGCCGATACATTTCGCGCCGCGGCCATCGAGCAATTGGAAATATGGGCCTCACGAAGCGGCGTGGAAATGATCAAGACTCGCCACGGAGGCGACCCCGCGGCCGTGCTTTACGACGCAGCCATGGCCGCCAAGGCGCGCGGAATCGACGACCTGATTGTGGACACCGCGGGCCGCCTGCACACCAAGTCCGGCCTCATGGACGAACTGAACAAAATGCGTCGCACCGCCGCGCGGCTGGTTCCAGGCGCGCCTCACGAAGTGCTGCTGGTCATGGACGCAACCACCGGCCAAAACGGCCTGCAACAGGCCCGACTCTTCACCCAGGCCGCCGGGGTCACCGGCATCGTCCTCACCAAGCTCGACGGCACAGCCAAAGGCGGCATCGCCGTAGCCATCGCCCGCGAACTCAACCTCCCCGTTCGCTTCGTAGGCGTGGGCGAGCAGATGGGCGATCTGCTGGAATTCTCGCCTGTTGAATTTGTCGATTCTTTACTGGAATAGTGTGCCTTGGACAATAAGTCAGAGCTCGACCGATATTGGATGCAGCGCGCCCTCGAACTTGCCCGCCGCGGCATCGGCGTCACCTCGCCCAACCCGGCCGTCGGCTGCGTCATTCTGGATTGCGCCGGTCAGGTCTGCGGCGAAGGCTGGCACGAATACGACTTGCTGGACCACGCCGAGGTAGCCGCCCTCAAGATTGCGGCCCAGCACGCGGGCCAACGCCTCAAGGGCGGTACAGCCTACGTAACCCTGGAACCTTGCAACCACACCGGACGCACCGGCCCCTGCACGGAAGCCCTGATCGCCGCTGGTTTGAAGCGCGTGGTTGCCGCCACCATCGACCCCAACCCCGCCGTCGCCGGGCACGGCATGGAAGCCTTGCAAGCCTCGGGTCTGGAAACCGCCTTGGGCGTATGCGAGGCCGAGGCCCGCCGCCTCAACGAAGGTTTCGCCCGCTGGAGCAGGCATCGCCGGCCCCTGGTGCTCATGAAGGTGGCCATGTCCCTTGACGGCCGCATTGCACCTGCCGTCGGGCAGCACAATCTCCGCCAGCCCTATTGGATTACCAGCGAAGCCGCGCGCATGGCTGTGCAGCCTCTGCGCTGGCAGGCCGATGCCGCCATGGTCGGCGTAGACACCGTGCTGGCCGATGACCCCATGCTCACCGACCGCAGCGGCCTGCGCCGCCGCCGGCCCTTGCTGCGCATGGTGCTTGACTCGGCCTTGCGCATGCCCCTCGATTCAAAAATGATAGCCACTGCCCGGAATGACGTTGTGATTTTCACCGTTTCAAAGGACGAAGCGCGCGTCAACGAGCTCCGGCGACACAGCTTGCGCGTCGAGGTACTGCCTGCCGAAGCCGGCCGCGTTCCGCTGGGCAAGGTGCTGGACAAATTGGGCGAAGAAGGAATCCTGACTCTGTTGACGGAGACCGGCACGCGGCTGAATACTGCCCTGCTGGCCGGCGGGATGGTCGATCGCGTTCACCTCTTCATGTCGCCGCAGATCATGGGCTCTGACGCCGTCCCCGCATTCCGCGGCATGGCCAACCCCATTCGCATTGCCCAGGTTGAAGTTGAGCGTTACGGAAACGACCTCGGGCTTTGTTCGCTGCTCAGAGATCCCTGGGAGACAGGGAGTAGGAATTAGGGATCAGCTAAGAAAAGAGCCGTTCAATCCAGGAATGAACATGCTCATACACCGAATCGAGTGCGGCAAGCTGCCCTGCGGGCAGCAGGGTGGACCACCAACCGGCCCGAACACCCAGGTAGCGCACTGAAAGAAAGGCCGCTGCGGCAAGAATCAACAACATAAGCGTCGCGCCGAGCCACCGCAAACGGACCTCCACAGCATCGCGCTCCTCGATGCGGGCCTTGCCGACGTTCGAAGCGAATGCTGTCCAGTCCCGGTCGTCGTCGAATTCCCCCCCGGAAACCGTAGAAGCCTTGAGAAAACGCTCCGTCCAATCGTTCTGGTCCAGACCGATGGCCCGGGCATAACCACGCACGATTCCCTTGCTCAAAATGCCGCCCGGCAGCAGCCGAAACCTCTCCTGCTCCAGCGCAACCAGGTGGCGCCGGCTGATCTTTGTCACCTCGACAATGTGGTCAAGCGCGATGCCGCGTGACAACCGCTCTTCGCGCAGATCTTTTCCAAAGCTACTCATCGGCGACCAAGTCTAACCTTAAAATACCCGGAGGATTTTCCACCACAACAATAAACCCATGTCCGGTTCCAGTCAAAGCGGAATTGAGGTTATCGCCCTTTCTTTGCACCATTGTGGGACAATTGACGCGAGTCGGGAAAGAGCCTCAAATCATTTTCCGCACACACCCCGCGCCAACGTCGGCAGCGCGTAAAATCCCCGTTTTCAGGGCGCTCCTGTCCCCCTATCCTGCCATCCCAGGCTGTTACCCTGAAGAACGAGGGTTTGTGCGGCATTTTGCCCCCCTTGGGAGCCACGCTCGAGAATGAATAAGCTTATCCTTGCCAATCTGCTCCACCGCCCGCTGCGCTCCCTCATCAGTGTCTTCGCCGTGGCCATTGAAGTGGTCATGATGCTGACCATCATCGCCATCATGATGGGACAATTAACCGGGCAAAAGCGGATGAACAACGGCATCGGCGCCGACCTGACCGTCCGCCCCGGAAATGCCACGTTCCTTAACGGCGTAAGCGGCGCGCCCATTTCTGTGCAGTTAACCGGCGTGCTGCAAAAGCTTCCCCATGTCGCCGTCGCCTCCCCGGTCATTACCAACCTTTCCATGAGCGACGGCCTCGAGGTGCTCTGGGGTATCGATTACCCCAGCTACAGCCGGTTGAGCCCCTTCGTATATCTCGAGGGAGGGCCGATGCAGGGTCCCTACGATGTCATCGTGGACGATGTTTTCGCCTCGACAGGCAACCGGCACCAAGTGGGCGACACAATCCTCATCCTCAAGCGCCCTTTCCGCATCTCCGGAATCTTTGCGCACGGCAAGGGCGGCCGCAAACTGGTTCCCATTTCCACCCTTGGCGAACTGATGGGCTCGGAAGGAAAGGCTTCGGTTTATTACCTCAAGGCCGATCAGCCGGAGAACCTGCCCCTCGTCACCGATGAAATCCACGCCGTCCGCGGCTTGGAAAACTACCAGGTCATGACCATGAACGAGTGGTATTCGCTGATGACGCCGGATCATATTCCCGCCCTCAATACGGCGATCAGGGTGGTCATCGGCATCGCCGTCATTATCGGCTTTTTAGTCATCTTCCAGGCCATGTATACCTCTGTCTTGGAGCGCACCCGCGAGATCGGCATTCTCAAGTCGATGGGCGCCTCCAAAATGACCATTGTGACGGTGGTGCTGCGCGAAACCGCCGTGCTGGCCATCGCCGGCGTGCTGCTCGGCGTGGTCGTTTCCTTTGCCGTCAAGTCGGTTTTAGCGCAGAAGTTTCCCACGCTCTATCTCGACATGAGCGCGGATTGGATCTTCCGCGGCGCGGCGATTGCTTTTGTCGGATCCTTGTTCGGAGCGCTCTATCCCGCGTGGATGGCGGCCCGCAAGGACCCCATCGACGCGTTGGCTTACGAATAGGGTCCACGATTCCAGGGCGATATACTCGGTACATCTCAGAAGATCGATCTTTCACGCTGTTCCGCAAATCCTCCCGTGAAAGGGAAGATTTGCCGGATGCTGCATCATCCACCATCCAACCTATGCGAGGGAGAGCATTGACGACGTCGTCCAAGCGCCGGCTTTACGCCCTTTGGATGGTTTTGATTGCCGGCTTTGCTGTGCTGCACGCCCTGAACCTGAGGGCCGACTTTCCCAACCACTCCCCCTGGATCTTCGACTGGGCCAAGTACACCGACGAAGGCTGGTATTCGAACGCTGCTGTTCGCGCGCATCTCTTTGGACATTGGTATCAGCCCGGGGACTTCAATCCCGCCACTGCGGTTCCCGTGTGGCCGTTCCTCGAGTGGGTGCTGTTTTTCTTCACCGGCGTCACCATCGAGGCCGCGCGCGGGCTGGCTGTCGGTTGCTTTTTTTTGAGCCTGCTATTGAGCTACACCCTGCTCCGGGCGAATCACTCAAATCAGCCGCGCTGGATACCGCTGCTGGCCTTGACCCTTATCGTCACCAGCCCCTTCCTTTACTGCTTCAGCCGACTGGCAATTCTGGAACCGCTGCTGACTACGCTTACACTGGCGGCTTTAAACCTCGCAGCCCGCTTGCCCCGGATGCGGCGCCCCGTGTGCGCTTCGGCAGGAATCGGCCTGCTGTTTACGCTCATGGTCCTCACCAAAACCAACGCTCTCTTTCTTCTTCCGGCCGTGGCGTGGGCAATCCTGCTGCCGCTTTGGCAAAGGCGCGCGGTCGCGGTTCGTTGCGCCCTGGCTGCGGCGTGCGCCTCTCTTTTCAGCTTTGCCGCGTGGATGACGCTTGTCGCCTCCCTGGGCCTGTTGCGCGACTTCAAGTACTACTTCTTCGTCAACAAATATTTCAAGCCCCCGGAGTTCTACTGGCCCCTGCTCAGTTTTTGGTGGTCATCAAACGGCCTCCTCTGGGTTGACCACATTCTCGTTCCCCTGGCCGCACTCGCGACTGTGGGGGCAATGTTGGCCTGGCGGTCGCGATGGGGGCGCAAGCTGCTGCTCGATCCGGTCTTTGGAGCCTCCGTCTGGGTCATTGCCGGTTTGGTCCTCTTCATGACCTATCAGAATCATCCCCAGCCCCGCTACTATGCCCTGGCGGCATTTTTCTGCTTCATTTTGGTGGCGCTTGCGGCTGGCGCCCTGGTTGAAAATGCTGCCGTTTGGCCGCGCCGGATCGGCCTTGCAGCCGTCGGGCTGTCCATGGCGGCTGCCGGCATCAATGGCATCTGGACCTTGAATTATGCCACTCACCCTGAGTTTACTTTCGTCGATGCGGCCCGGAGCCTGACCCGCTACATCGACGAGCACCCAAACGGGAGGCGCCTGCTGGTCTCAATAAGCGGAGACCAGGTCAGCCTGGTTACTCATCTGCCCGTCCTTTGTGACGACATGGGTACCCAGGACTTGGCAGGCAAGCTCGCCGCCTATCAGCCGGGCTGGTTTGCCACGTGGAATGACCTGGACCCGGGCACTCTCGAAGACATTCATAACCATTTTTCGCTCGAGCAAGTGGCCGGCTTCCGCGCCTTCGACCACCCCGAGCGGAACATGCTGGTGCTTTTCAAGCTGCATCCGCTGCCCCCTGGCCAAAAGCTGGATCCCAGCCTGCAAAACCTCCAGGAACCGCTTCCCGAGGACAAGATCGACATTCCGATTGAATAGCCGTGCGAATGTCGGCCTCGATTCAGAATGGCACGCGAAGCGTACCGATAAACGCATGGTTGTACTGGCTGAAGTGGGTCGCGGCCACCTGAAAACCTGCCCCGGCCACAAAAGCCACCCGCCTGTGGATGGGGAAGCGGCCCAGAACCACGCCGGGAGTCACAAATGTCTGCTTCCTGCCGTCATTCGCGCCGCCTTTCCAAAAGGTCGAATTAACTTCAACTTCAGGCCACAACTTCCTCATTGCGTGGACTTGGATGGCGTTATTCGAGACGATGGTGCGGCCCAGCGCCTTCACGCTGTTCACTGGAAACGTGCCTCCCAGCGTGGACTGCACATCGAACCGCCTCCAACCCTTGCCACCCGCAAGAGTAGGTGTCACCACGGCGCTGTTCGAACCGTTCTTGTAGGTCCCCGTCGGGATGCTGCCGCCCACAAAGCCCGTGACAATTGCCGCGCCATTCTCCTCGTTGCGGGAGAAGAATCGATACTTCAGCGTGAAGGAAACGTCTCCGATCCCGTCCGGCGTTTTCGGATTCTGATGCAGCAGGTAAGGAGGGAGATTGATCAGCAGTTCGGTGTTATGGGTGGGGATCAGCTCCAGCCCTTTGCCGCCATCCAGGTTGGTTACGTTGCCCGTCGCGGTTTCCTGGTGAAAGGTGTCGAAACGAAACTCCTGCTCCAGGCGCGGTGTGACCGTGACAACCGGTGTTACCCAATGCGGCTGTGCTGCCTGGGTTGCGGAGACGCGCTCCATCCAGCGGCCGCTCCAATTCTGAGCCTGCAGGGCGGCAGAGGTTGAAAAGAGAATCAAGGGGAAAATCGTTGCGGGGAATTTCAATGGTCTTCTCCAGAAATCGGTACGATTTCAGGAGCATTCTAACCCATAAGTCGCTCTAATTCATTCGCCAACAATCAAATAATCGTGCTGGTTCGCTACTCGCCGTCATTTGCTACTCTTTGCAGAAAGTTACGCTCGTCAGGCGCAGAATACAGTCAGGCGGAGTCAACCTCTTCGTAAACTGAGTCGCCCCGCGTACAAGCGGACAAGCAGGCGCGCATAGTCACAGGCGACCTTGAAACTTGCCTTGCTGGCGCCGCGGTATCTCTGGCCAAATGCGAATGGAACCTCCTCGACCGAGCGAATGCGCGCCCGCACAAGGATCTCCAGCAGAAGTTTGAATCCGGACTCTTGAAATCGAACCCTGCTAACACAATCGCGGCGAACGAGGAAGAAGCCGGACATGGGATCTCTTGCTCGCAATCCCGCCTTTTGCAGGGGCCACGTTACCCACACAGCGGCGGCCGAAAGCAGCCTTCTT
Organism: Acidobacteriaceae bacterium; assembly: GCA_003151985.1. GTDB lineage: Bacteria > Acidobacteriota > Terriglobia > Terriglobales > Acidobacteriaceae > Telmatobacter. Next base: position 11,349 of record PLZC01000468.1, read on the forward strand.
ACGCGACTCCACTCGCCCAGCCCACCCCCGGCGGTGTAACGGCTGCCGATCACCAGGTCTTTGCCGGTAAATATGGCTGAGAGAAGCTCAGGAAGCAACTCCGGAGGGTGCTGCAGGTCGGCATCCATCACTCCCAGAATCCCCGCATCGGTGTGCTGCCAGCCATAAAGAATGGCCCCCGACAAGCCCCTCTGGCCCTTGCGCACCAGTAGCCGTACGCGCGGGTCTTCCTGGGTCACGGCGGTCACGATCTCGGCTGTCCCATCGCGGCTGTCGTCGTCGACAACCAGAATTTCGTACCGGACTCCCACCAGGTCAAGCACGGAGCGCACGCGATCCAGCACCCTGCGAATGTTCTCGCCTTCGTTCAGGGTTGGAATTGCCAGCGCCAGCTTCAGGTCGGCCAGATCCGGCGTCCCCTCAATGGGCGGCGCCAGTGTCTCGGCGCCAGCCTCCGGCATATAAGTCGCATCTATCAATTCAGAGGGCATACTGACCTTAAGTATACGGGTTTCCGGTGATCTGGGACACAGGATTCCAGGCGACATTTTACCCTGTAGCGCCGGCCTCCCGGCCGGCTGTAGCGTGGGTCTCCCGACCCACGCTCTGTCATTAGCGGGCAGCACAAATCCGTGGCGTTTACAACAAGTCCTGTGGGAAATCCAGCTTCGCCGTGCGCGGACGGGGACGTCCGCGCTACAGCCGGCCGGGAGGCCGGCACTACATTCCGATTGTCCCCCCGGGCATTTACCATCGAATGGGCATCCACAGCCCATCGTGACACGGGAGAACTCCGTTTGAGGCGTAGTGGTTTTGCAAAGGCTTGCTTCCCAATTTTGTTGTTTTCGGCGGTTGGCTTCCTTGTCACCGGGTACCATCCTGGTGCGGAAGACGATGGCGTCTATCTGGCCGCCGTCAAGGCAAATCTGAACCCGGCACTTTACCCGCACGACTCGGCTTTCTTCCAGTTGCAATTGCGGACAAGTGTCTTCGATACATGGATGGCGCGGTTCATTGAAGTCACCGGAATGCAGGTGGATTGGGCAGAACTACTGTTGCATGCTTTCTCGATCCTGCTGATCGTTTGGGCCTGCTGGAGCATTATTTGCCGGCTCTTTAAGGAGACCTCCGCTCGATGGGCGGGCCTGGCCATGTTCGTGGCTTTGTTTACTCTCCCAGTGGCCGGCACAGCGCTGTATATCGTGGACCAGTACCTGCACCCGCGCAACCTGGCAAGCGCGTTGATCCTGTTTGCCGTGGCACGAATTTTGGCCGGAAAGCGATGGCAAGCCGTACCCTTGGTCGTCTTCGCATTCATGCTGCATCCTTTGATGGGCGCATTTGGAATATCCTTCTGCTGTGTCGTGACTCTGGCGTTCCTCCAGCCATTGCCTGCCCCGCTGCGTTTATGGCGGGCGCGCACGGTCTCGGAAGCAGCCATCCCGATTGCCGCGCTCGTTCCGTTTGGCTGGGTCTTCGATCCCCCGTCGCAGACCTGGCTTGAAGCGATACATACCCGGCCCTGGTTTCGCCTCTATCAATGGACCTGGTACGAGTGGCTGGGAGCTATCGGGCCCCTTGTGCTCTTCTGGCTTGTTGCCCGGCTGGCCCACAAGCGCGGCGAAACCAGCCTGGCCCGCTTCTCGACCGCAATCCTCATCTATGGCGTTTTTCACCAGGCTCTGGCGATGGTCCTTTTGGGGCCGCAATGGCTCATTTGCTTCAGCACCCTTGAACCCATGCGCTACCTGCAACTGGTCTACGTGTTTATGGCTCTCGTCGGCGGCGCTTACCTGGGAAGATATGTGCTTAAGACAAAATTCTGGCGCTGGGCCGCCTTCCTGCTGGTCACAAACGGCTGCATGATGGCAACCCAAAGGCAACTCTTCGCCGGCAGCAGGCACATTGAGCTTCCTGCCGCGGCAACTGCCAATCCGTGGCTGCAAGCGTTCGATTGGGTCAAGCAAAATACCCCGGAAGACGCGTACTTCGCCGTCGATCCCAATTACATGATTGCGCCCGGCGAAGATAACCACAGCTTCCGCGCCCTTGCTGAGCGAAGTGTGCTCGCCGATGCCGTCAAGGACACCGCGGTCATTTCCAAGGTGCCGGAACTTGGGTCCCGTTGGCACAATGAGCAACTCGCCCAGGCCGGCTGGTCTAATTTCCAGTTAGCAGATTTCGAACGGCTCAAGGCTCACTTCGGCGTCAATTGGGTGCTGGCTTCCTATCCTCAGCCTGCAGGGCTGGCCTGCCACTGGCATAACAGCACCCTGTCGGCATGTGAGATTCCGTAACGAGCATGGTCCTGCTCCATGGTTTCGGCAGGTTTCCTGACAAAGGCGCTGGCTGACACTTATTCGCGGACGTTCCACTTTGCGCGATGGAGCTCTTTCCGCGAGAATGAAAGGTGGGGGCCTGTTAGCATAAACACACCCTTTCCTCACGCCGGCACGGAGACCGGGCCATGCTCAACCTTACTCAGCGATTGATTCTCGGCTGCGCGCTCCTCGCCGGCCTCACCATCGGCCTTGTCGCGGCCACTCACCATGCCTTGGCTGCGGCCGGACTATCTACTCTTGCGTACATCTTCGTTTTCGCCGCTTTATTGGTTGAAACGGGCACCGTCTTTTTTGTACTGCGGCCAATCCGGATGCTGGCCAGAGATGCCCACATGATTGCCCAGGGTAACCTCGAACATCGCGCGGAATGGAGTAGCCGCGACGACTTTGGCGTGATTGCATCCGAATTGAACCGCATCGCGGTACGTTTGCGCGACCTCCGCGATTCAGAGGCAGGCCGCCGCCAAATGGAGTTTCAACTCTCCGATGCCGTGCTCCAATCCATCTTCGAGCCGATCATCGTCACCGATGGCAAAGGCCACGTGCTGAAGATAAATCAGGCTGCCGCCGAGCTGCTCGGCGCAGCCGCCACCGACCGCATGGCCCTGGCCAGTACACCCGGCGGCGACAAAATCCTGAGCGCCATCCGAGACGCCGTCTCCATGCAGAAAGCGGTAGCCGCTGAAGACGATGCGGCCATGTTACCGATGCGCATCGGCAAGAAAGAGCGCAGCTATCGCCTTCGCACCACGCCCATGCGCGATTCTGAGGGGCGACTGCTGGGCACCGTAACCACGCTCGAAGATGTGACCAGCCTGCAGGACACCGATCGATTCAAAACCCAGTTCATCAGTGTGGCCAGCCGCAAGCTGCGCGACCCGCTGCTGAATTTGCGGCGTGGCCTCTACGCCTTGAGCCAGGGGTTTGGCGGCGAACTCCGCCCGCTGCAAACGGAACTGGTGGCGGCCGCCAGCCACGAGTCGGAAAAGCTGGATGACTTGATGGGCGACTTGATTGAAGTGGCCGAACTCGACACTGGCAAGCGCGAGCTTAAACTCGAGCGCCTGCGCCCGCTTCAAGCATTGGGCGAGGCACGCGACCGCTACTGCGACGAGGCCTCGCAAAAGCATATTCGCGTCGAATTACGCGCCTATGCCGATCTCTCGGCTGTTAAGGCTGACAGGAGGGCGCTGCGCTCCATCCTCGACAACCTGCTTTCCAATGCCATCCGTTACACGCCTCCCGACGGCGACATCCTCATGACTGCCGAGGAGATCAAAGACTTTGTCCAGTTCAAGGTGCGCGATACCGGGCGCGGCATCGAGGCTGATCGGCTGGGCAACATCTTTGACCGCTTCAATACTTTTTCAGATCGAGGCACCGGCATGGGCCTCGCACTCGTCCGTCGGCTTGTTGAGTCGCTCGGTGGCCAGATCGCCGTCGAGAGCCGACTGGGGCACGGATCAACCTTCCGGTTCACGCTGCCCGTCGCGGCAGTCGAGGAAGTGCATCATCCTGTAGAGGTAGGCTAAGGCATGGCAGAAATCGTCCTCGAAAAGAAGCCGGAGCCGGCCAAGCTGCGCATCTATATTGGTGCCGCGCCAGGGGTGGGCAAAACTTATCACATGCTCAATGACGCCTACTTGATGAAGCATCAGGAAGGTGTAGATGTGGTGATTGGCCTGGTGGAGCCGCACGGTCGCAAAGAAACCGAGGACCGGATTCGCGACCTCGAAATCGTGCCCCTGCGAACAATTCCCTACAAAGGCGTCGATCTCAAAGAGATGGACGTCGATGCCATTTTGGCTCGCCGTCCAAATACCGTTCTTGTGGACGAGCTTGCTCACACCAATGTCCCCGGAAGCAAGAATCGCAAGCGCTACGAAGACGTATTGGAATTGCTGGATGCCGGCATCAACGTCTTGGCGGCCGTCAACATTCAACACCTTGAAACGCTGAACGACGCTGTCAACCGTTCCGCCAACACTATTGTCCGCGAGACCGTGCCCGACAACTTCTTCAAGCGCGCCGACGAAGTAGTCAACATTGACTTGACCGTAGAAGAACTTCGCACGCGGTTGCGGCAAGGCAAGATTTACGCGGCAGAAAAAGTGGAGCAGTCCCTGGCCAACTTCTTCCGCAAGGGCAACCTCAACATGCTGCGCGAACTCGCCCTTCGCACTACGGCCGACAAAGTGAGCAGCCGCGCCGCCGAATACCGTCGCACTCAGGGCCTGGAACAGGCGCCCATCCCGGAAAAAGTCATGGTGTGTCTCAGCACCCGCCCCGGAACTGAGCGGCTGCTGCGCATTGGCGCCCGCGTTGCCGGAAGGCTGGCCACCAACTGGTATGCCGTTTATGTCAGCCGTCCCGACGAAGACAAAGGCCACGGCGATCCTGAAGCCTTTCACCGCCTGGAAGAATACCAGCGCATGGCGCGCGATCTCGGAGCCCAGGTGGTCACGCTAACCGATCGCAACGTCTCCGATGCCCTCATCCGATTTGCCCAGCAGGAGAATATTTCTCACGTCGTCTTTGGCCAGTCGGCCCGTTCCCGCTGGGACATCCTTCTTCGCGGCTCGATCCTCAACCGCTTCCTTTCCGAGATTCGCGACGTAACCGTGCAAGTGGTACCTATGCAAAAGCCGCTTCGCAGACCTTGATCCCAACCCTCTACTAGCTGGGTTTCCCAGGTCCCGATTTTGGGCCCTGGGAAACCACAAACGCCAACCGGCCGCTAACTTGCTCGCACGCCTTATTCGCAAAAAACCCGCACCTTCGTTGTATTTCCCTCTTTGCCGTCGACGTCAACCGTAAGATCTTCCAGGTGGTCGATCAGTTCCTCTAGATTCTCCGGCTTGATCTGCGACAGCGTCAGTGGAATTCCATGCCGGCTAAGCTCATCGTCGAGGTGCTGATGGGCCTGTGCTGGAATCAGACTGGCCAGGCGTACGCCGGCGCGGAGCAGTTGCATGGGAACGCGGACGTTCACGGTGGTCTGGCCTTTCATGCCCGTCATGGTTTCGTCGGCCTCCACCAACACGCGGAGATATTTGACTTTGACCTTGGGCTTGGCCTCGCTGAATCCGTTAGTCACCGCCGGCGCGTCTTCAAGCGCGGCGAGCAACCGCTCGGCCTCTTCCACAGTAATCTTTTCCGCGGCCAGCATTTCCAGAATTTGACGGCGATTCTCGTTCATAAGGCTCCTCCGAGCAAATGGGTTAAAAGCGATAGAGCGCGATGCAGGGACCCAAGATCCCAGGACATCATTGAATGGGCGACATGCTGCAAGCCTGGAAGAAGCGTCCGCAAATTGAGTTGAGCCATGCTGGCAGCGACGATGCAACCGGCAAGCACCCAATCGTTTTCCCGGCCGCTGCTCCAGGCCAGAAGCAGACGTTCCGCCTCGGTAGGCGAAATCCGCCCCATGGCGATCAGGCGCAAAATGATGCGACGGTCCGTTTCCATGGCCACCTCTACAAAATCCGAACCAGGACCTTGTTGTCCTGGCTGCTGACTTGAACGTGGGTTCCGGGCAAGCTGCAAGAAATAGCCCAGAAAACTGCGATGGCGCGCCAAGGGCTTATCCGGCCGGCTACGCCGGCCGCCAGGATCACCAGAAAGATCAGCGGCGAAAGAAGCAGCAGAGGGATCCACAGTAAAAACAGCGGAATCCAGAGCCGCAAGCTCCGCCAGTGCGAGTTGTAGACGTGAACGATGGCGATGCTTGGTATCACTTCAAAGCCTCCAGTGCGCGGATCGCCTCGGCTGCGTCAATCTCGCCGCCCTTTAGCCTCTCCAGCACCTCCGCGCGGGATGGAGACGGGTTGGTATCGACAAATTGCAGTTGTCCGGCGATCCGGTTGAGTCTCGCTTTGATGGTGGGATAACTCACCCCAAAGACCTGCTCCATTTCCTTGATCGACCCATGGGATCGCAAAAAGGCGGCAATGAAAACCTGGTCTTCAAACCCGAAACGGGCCAACTCGGGAAGAACGAATTCTCCTTCGATGGCAATCTGCTTCTCCGGTAGCCGGACACGCTCCACTACCAGCGAGCACCCATCAGCCATACGGAGCAGATCCTGCCAGTCGGAAGCATGTTTTTCGAGCGGGGTCATGAAACGAGGCCTCATTTCCTAATTGCATAAAGAACAATACTTCATATTGTTAATTTTTGCAAGATATGTCCTAAATATTATTAAGTTATGATGGAGGATATCTTCTAAAAGTTACCTTGACAGCTCTCCTCGACGCCGATCCTGCCGCCGCCCACCCCAAAATTGGCTCCTTAAACGCAAAAAGGGAGGAGATGCAAGCATCCCCTCCCCAAAAATTGATGCATAAGCCCAAATCTATGGCACAGTAAACGGCCGCAACCCATCCGTGGGGAAAATCCCGGTGGGACCGGCCACGGTTGACGGTTGCGAACGGAAGAGGTAACGCACATAGAACCCGGCCGAAACGGCGGAGTAGTTGCGGGAGTTGTTGGCGCCCAGGAATCCCCCCGCGAACCAATGTGGACTGATTGCATAAGCCACCTGGCCGCGCAGATCGTAGTTGGGTCCAACGCTGGTCATGGCCGGCAGTGCGAGGTTGCCGGAGCTGACCTCCAGCGACTTTTGCCCTGCGAGCGGAAACAGCGCAGCCAATTGCTGCTGGAAAGCCTGCACACCCAGGCTACCCATAAGGTTGTAATGCCAGCGGGTTCCGGAATGGCCAGCCCAGGTGAATGGTACATTGCCCAGGAAGTAGGCTTGCGGGCTGAAGTAGCCACCCATGCCATAGGTGAAGGCCTGCTCGTTGTGCGAGTAATGCATTGCGAAGAAGTTGGCGCCGATACTCAGGTTCCCGTACTCAGGCGAAGTCAGCACTCGCCAATATGCGCCACCTGACCCGTCGAAGCGCATGTTCTTTTCGACGTTGTACCCGGTCAGATACTGACCATTCGCGCCGAAATAGAACCCTGACTCCGCATCGCCGCGAGCATACTGGAAGCCACCTTGGCTGCCGATCACGCCGCCCCAGATGTTTCCGGGGAAGCTCAGCGAGGCCGAACCCGGATCGCGCAACCCGCCGTAGGATAGCTGCGTATCTCTCACCGAATCGCGGACGAAGTTGAAGGTAAACGGGCCGTTGCCCGGCTTCCACTGGACCCGGCCCGTGATGTTGGCCACCAGCAAACCGGCTGGCGTATAACCCGCGGCCAGCGCAAAATGCTGGAACGAAAGCTGCACTTCGCCACCGATGCCTGATGCGCTTTGTTGCGGCGGCGGCGTCGTGTCTGTGGTCAGTAACGTCCCCAGGGGCTGCGGAATCTGACTGAGCTTGGCCTGGCTCAAAGTGGTCACTTGCATCACGGCATTGCCATCCGCCTGTCCTGAATCCAGAAACACCGGCTTGGCAACGAACGTAAACCGCGCATGATAGCCGGCCGGGAGGGAGACCTCAAACGGAGCCTCAAGCGCCGAAAGATGGTCGAACCCCAGGCTGCCGCTGCGATAGTTGATAAGGCCGTTTCCGCCGAGCCACGCACTGTATCCGCTCTCGATCGATTGCAACTGCATCTCGGCTTCATCGCGTGGGCTGGTGGTGCGTTGCTCGCGCTGCACACGTACCCAGGGTCCGCGCAGCGGGGGCAGGTTGCGGTCCTGCAACTCCTGATCTGAAAGCCCGGTACCGCTGGTGGCCGGGGGATTCGCCGGCGCACTCTCCCCCGGCAGTTCAGGAACTGCCGGGGGCTGCTGGTTTTGCTGAGGCGGCAACGATTCCAAAGTCGGGCTGGCTTGTTGCTTCTGGGCAGCTTTGCGGGCCTTCCTGCTCAGCTTTCTGGGCGCCATTGCCGGCTGCTGGGCAGGTTGGGCTTGCTGCTGCGGAGCCGGTTGCTGCGGTTGGGTGGTCTGCGGCTTGGGGGCAGAATAGGCGCCCGTTGCTGCCTCCTGCGCGGAAGGAGTGTATTGTGCCGTGTTGTATTTTCCGTTGCTCGCGGGAGCCGGAGTCGGAATCGGTATCGCCGAGGGCATGACCGGCGCATTCGCCAGCGTATGAATAACCGCAGCCGAGCCTTGCGTCAGTTGGCTGTCTGTCTGATCTGCAAACAGAGACTGCACCTGGGCGGCAAGCGGTTCCATGGGCTGAGAAGTAATCCGCAACCCTCCCGCGGGATTTGAGTTCCGCGGCCCGGTGCCCGACTGAGGCTTCCACGACGGGGTTTGTTGCGTGGCTTGCTGGGAATTCTGCCCGGCATCGCCATTGGGCACGGGTCCGGTGGAGTCGACCGTCTCCTCGGAGGGGGAAAGCTGAACTTGCCCGGAGTAACCGCCGGATTTTGAAACGTCCTTGGCTTTGGAGCCTTTACCGACCGGTTTGCCGGATTGCGTTTTGCTCGCGGCATGCTTCAGGTCCGCAGCTTGATTCGAACTCTGCTCGATAAAGACCGGTTGGGTTTTTGTCGTTGACGGATTGACGCTCTTGGGAATAAAGACCGGCGCGTTGCTGCTCTCGGCCACTTGCGCCCTTGCAGATTGGGCCGAAGGCCCGGAGAGGGTGGGAACAGGCAGCGGAAGCGACTTGGCCGCGGGGCCTGTGGGCCAGGGAGCCGGCTGTTGGCTCGGCTGCACAGGCTGGGATGGCTGCGTCATCTGTCCCGGACTTGAGCCGCTGTAGGCGCCTTTGCCATAAGCCGGCAGAGATGGAAGCCGCGTCGGCGGCTGCGTGGGCTGATTGTCCGGGTCGAGCAGCCGCTTCAGGTCGCCCGGCGTTGCCGTCCGGCGCGCGCCCGTCTCGTCCTGGGGAAAAACCGGCAGGCTGCCCAGTCTTTGCGGTGATTGCCCTTTAGGCATGGCAGCGATTGAAGCTCGCCAGAAGTCAGTGGCGCGCTCGCTGTTCCCGCGAGCTTGTTCGAAACGAGCGGCAATCGACAATATCCCGGGATCCGATGGGAACCTCTCGAGCGCCTGCCGCAGCCAGGTCTCGGCTTGACCTAAATCCTTGGCTGCCAGCGCAGCCCCGATCGCTCCCTGAAAATCGCCTGCGCTTGCGTCCTGCATGGGAAGAGCCTTGAAGATCGCCAGCGAATCGGAGGCGCGGCCCACTTTGGCATAACCGCCGGCAACTGCCCTGCGTACGCTTGGATTGTCCGGAAACTGTTCCGATGCGGCGTCCAGAATGTCCACCGCTGCCTGCATATTTCCGCTCTCCATTGCGGCATTGGCGCGGCGCAAGCTCCAATTCACCCAAATGGTCTGGACCTGTTGCCGCTGCTCAGCAGTCAAATCCTGGCGAGCGTCCAGGCGCAGCAAAACCGGGTACAAGCCGTGGTCGTTGCCTGTGTTGTAAAGCAGCCATGCATCCTGCACCGCAATGCCTGGCGGCGGAGCCGTTCTGCGCACCAGGTAGTAATTCTCCACGCGGTCCATGTATTCAGTTGCGTGCGGAATATCGCCGCCCGCCGCGTAAAGACTTGCCTCCACCTGCACAAACTCCACGTCGCCCTCAAGCTGCTGGCGCACGTCGGGCGGAATCTTGCCTATTTCCTGGAACGCTTCTGCGATGCGGTTGTTGGCCTGCAACGAAAAGATCAGTCCCTTCCAGGCATCGCCGGTCAACGTGTGAACGAAGGGTGCGGCCCCAAGGGCAAGTTGGCCGTCCCCTTGTTGGGGAGAGATGGCCTGCGCAACGCCTGCCTGGGGCACCCAGCCCTGCTGGGTGGATGGCTCCGTCGTCGCAGAAGCTGCCGGCGAACTGATGCTTCCCGCTGAAGGCAGGTGCATGCTGCCCTCGTAGGAGCGCTGGGACCCTTTCTTCTTCGAAGAGTCGCGGGACGGTTTGCGGTCAAGAGGCTGGTTGTCTGCTGTCTTCGCGGCAGCTTGTTCACTGTAGGGTGGTTGGCTAGGCGCGATCACCTGCGTGGTGGGACCCGTCGCGAATCCGGAGTCGGACCCCGCCCCATAAGGTAGCTGCGCCGGGGTGGCCACCGGAGGATTGGACCATTGGCTCTGCGGCTGCTGGCTCTGCTGCTGCGACCGGGACAACACCACCGGGGCCCCCGGGTTGTAGGGATCGTTGCCGTACGCAGGCAAGGGCGCCACTTTGGTCGTCTTTGCGAACGGCTCGTAGTTGGGATCGAGCAGTTGCTGCAGGTCCGCCGCCGTCACCGCACGATGGGCCTTCATATCCTGGTCGGGATAAACCAGCGCGTGAGCCAACCTGTCGGCAGGCGAAGCCTGGGGCATTGCGGCCAGCGAGGCGCGATAATAATCGGCTGCGCGCTGATTGTCGCCGCGGGCCTTTTCAAAGCGGGCAGCAAGCTGAAGAATGGCGGGGTTCCTTGGAAAGCGGTCCAGGGCCTGGCGCAGCCAAAGCTCGGCTTGGGTCTTGTCGTTGGCCGCCAAGGCCGCTCCAATCGCGCCCTGAAAGTCCCCGGCGGAGGCGTCCTGCATGGGAATCATCTTGAAAAGAGTGACGGATTCCTTGGCCCTGCCTACTCTTGCATAGCCGCCGGCCACCGCCTTGCGAACGTCCAGGTTGTCCGGGAAGGCCTGGGACGCAGCGTCGAGAATATCCACGGCGCGCTGCAGGTTGTTGTTTTCCATCGCGGCTGCGGAGCGGCGCACGCTCCAGTTCGCCCAGATGGATTGGACGGTCTCCTTCTGTTTAGCCGTCAGGTCCTGGCGCGAGCCCAGCCGCATCAATGCCGGGTAAAGCGCCCGATCATTCTTGGTATTGAACAGCAGCCACGCATTCTGGACCTCAACATCGGCGGGAGGCGCGGTCTTGAGAGCGTTGTAGCGGGCCTGCACCTGGTTCATGTATTCGACAGCGTGGGCGGTGTCGCCCGTAGCCGCGTAGAGGCTCGCCTCCATCTGGACAAATTCAATGTCCGCTTCAAGCTGCTTCCGCATCGGCGGTGGAAGCTGGGCAATTTCAGCCAGCCCCTCGGTGTTCCGGTTCGTCACCAGCAATGTCGAAATCAAACCCTTCCACGCATCGGCCCGGTCAGGATGCGCCAACAGCACCTGGTGGTAGATTTCGTAGGCCTGGGCTGTGTTGTTTTGCTGCAAATCAATGGCCGCCATCTGCAATTGAAGTGGAATCCCAGGCTGGCCCCCTGCCGCTATCTGCAACTTGGCGGAGCGCTCCAGCAAACCCTGGGCGATTTCAAACTGGTTGGCCTGCGCATAAATCGAGCCAAGCATCGAAAGAAAACCTGGATCGGCGAGCGCTGCTTCGTACGTTGCCGGAGGCATCTTTTCCACGTCGGCAATAGCCAAATTGTCCTGGCCCAGTTCATGATGCGCGCTCACCATGCCCATCCACGCCGACAAATTCCCCGGGTCTTCATTCAATATCTGCGTGTAAAGCTCGGCTGCCTGATCGAAGCGCTTTGCCTCCATCAGGATGCCTGCGTACTGCAGCCGTGTGTCCGACTTGAGCCTCTCTCCGTTCTCAGGAAAAGGCAGCGCGAGCGCCTGCGCCAGGACCCGCTGAGCATCGGCAGTGCGATTCTCGGCATGGTAGATGGTTGCCAGGGTGCGCAGATATTCCGGGTCCTTGGCCATCGCGGCCTTCACCGCGCCCGGAAAACGACCCGAAATGGCGATCGCCTTCTCGTTTTGCCCATCCCGCGCGTAGGCCAGGAAGAGGCCCCGCCAGGCATCGGCTGAACCGGGCTGCACCTTAAGCAATTGCTCGTAAACACCCGCGGCAGCGGTGTATTGCTGTTCCTTGGTCAACAGGCCCGCCAACCCGTTCAGCGCTTCCTTGCTGTGCGGACGCATCTCGAGTGCTGCCCGGTACTTGGTAGCAGCCACGTCGAGTTGGTTCTCGTCGAACGCCTGGGACGCCTCGCCCATTGTGTACCAAAACCGCGAAGTCACCAGCGCATCCGCAACGGACCGGTCCTTGAAGCCATTCTGCTCGGCCTGGGTCAGATAGCTGATCGCCCCGCCGAAGTTGCTCTGCTGCATGCGCAGGAAACCCATGCCTGCCGCGGCGCGTCCGTTGTTCGGCTCCGCTTGCAGGATCTCCATGAAGCGCGTTTGCGCATCTTCAAGCTTGTGCGCATTCAGCGCCGCAAATGCCGCTCGCTCGGCTGGCGTGCGCGCAATGCCGGAGTTCATTTGCGCCAGCTTGCCTTCGTTTTCTTTCAGATGTCCGGAAATCTCCGTGTCCAGAGGGTGGTCTTTCAGGTAATCGCGCAGTTCTGCCGCGGAGGTTGGATTGGCTGCATCCCAGATCAGCGCCTGGCGCAGCGCGGACTGGGCAACAGAATCCTTGGGGTGCTCCTTGAGAATGCGAATTCCTTCGGCGCGAGTCTTGGCGTCATAGGTGAGCATGCGGCCCAACTCGACAATGAATCTCGTGTCGCCAGGGTTGCGCTGTGCCAGTGCGCGCATCGCGGTTACAGCCGTCTCCTTGCCAAGCGGGGTGCCATACATGGTCTGGTAATAGGCCAGCGCGATATCGCCGTCTGGCGGCCGGTCGCCATACAACTCCCGGTAAACGGCCATCGCCGCTTCGGACTTGCCCTGACGAGCCAGTTCGCCGGCCTGGCGCAGGCGGTCGCTCTGAATGCGGGTGCTGGTTAAGCCGGCAATCTTGGGGATATTCGGATCGTTGGGGTTGGCCCTCCGCATCCGTTCCAGCGCCTCATCGGCCTGCGCTGAAGAGCCAATAAGCTTGTAATCCTTCGCCAGCCCTGCAAGCGCTTCAGCGTTTTTGGGCTCGGAAAGCAGGATCTGCTGCCAAAGTTGGATGGCCATGTCGGGCCGCCCGCGTGCCTCAAGGGCATGGGCTTTCTCGATCAGGACCCGGCGTGTTTCGTCAGGCGTTGCAGTCGCGGGCTTCTTTTGGGCAAGACCCGTCTGGAGCACAAGAACAAGGAAAATCGCAACGTACAATCTCGCTTTCAAAGCCCTGCCTGCAACCCTCATCACCGTGTCCAATCCACTTTCAGTTCCCCGCCCGCGCCAAACCGGAATCTGCCGTCCAAGAAACCGGTTGCGAATAGGGCAAGATTCTGATCGTAATACGCGAGGTCTCTCCCATACAAACCCGTCGCAGCGTCTCTCAAAGTGCTCATCCGGATGACTTGCTGCGAGCTCGGCTTTTCCATGTGGGGAAACGCTCTCAAATAAGGCAGAACCGCCGCCGAGAATCCCACAGGTCCATCTTGCGCCAATGGAATCCCCTGATCACTCACCTTTTCCGGGGGGGCACCATGATCGGCAAGGTACGCGCTCATCCCCGGAACCGCGTCCAGGAGTTCGGCTCGCGCGTTGCCTTTACCGTCGTGCATGCCCGCCCAAAGGTAGACGCGAATGGCGTCATAGCCGCCAATAGGCGCTTCGGCCACATTTTCCAGATGCGCCGGCGCCGGGTAAAACCCGTCGCCCGGAACATAGTCCACCCAATCCATCGCAAAACCGTGCCTGGCACTCTGCCGCAAGAGTCGAGGAATTCCGAGTGCAATATGCTGCCATGGGCCCGAGGGGTCCACGACCGCAAACCGTTCAAAGATGAAAAGCGGCATGTAGCTGGGATTCAATGTCCAGATCTTTGCATGCTGAAACCCGGTGGGTCCTGGCATAAGCATGGGACCGAACCCGGGCAGATCGGCAACCTCGGTCTTGGCAATTTGCGCCATCATTTGCCGGCCCAGGTTCGTATAAATAGGATTCTTCCACAGGCGGCCGGCTTCCAGAAGCGTATAGGCGATCCACACATCTGCATCCGACGCCGGATTTGGATCAAGCGTCTTCCACTGCCCGTCCTTGTTCTTCCCCCACAACCAGGACGGCAAGTGAGCCTGTAGATCTCCTCCGGCAAGGTTGGCCTGGGTCCAGGTCAATACGCGGTCGAAAGCAGCCCTGTCGTTGTCCGCGAGCGCAAAGAACAATGCGTACGATTGCCCTTCGGAGGTAGTGCGCCCTCCTCCCTGAGGGTCGATAACTCTTCCCTGCGCGTCGATAAAGCGCGCAGCATACGAATCCCACAGCGTCCACGGACCCTGTTTGCAACCGCCGGTAGCGCCGAGCATCAACAGAGACACAATCAGCAACAGACGCTTCCGTAGCCGGGGTATCGGAAGACCCATCGCTACAGTTCTCCATAAAATTGAATTACGCGTGCCACAGGGCCTTTCAAAACCGGCACGGATTCCTTAGTCGTCAGTCATCTTCAGGCGCGCCCTGGCTTTGGTGCGCAACCATTGCCTCGTCCATATGGCCAGCAGGAAGGCTAGAACGATAATAACCACCGCAGCCAGCCAGGGCACTTCCATGAACCAAAGGGTCAAGCGAGTCCACCAGGGGAGTACCCCCACGTGGTAGATCTCCGACCCGATCCGAAAGGACTGGAACTGCGCTCCATGCAACACCGAAACCGACCCTGAAATCTCGCTGGACTGCTGCACGGTCATGTACGCTGCCATGAATGGCTCAAACGTTGTTGCGTCCCTGAAGTGGATCGCCACAATGCTGCGACTGCCGATCGGGTCGTACGGAGATTGAATTCCCTCGATCACCGAGTCGGGCGTGCCGCCAGCCGTCAAGTCCCCTGATTCGGAGTGTTCATCCGACCGCAGCTTCCACCATGCGTGATGCAGGGGCGCGAAGAAGCCTTGTGTGTCATGAACCTGAATCTGACCGCTGCGCAGCGCAACCGGAAGATTGTTGGCCAGCTTGTCGAACGCGGGTTGGTCGTCGCCAGTGCCCACGACAAGAAAGTCTGTTCTGGTTCCTTGTTGAAGAGCATCGGCGCCCGCCACCGTAACGCGCAGCACCGGGAACCCGGTCTGGCGCCCGAAGTGACCCATGAGCGTGACAAATGTCTCGATTTCCTGCTCGGTCGGAGTGGGCGGCAGCACAACCGTTGTTTCACTCAAATCGGCCAGGCGCGTGAACGGAAATCCTGCGTTGGCAAACGTCTCAAGATTTGGCATCGGCGCATAGTGCGGATAGCCGCGCAAGTCCAGGAACGTATCGCGCAGAATGGCCCCTTGCATGTTGATCGGCGTTGTATCCTGGCAGCCGCCCTTCTTGAGCAACTGGAACGTGAAATCAAATGAGAGCGAATTGGAGAATGGGCGCAGGTTCACAACCGGAACCGGCACATCGGTCTGCATCCTGCGCGAAGCTTCCTGGCCTGGAATCAGCGGTACCGAACCGAGAAAGGCGTTGTTGATCCTTACCTGCATGCTCGAAATGGGGCCGATGGGTACCGAGTTGTAACGATAGGCCAGTTTCAGTACGGCATTGGGCCGTTCGGAGTAGAAAATATCCGGCGCAATGCGGAAGTACACATTCAATGGCGACGATCCATCCCCCTGCAACTGGTCCGCTGTGGCGTAGTCCCACAAAGCGATGGTCTGGTCGGTCCGCGCCCAACGGGGCGCTCCATCGGGCTTCTGCTTGTCCGGCAAATTCAGGGCGTCAATCGTCGCCTGCGAGCCTTGCAACAGGTCGGTGTGCAAGGCCACAGCCTGGGCCGCCTTCACCAACTGGTCTGCATCGCCGCCGGCAACCACCAGCACCTTGCTGTACGGATCGTTGGGGTTGGTGCGCATGGCCACCGTTGGCGATGAGACCCCCATCAAATTCAAACCCGCCGGCAGATTCGCCGAGTTGTCCGAAATCACGATCGCATTGCCTGCCGGAACCGGCCCGATATGAACCGGGAAACGCACCGGCCGGCTCTCCGAGATCATCCCAAAATAGCTGGTCACAATTCCTGCTGCCTGAACAGCCTTGAACGAAGGCGCCGAGGCAAAGATAACCGGAATGCTGAGCGGCTGAATCACCGCCGGGTCCAGAAACGGCATCGGCAACTGCTTCAAATCGTCGGCCAGGGGCAGCATGTCGCCCCGTAAGTCAAGGAATGTATTGCGATGCACCCGGGACCACAGCGTCGTATTGGCCGGGTCTTCGCACACCATGGTGTAGTGTCCGATGAACTGAATGGTGAACGTGTTGTTATGCACCAGCAGTTCCGGCGGTATGGAGAACTCCCCCTCCGCATCCTGGCTGGATGAGCCTCCGATCTGGCCCGGCGTGGGCTGAACGGTGGCGAACAACGTTCCATTCATGATCAGCTTCA
>PLZC01000458.1 GCA_003151985.1 Acidobacteriaceae bacterium
CTTCAGCCGGCTGAGTTCGTCCAAAACTTCCAGGAAGTGACGAGTCGAGCGTGCAATCCGATCACACGCCCAGGTCATCACCACATCGAACCGTCCGCCGTTGGAATCTTCTTTTCATTAAGAGCCGCCGCAATCTGGCGCAACGACGTTGCCCCCCGGCCCGTATCGCTTCAATGACTGGAACCAGATCCTTGGCTCGCTTGCTTGCTCGCTCTCCATGGGCCTTGGCGCTCAAAACGTTTCCTTTGCTGGCGACAGTCTGGATGGCCCAGCGGTATCCTCCCAGTCTTGTACCCCGTGCCTTGGCAGCAGCCAAGGCGGCTTTCGTCCGAGCGGGAATTGCACCCGCTTCATGTTCTGCCATCGCAGCCATGATGTGTACGGTGCCCGGCACAGGCCGGCGCCTGCAGCGTTCTAATAAGGAGCGTGGTGGTGCATGAGGGTTGTTGACTTAACTTCATGTCTGTATCTACGGGGCCGGCGCCGTTTTCGGTACGGAAGCCACGAAGATAGTTGGCGGACCGGAGGCGGCTGAAGGGCGAAAAAGGAAAGTCCCGCCGACTGCAAATATTCGTGTTATCTGCCTCTCGTGACGCCATGGCAACTTAGGATTTGGTCGCGAGGGAACGGTTCCGCCGGAGGCGAAGGTTGATGTCTTTGAATGAAAACACTTCTGCATTGAATTTGTCACCCGCCCAATCGTGCATGTGCTGGTAGTCTTCGTGCTTCGGGTCCATGAGGATGTCGAGGAGATTGGCGTAGCCACCAGTGCCGCCGCAGTCTTCCGGAGGGCAACTCCGGGCACCGCCAATTACGCGGGGGTCCTAGGTATCCGGCTCAGCAGACACGGATTCTTCGAGCGTGACAGCGTGCCGCCAGTAATCGCAGAGGTCGTAGATATATTGAATCTGAGCCCCCAGCGTGGGCAGAACTTCGGAAAGACGGATCTTGCCCTCAAGGATGACCTCGCCAGGCTCGTCATACGTTGAATCCGGAACCCCGTACCGCTGCTTGCCAGCCAGAAACTCGTGCATGTGGTAGTTCTCCCAGCCCATTACGATCTGCAGACTGCGATGGAACTGTCTCAGCGTGGTCTGGGAGGAAAGCTCGATGCGTCTCCAGATCATGGGCTCGATATCGAGAAGTGAAACGTGGACGCGGTATATGGCCACTGGAGTCCTCCTACACTCAGGCAACTGGCCTGGTTCTGCAACATAGAATATTGGAATTGCTGGCGAAGGGGCAGATCACCCTGGTCGTTCCTCCGCTTCGTCGGAATTGCCGAAGACCTCTTCCCGGATGATTCGTTCCGTGGCTTCATTTAAGTACTCATCGAGCGCATTCTTGATCTCAAGGAATTCCGGCCACAGCGTGTTGTTGATGAATGACCTTGGCACCCGCAGAACAACCGTCGAGTAGCGTTGCCGCGGGTACCGATAGGGCTTCAATCCGTAGCGGCGGCAGAGCGCGGTGAACAGGCGCCTGTGCCAACGATCAAGGAGCTTGAACTGCGTCTCAGCAGGCTGCTCAATCTTCTCCGCGGCGGCAAGGGCATTCCGCACCCTGCTTATGGCTGCAGCCGCTGCGTCTCGTTCTCCAGGAGTCGTTGCCCCTTCGAACAGCGCAGAGATTTTGCGTAGCTTTTCCCGGAGTTCGTGTTCTGTGGTCACCAGAGTCGCTCACTCGCTAAAGTAATGTGCTGCTTGCCTCGTTCGTTCAAGAATACTGGACGCCACATCTCAGGCGCGGCTTCCAGGCTGTTGGGGTGAGGGAACGCATTCGGCGTCGGATCGGTGGGAGTGCCGGAACAGGCAGGCCGCGGAACGGGATGGAAGCCCTCAATTCAAATTTGCTGGATAGAGAGCAGGAAACCATCGTTCCACGACATTGATCGGGAAGCCGAGGCGTACGGGCGCTCTCGGTCCGGCGGAGACAAGCAGACCGTGCTCAAGGAGTTGAGAAAGCACAATGCGAGCCATCCGCTCCTTATAGGCCGTAAGTGCAGGCGCCTGTCCGCGCTGAAACTCCCCCGCAAGCAGGGCTTCGCGTAAGAGCGGGAAGCTACCCTTTGGCAGGCGTCCAGCGCGTACTTCCTCTTCGACGTAAATCTCCATTCGGCGCAGCAACTCCGAAGGCTCCAAGATGGAGCGCATGAAGTCGATCTGATCCACGCAGGTGGCCAGAAAGAATTGGCAAAACTGAACGAGTGCCGCCTCAGAGAGGTTCCCTCTTCCGTCGAGATCGTTGTGGCGCGGTTCATCTGCTGCCATCAGCAAGGCTTTATAGCTGCCGAAATTGCGAGCCAACCCACGCGCAGCGGACCATAAACTGCTGCCCACCCCCAGACGCTTCAGCACAGCGTGAGACATCAATCTCGCAACACGCCCGTTGCCATCGTAGAAGGGGTGAATCCAGAGAAATCGATGATGCGCGGCGGCAACCGCGACGATCTGGCGGATCTTCGAGAGATGCTCGGGGGAATACGCCTCCTCAAACCGGGAAAGGAACCGGGGCAAGGCCGATGGCGCGGGTGGCAGATGCCTGCCGACCACAACCTCCCCGTCACGCAGTTCGCCTGGCAGAACATGAACGCGCCGCTTTGATTCCAAGTCCTCCACCCAGAGCAGCTCATCCGGCAGACGGCGGCCGAACTCCAAGTGCAGCCATTGTGCATAGGCTGCGGAGGCAGGGAAGGCCGGGTCGTCGTGTCCCTCGTCGATAGCCTGCTGAACCTCGATGTGGGCAACAGCTTCGAGCTGCAGAGCCCGCCGCTTTGGCTCCGTGGAGTAGTCCTTGCGAAGGGCACGGTCGATGTCGCGAGGTCGGGTGTCGTGTCCCTCGATGAGATTGGAGTAGTAGCAATTCATCGAGCGAACCAGGGTACCAACAGCCTTGGTGACGATGCTGTTCATCTGCCCCGCCAGAGCACTGGCCTTTGAAACCAGATCGAAAGCTGCGTCGTCGATCCCGCGCTGACCCTCTTGTGGCAGCATCGGCTCCATCCAGGATATATCGGTGATCCCCTTCTTCTTAGGCATATATTGTGCCGGTTCCATTGCCGAATATAAATAGATTACATTCAAACACTTACTTTTAAAATGCCGTGGCGATAATGCCGCATAAAATGCCACTTCATCAGGCGACCCGCTTTAGGCGGTCCGCGGCGGTACAAGTCCCACCGAGGGTCCACTCGTAAGTCCGTCCCAATTCGTGGCAAGCCTGCCGCCACCTCTCAGATCCACTTCGAACTCAGGTCCTCTGTAAACGGGAGAAACTCAGAGAATCGCATAGCAACTGCGCGGTCCAAAAGGGCTGCGAAAGCTTGGCCCTCAAGTGGCCTGTTTTCAGCGGCGGAAACCGTTGAGATGGGGCGGTCCAGAAGGTACAGGCTATTGACCACTTGTGACCGCGCTCCAGCACCGCCAAGGATGCGCACAGCACAGGGGTCCGCACTTCCACCGTCATCGCTTACCCCGCTTCAAGCGGTATTTCCCAAGCCACTGCCCACACCCACCACCTTCAGTTTGCGAAGGTAGGGAACGCTGGCCTGCATCAAGTCCCAGTCCATTTCCACGAAGTAATTCTTGACGCCTCCGGCTTTGGCCGCAACGAAAAGCTTCTTCCAGTCGATGGTGCCCGCTCCGATGGGGACCATTTTCCTCTCCGCCGACCAGTCCGAGAGATGGAGAGAAATAAACCGGCCGGGATATTTAGCGAGAATAGCGACGGGGTCGTATTGGAGGGGGATGGCGTCCTGGAATTGCATTTTAATCAGCTCGGGATCCATCCTCTTCATCAACTCATCGTAAACGAGTACTCCGTCGATCTCCTTGAACTCGAAGTGGTGATTGTGGAAGCCAAGCTGAAGGCCGGCCTTGTGGGTCTGTGCGCCGATCTTGTTCATGTCGTCGAAAGCTTTCAACCAGCCTGACATGGGCGCGTCGGCCGGGACCTCCAGCGTGGCGCAGATCATCTGTTTCAGGCCCAGCTCCTTGGCAAACGCGATCCGGTCATCCAACTTCTCCTTGAGTTCCGTGAATCTGAAGTGGCTGCTTACGCAACCCAGGCCCGCGTCCCGGATCATGCGGCGAATCTTCGCGGGCTTTATGTTCACTAGAGGACCAAAGCCGTCCCGTGCGAAACTGGTTGGCGAGCACATCTCGATCATTTGGAATCCCGCGCTCGCAATCTGATGCAGGGTCCCCTCGAAATCCTTTCCGATCGACTCGCGAAGCGGATAGGTCTGGCACCCAATGGGCATTCCCACCGGGTTGGCCTCGACCTTCATCGCCGACGCGGCGATGCACATTGCGCTGCCATAAAGAAATTGCCTTCTTGATATTGTCTGCACTCCGATTCACCTCTTAGATGGATTGGGGACCCCAACCCTTTCGGTATTCGCGGGACAAATACTTGTTGGCTTCCGCTATGTTGGTGATTTTCCGGGACTCACTGTCGTACAGCAATTTCCTGCCCGTGCGCAGGGCGACGGAGTACAAGTTGACAGCCTCTGAAATGGGGCCCGCGTTCAAAAAACTCGAAGGCGATTGCGGTCCGCCCCGCACGGCGGCGATCCACTGGCGCACGCCTGGGGAAGCCCCGACCTGCCGGTCTTGCTGCGGGACAGACGCCGGCGCTGCCGGATGCTTGCGCATCCTTCTTTCGGGAATGAGTCGCGGGTCCTCAGCGAGAAAGCCCGCCAGTATCTTTCCCTTGCTGCCGACAAACATCATGCCCTCGATCGGAAGTTCCTTGTTATCGATTTCCAACTCAGGTGGCGTGGGGGGCCGCATCCCGCCGTCATACCATATCAGATCCACCGCCGGCCTTCTTCCGCTTGCCGGATACCTGAAGCGGACGGTACAGGCCGTAGGGAAGGAAAAGTCATTGTTCACTTTCAGCGCGGTACCATCCTTGAACTCACAAGTGTGACTGAGCATCGGCTCGACACTGGTGGGTGACCCCAGCTCCAGGGCGTTGAAGACCGTCCACAGGCTGTAATGGCCCATATCCGCCATGGAGCCGCCTCCGAAGTCATACCATCCGCGAAATACCATGTGCGTGTAGTCGGGCGAATAGGGACGGACAGCCTCCGGACCCAGCCACAAATCCCAGTCAAAGCCTTCCGGAATGGGTGGCCTGGCGATGGGGAGATTGGTGTACTGCGGCCACACGGGACGGTTCGTCCAGTTATGGATTTCACGCAGAGCGCCGATGGCACCACCGTTGATCCAGGCCATTACCTGGTCCATCGATCCGTTGGCGTCCCAAGGCATGAAGTGCGTGGCTACGCCCTTTTCACGGGCGGTGTCGATCACCAGCCTGGCTTCCTCCAATCGATTGGCGATGGGTTTATGCATGATCACATGCTTGCCCCTCTTCATGCAGGCGATGCTGATGACGCCGTGAAGATGGTCCGGGGTCATGATTTTGACCGCATCGACGTCCTTTTCCTTGTCCAGCAGCTCGCGAACGTCGGCATAGGAAGAGCAGCCCTTGAATGTGTCGCTAGGCCGTTGAGTTGCATAGTAGGTCTCGACGAAGTCTTTGGCGACGTCGCGGCCTCCCGGGATAATCCCATCGGTTCCCGTCCTCCAGTCCTGCTTCCCAAGGGCGTTTCGCATGTCGTTGAGAAGGGAATCCCTTTCCCAATCCCGGTATCCAAATGCGTGCTTCGAAGGGTCGCATACGGCGACAATCTGGATCTCCGGGATGGCAATCAATTTCGTCATCTCGCGGAGGCCCTCCGTACCTGTGCCAATGTGAGCCAGGGTGATTTTGTCGCTGGGCGGGACAACCCCGGTTCCACCCAGTACATGCCTTGGAATAATGGTGAAACAAGCCGATGCGGCTGCGGTTTCCAGAAACTTGCGGCGATTCATCATATCTGTCATCTTTCTGCCTCGCATCGGATTGGAGCTGGCAACGCCATTTGCGGCCACCCCTTAGCGACCGGCCACCGAATACTCTCTATGGGGCCGCAAGAGGAGCCGCAGTGGCATCCTGCTCTCGGGTTGTATCCGATGCAAGCGTGCAACTCGCGAGATTTACGCCGGAATTTCCATGGAGCAATTCCCGCCGCCCAAGAATACAATCCTCACCTCCCCTGAGCGCAACTCGTTGAGGGCGCGAAATCCCAGCTTCGGGGTCAAACACGCCCGCGTACCCCTGCCCGGGCATGCTTAGCCACGAGATTGTTGAGTCGGCCCAGAAAGATCTCTAAAGGCAGGTACTGGCGCTGCTCGCCGCAGAGTGGGCATTTCACCGCGATGGACTTGAACGGGAACTCTTTCACCCCGGCGGGTACCTCGCGCTGGCGCCGCCTGTACGCGACGACGAACTGCTTGCGTTCTTGGAATCCGAAAGCCATGGTGAAACCAGCATTGGCGAATATCGATTGAAAGTATAGCGGCTGGTTTCTGGCTGCCGGCAGAATCAGGCCAATGAACGCATCATCCACGCCGAAGGCGTTCGGGAATGTTGCTCAACTCTGCCGAACAGCCGGTGACTCGGAAGCTTGGACATTTCGAGGCCAGTAACTCTTAATGAGTGCTGTGACAGCGATTATGCGCCAATTGAGATACGCTCTCGGAATTGCGCCTTCATCGCATCAAGCAAGGAAAGTGATGAACGCCGCGGTTCCGACAGCCGTGTACTGGCCGGTAAATGTGAGCCTTCCGGTATCCCGATGGACTTTGAACGACGTGATGGAGTCGCTGCGCTGGTTGCACACATAGAGGAAATCTCCAGCTGGAGCGAATTGGAAATGCCTGGGGTAGTCTCCCATGGTCCAAACCTCATCGATCCGCTGGAGCGAGCCATCGGCGGCAATTGAGCACACGGATATTGAGTTATAGAGCCGATTTGCGGAGTAGAGGAATCTTCCGTCAGGCGACACTTGAATTTCCGATGCAAAGCTTGTGCCGGCGAATCCCGCCGGCAGCGCGGAGATCGTCTTCCGCGCCGTCATCGATCCACGCGCAGCATCATAGAGAAAAAATGCGATGGTGGAGGACTCCTCCTGGAGGGAATACAGCCAGCGGCCGTTGGGATGAAAGGCGAAATGACGAGGACCGTCACCCGAGGGCAGCGAGACAAACGGCGAATCTTCCAATGGGGTTATTCTTCCGGATGCAGAGTCGAAGCGATACACGTAGATCCTGTCCTGGCCGAGGTCGGTGGCCAGTACGAATTTGTTGTACGGGTCGGGCGCGATCATGTGAGCATGCGGCGAATCGTGACCGCTGATCGCAAAACTGCCGCCCGGTGCGTCGGATGCGTGCCTTGAGCCGAGGGAGTCTGTATCGCGACGGGTGTCAACGGCAGAGCCCAGCATGCCGCCGGCGAGTATCGGCAGTACGGCAATGCTTCCGCCAAGGTAATTGGCAACAAATGCAAATTTCCCTGTGGCATCCAGACTCATGTGGGCAGGGCCCGCACCTTCGGAACTGACAGAATTGAGTAAACTCAGTTCTCCGCTCTCAGGGTCAATGCAAAAGGCGCTCAACGAACCGCTCGAACCATTGAAATCGGTAATCTCGTTGATTGCATATAGGTACTTCTTGGAGGGATGAATACATATCCACGAAGGGTTACGGGTCTTTGCGGCAAGCTTGGACCGGGACAACTCACCCGTGCGGGAGTCCATCTTGAATAGATAGATTCCTTCTCCGTTTGCACCTCCGTCCACTGCACTTGTGTAAGAGCCTACATATGCGTGGATGTTGCCGGTGTCATGAGAACCGGCGAAGGCGGCTGTCGCTCGCTGTGCGGTATGCGCGAATGCAAATGCAGCCGTGCCCTTCAAGAAAGCCCGGCGGGAATGAGTCAGTTGCGAGCTTGTCCTTGTCATCAAGGTCCCCTTTTGACTTGTCGATTAATTCCGTCTCCCATGGCGAGATTGCTTGCAGACCAATGCACCAATCCAGGGCGCCTTCGGGTCAAAACTGCGAGTTCCGGTTGTATCGTCAATTCGAATGCTACTCCCTCGGAGGGGTAATCTCCGGGTTGTTGGTGACACACCGGGAACCCGACATGCGACTGCACAAGGATGTATCGCCGAGTGGTTCGCGATGAATATCGTTCTAGGGCCTGACTATCATCTTCCCAACACCGTCGCGGTATTGGCTGGCTATTGCGAATGCCTCATCGATGCGCTCGATCTCCCTCGTGTGTGTAAGCAGAGGTGCAAACCACTCGGCGTGCGCGTGGAGTAGATCCAGAGCCTCTTGCGTCTCGTGGTTCGATCGGCGCACGTTGAAGATGGTCAGTTCCTTGCGCCTCATTGCTGACCCATCCAACGATACCAAAGGTATTGAATGAATACCTGTCAGCGCGACGCGACCGGCGCTGCGGGTTAGTTGAACAGCTTGACCGGTGGTATGTTCGCCGGCCGCACAGTCAATTGCACAGTCCACGCCGCGCTGCCCGGTCTCGCTGAGAATTTCCTCAGCAGCTTCCTCGGGCTCGATTACGACGTCAGCGCCAATCCTCCGGGCCAACTCACGGCGGTGCGCCTGGGGCTCTACCGCCCAAATTCGTCCTGCCTTGGCGGCTCGTAGTGCGGCTATAGTTAAAAGCCCGATTGGTCCCGCACCGATGACCACTACCGTTTCGTCGGGGCAGATCGATACCAGGCGGAGGGAATGCAGGGCAATCGCGAGAGGCTCGGCCAGAGTCGCTTCGTCGAATGACATGCTGGTGGGGATGGGGCGAAAGTTGGCGACTGGCAAGTTGACCAGTTCACGGAAAAAACCGGGATGATGAGGGTTGCTCAAAAAGCGAAGGTTCGTGCACACATTGTGGTGCCCGCTCAAACAGAACTCGCAGTGATAGCAATATAGGGCGGGCTCAAGCATCCCGCGGTCGGCCGCAGCGAGTCCACTGACCCCAGCGCCTGTCTTCACGATCCTTCCTGCGGGCTCGTGCCCGAGCACCATCGGGTAGACATTGGGAGTGCTGCCGACCGCGCCCTCGGAGTAGGCATGCAGATCGGAACCGCAGACGCCCACAGCCTCTATCCGGACCTGGACTTCGCCCGGTCCGGGATTTTCAATCGGAATGTCGGTAATCCGGAATGTCAGGGGAGCGATTAGTTCCGCAACTCGCATCGAATGCTCTTCCTCAGAAACGATACCTCATCAATAGACGGAAAAAGAAGGGCCATCGGACGACGTCTCTAGCGGCGCATTCTGGGTTTTTCGCACAACCTTCCCCGACCCTGGCCGGTGCCCGCCTGGGACCCTGGGAAGACCGAAAAGCGCATTTGAGAAGAGTTGCCGGCGACACGATCGCGATCCAGACAGGCTGGCCAAATCCCGATAGCGCCGTCGATAAACACCTGGCCCTGCGACCACTCCGGGATAACGAGGATCAGATGCACCTTGCTACTCAGAACCCTGTTCAATACCCTGGCTGAGCCGGAAAACGTGCCCATCGGGATGGCGCACGTGCCCTCTCGCACACCCCACGGCATGTTGGTCGGAGGCCATGCGACTTCAAGGCCTGTGCTACGCAGTGGTCGTAGACGGCATCTACATTTTCGATCGACATCCACACGCCCTTGTCACCGGTTTCATCGCCGTCCGGCCCGAATGTCATCTTGATGTCGCTCTTGCCACGTCCACCTTGAGCGTTTTCGCACAAGAAGATCTCACATTCACCAGAGCAGACTCCGCCGAAGCAGGGCGGATCGCCCCAGTCCCACCCCTTTTTCCAGCCGAGCTTTTCGAACCACGCAAAGCTCTCTCGAATATCGGACACATTAAGGATCGGGATCAAACGGTGGGCGAGCATAGCGAAATACTAGCAAGGTAGGAACACTGAAGACCAGCCAGAGCTTCACGAATTGTGAATTGTCAGCTAACCCTCCCCATCCCGTCCCCGCGCAGGCAAAAAGGGAGTTCTGTACGTAAGGGGGGTTACTCGGGCGCAATCGCCGCCAGCTCTGCTGTAAAGGAGTCTGCCACAACGTATGATTCGCCAAAGTGAAGGACTCTCGGTAGCGTTGGTTTCAACTTCGGAACACGGCGCAAGGTTAGGCGTACTCGTTCGCCAATTGCCTCAAGCGCCTTCGCATAGGCGCGGACTAAGAAATCTGGACCTCGACACACGAAATTGTTGCCGGAAATAGGTGCGAAGTGAGGTTGGAAGGATGTACCAGTCCACGGGGTCTCGATTGAAAGGTAACGATCAAATGGAATCCAGTCGTCCGCCGCCCTTGTGTGAGCCCGGTAAAGTGCCAGAAGTACCTTCGCCTCATCGCAAGTTCGAGGCCACCGCAGTTCGGCTCGTCGGGCAACATACTGGCGTGCCGCTGGGTGAGTGGCCCGGTATAGACGCAAGCCTCCACCATCAATTGCCGTAATCTTTGCCTCGTGAACTCTGCGACAGGTGACGCTCCATCCGTCGATCCTTTTCCCACGTTGTCCTTTATGAATACTGAAGCAGACCTCAAGGCCGCCGGACATCCTGCGGACCTGCTCCACCCGCACCCAGCTGTCAGGTATCGAATGTACTAATTTGACTGCGCTTTGGATCAGCATTGCAATTGAGTCTACTCGCCGAAACTGATCCATGGAGATCAATCCACCCGCCTTGCTCTTGAGCCGGGGACAGTCGGTTGGGTGCCATTTGCTGCGTTCCGGTTGGTGGGCAATTGAGAAATTACGAGTGGGTTAATAACGCTGACGTTAGTAACCAAACCATAACTTCCGGCTTGGCGGTGACACGCCAACGAAAGCTTCTCGGCCCATCCGTTAGGGCGCGATCTGTGAATGTCTTGATGCTCGGACAGACTTCAAATCTGGCGGAGCAATCCATGGGGGTTCGAGTCCCCCCTTTCGCACCACAAAGATACTAGGAGACTTACGTCGATATCCACAGAAGACAGAACTGTGGAAAACTTTCCTAAATAGTGCTGGTGCCGGTTTTGGTGCCGGTTGAAGCCAACGGGTAGTACCCCATCAATGCGGCCACGGTCCGGGCAGCGTTGTCGGGTTGGAGATGGGCATAGATCATTGTCTGGTTGATGGTGGAGTGGCCCAGGTACTTGCTGACGGCGGCAATCGGAACTCCGGACATGACAGCTCTGGAAGCGAAAGTGTGCCTCAGACAATGCCATGTAAAATCCTTGATGCCGGCTTTCTCCAGGGCAGGCTCGAACCAGTAGCGGGCCTCAGTTAATGGGCCACCATTCAGGTTGTTGCAAAGAGGCTGCCCCGGCTGCCAAGAGATTGTAGGCCTCGACTCCGATTGGGGTCAGCGGGACGTAGCGGGTGGCCGGAGCGTTCCGCACCTTCTTTTGGCGCACGAGCAGCACACCGGTCGTAGGTGAGTAGTCGCCAACCTGGGCACGGAGTTGCTCGCTCAGGCGCATCCCGCTGTGCATGGCGAGCAGGTAGACCGGCACGTAATCGGGGTTCCGGGACTGAATGGTCGGGGTGAGAGCAACCTCCTCTTCTTGGGACAGGAACCTGACCCTGCCGCTGTTCTCCTGCTTCCTGCGGATACCGTGTACTGGATTGACCGTTAACTTCTCGTTCTCGATAGCGATCCGGAAGACCAGCGAGATGGACGCCAAGTACCTGTTGTATGTTGGGTCCGCCCATTTTTTCTTCTCGGCCAGTTCATTGAGGCAGTTCTGGATCACTGTCCGGGTCACATGCGCAGGTGGCATCTTGGCGAGGTCGCCCATCTTCCTATACTTCAGGTCCAGTTCGTGGGTGTGGGTCTCGTCGTTGTTCGATGCGGAGTAAGCTAGGGTGTCATTGATCAGATCACCGAATGTCATCACCTTCGCCGGCTCGAGCTTAGGCTTAGGCGCTCCCTTGATCTCGGGTACGACGCCTCGGCGCTTCTCCGTTCTGCGCCTCTCGACGAGCGCCCTGGCGTCGGTGAGCTTGCCCCCCAACTCTCTGTGCTCCTTGCCATCTGCCGCGGCATAGCGTACCCACCAGATCCCGGAGCCCGGCACCTTCTCGTAAATGCCGCGTTCCTTCATCTGCTTGACGGCCATGAATCCTCCATGTTGAGTGGATGTTGGTTTTGGTGATCTGTCAACTGTGGATCAGGTTTCTTTTCGAGGCCTGATCGGTTCCGTATGGTGCGCCAACGCGTACCGACGCAGCGACTCTCGGGGGATGAGGATTCTGCCGCCATCCCGGCGCGAATCAAGCCGCCGGGTGCTGACCAGGTAATCGATACTGCGTATGCTCAAGCCCAAGCTGAACGCCGCCTCTGTTCGGGAAAATCTAAATTTCTCAACTTCCTGCATTATTGCTCCTATTCAAACCGAATGCCGCCTTTGGTGTTGCGTTCCTTATGTAACCAGGTGATCAAATCGAGGCCGGGCCAGAGGACGGACATCTGGGCGGCGGAGAAGCGGAAGCGAATCGCGGTGGTGGGATGATTCACAAGATTTCCTCATCGACTGTGGGATCCCGATTTCCTGGGATGGCAACTACAGTGTGCATGGGAAAATGCGAAATCGTACTAAGGGAAACACCCTATGTTTGAGGAGAATTCTTTGGGCAGCCAGGAGGGGGTGAGAAGGACTTTGGCCGGCTCGAATCGCCAGGTCCGGGTCGAAGCCGGATCCCGCCAGGGAGCCGGCCGGGTGCAAACAGGAATCGGCGGCCGGGGTGAATGTTCCGGCAGAGCCGGTGTTTATTCCGCCTGGGTAAGTGTGACGGGCAACGGGTGACAGGCACCGTTGCAGCTGCCGGCGTCAAGCCGGCGCGGGGCGTCAACAACAAAAATCCCCAGGCCGGAGCCGACGTCCGATCTCCATCAACGATTGAAGGATCCGGCGGCGCCAGACAGTGAGGATCTTCCCGATGAATGTCCGGCCGAGAACCCAGGAAATCCCGCCGCGAAGAAGATAGCCGTAGATTCCATTTTCATCAACCGACCCTGCCCAGCAGAAGAGTATCCCGGCCGATAAGAGAACCATCCAGGTCCCCCGGCCCGGATCGGAAACGCATCCTGCATTTATTGACATGGACAGGAAATCTAAGTTCCAGCTCATCCCTGCCCCGGGACAGGGACAGGTCATCATCATCATCATGGAACGAATACCGTCTGGGGTATGGCGAGACGGCCGGGCGGGAAGCCGGGAGAACCGGGTCAGGCAGGCTCAGTTGGCGCAGTTTCCGTGACCAGTTGGCGCAGTTTCTGGAATCCGTGAGGCTGACCGGAGCGG
>PLZC01000097.1 GCA_003151985.1 Acidobacteriaceae bacterium
CGCTCGCCGACGCCATTCTGGAATTCCCCTTCCGCTATCATCTTGCCGCGGCCGAGCGCCTGGTGAGGATGGGAGTCGACATGATCTGGGTTGGGGATGACGTGGGTACACAGCGGGGGATGTACATTTCTCCGCGCACCTGGCGGCGCTTCTTCAAGCCGCGCATGGCGGAGTTCATTTCCACGCTCAAAGCCATCAACCCTGAAGTCAAGATCGCCTACCATTCGGACGGGAATATCATCTCCATCATTCCCGATCTGATCGAAATCGGACTTGACGTACTCAATCCGGTCCAGCCTGCGTGCATGGATCCGGCAGCACTGAAAAAGGAGTTTGGAAACCGGCTGTGCTTCTGGGGCACGATCGATGAACAGTACACGCTGCCCTTTGGGACTGCGCAGGAGGTGCGTGAGCAGGTTCTCGATCGAATCGAAAAGGTCGGATACGACGGCGGGCTTANNTTATTCTCGGACCTACTCACCACGTTCAGCTTGACACGCCGCTCGAAAACTTCTGGGCCATGATCAATACGATTACCGGATCGGAAAGAGGTAGCGTCCATGGGCCTGAGGACTCCAACAATGTTGTGAGGGCACACGCTTGACAAGCAGAAGGCTGTGATCGTCGCAGGATTTTCTGTAATTCTCGAACCCTATCTTTGCGGCTTGTCGACAGGAGTTATCCAGCCAAGCCACAAAGCACTCTCGAAGCCTGAACCCATTTGCGACGACAGACCTTGCGATGGCAGGCGCAAACGCGCTGCATAATGCTTGCGGTGGTTCACCAACCAATTACTTGTTAAGACCATCAGGAGAGACCATGCAAGACCGGCGCGAGTTTTTACAATCTTTGGTTTTTGCAGTTCCGGCGTTGAACAGTCTGCCCGCGCTGCGTGCGATGGTCCAGCAAACCGGTTCAGGCGTTGAACGATTTTTATTCGGAGCGGACGTCTATCCCGACATTGAGAGCGCTGAGCAGACACAGAACCTTCTCGCGCTCCTCGAGCATGCGCATATGAACGTCGTCAGGGTCGGAGAGTCAAGCTGGGGAAATCTGGAAACCGGGCCCGGCCAGTTCAACTTCGGCTGGTTGCGCACCTTTCTTGACGAATTGCACCGGCGCGGCATCTCCGCAATTCTTGGAACATCGACATTCATTCCGCCCCAATGGCTTGTGGCAGCGCATCCCGAAACGCTGATTGTGGCTGAACCGGGATTGGGTCCCACTCACCCCATGAGCCGGCATAGTCCGTGCCTCAACCATCCCCTCTACCGCGAGGCGTGCCGAAGATACATTCAAGCGCTGGCGGCCGAGTTTCACAACCATCCGGCCGTGATCGGCTGGCAACTCGACAACGAGCTCGAGTTCATGGCCGGAATCGTTTGCTACAACCCCGCATGCGACCACGCGTGGCGTCAATGGCTCGAGCGCACCTATCACACTCCCGAGGAGTTCAACCGTCGGCTGGAACTTGTCGATTGGGGAATGAAGATTCAATCTTTCGACGACGTGCCGCAGCCCCGATACGGGATGGAAAGTGCGCGCAACAACGTGCATGAGGCGCTTCCGGCCCTTTCGCTGGCCGAATACCATTTCCGTCGCGACACGATACTTGATTTTCTGGCCGAGCAAGCTGCAATTCTTCGCAAGAACGGCGTCTCGCAGTGGATTCTGACTGACTGGAATCCTGTCTGGACCGCTGTCGCCGACGAGCCGGCTGCCCAGTCGTTTATGTCCATCGCCGGTCTGAATTACTACCAGCCCAGTGTCGACAACGCGGAAAGCTGGAACGACTCGCCATGGCAGCTTGACATGCATCGCTCCTGCTATCAGAAGCGCCGGTTCATCGTAACCGAGACGCGGTTCGGCGTGATGGGCGGCACGACAATGTGGGACCCGGCTCCTTCCAAAGCGCAGTTCCACATGTGGGATTTGCAGCTTGCGGCATTCGGCGCTGCCGGCATGCTCTATTGGTCGGGGAATCGCTGGCGCGGCGGTCACTGGCCGCAGTGGGGTGGGCTGCTCGATTGGTCAGGCCGCCCCGAGCCGGACACTGAATGGGCTGTCGAACTCGGCCAGTTCTTCGATACCTGGGGGCGCACACTACTGACAAATCCCGTGAACGCGCGCGTTGTGGCCTACACCGACTTCGACAGCCGCACCGCGCTCGATATCTACCCGCCAATCCCGCACAGCCGCACGGTGTTCACCGAGGCTTTCGCAGCGCTTCACCGCCTGGGCATCGGGGTAGACACGATCAATGCGCGAGACGCAGCAAAGCTTGAGAACCTGAAAAAGTACGAGATGCTGCTGCTTCCGGCTGCAATCGCGCTTGACGATGTTGCAGTGGTCGAAGCGATCCGGCAATTCGTCGAGCAGGGGGGGACGCTCGTGGTTACGCCGTTTACGGGATACACAAATCGAGACGGCATCCTGCGGGGCGACGGCTTTGCTGCCAATCTCGCCAAACTGACGGGGGGGCTCGTGCGCACGATTCGGTGGACCGGATCGCCCAAAAATGGCGAGAAGCAACAGCTCAATGTGCGATGGAACAGCGCTGCAATAACTGGAACCTCGCCTGTGGGCCTCGACGGTTACATCGAATTTCTAGAAATCCAGGAACCGGAGACCAGAGTCATCGCCACCTTTGCGAGCGACCAACCGATTGTCGACGGCAAACCGGCGGCGACGATCCGCGCCGTAAGCCGGGGACAGGTGATCAAGCTAGCCTTCTGGCCGGCTGACTCGAGCTTCCTGACCCTGATTGAGAAAACAACGCGGCTGGCTCATCCATTGTTAGCGGCCCCTCTTCCCGAAGGCGTCCTTGCGGTTCCACGCACCGATAACAGCGTGTTTCTGATGAATGGGACCTCAAAGCCCCTTCCCTTCGGCTTGAAGCATCCTGCGAAAGACCGGATCAGTGGTCACTCGATTGAAGCCGCGCGCAAGCTCGCACCTTACGAAGTGCTCTGGCTTGAAGCGTAGCGAATCGACGCATTGCGACGCCACAAAATCACGAACTCCTGAAAATCATCGCGCCGCGCTGTCTGCGGGCTGGTGCTGGCTCTGCTTGAGTTGAACGGGATTACAGGGCGCTTTCGGGGAAGGTTTGCGGGGCCCGTTCACGGCTTTGGCCGAGGTGTCCGTTGTCAAGCGAAAAGACGATGTGTATGCTTGGTACGAATTAATACGCACATTTTTAGAGACTGGAATTTTGACCGGCATCTGCCGCATCCTGGAGGACTCTATGGGACTTTACCGCCTTTTTCCGATTCAACGGAGGACTACAATTGCGGTCCTTTCGGTACTCCTGGCCATGGCTGAAGCCATCACCGGGATGCGTGGCTACACGCAAGACAAGACAATTGTGATTGATGGCCGGAGCGCCGGCAGGATCTTCGATGGCTTGGGCGCTCTCAGCGCGGGCGCGTCAACCCGGTTGCTCGTCGACTACCCCGAGCCGCAGCGCAGCCAGATTCTCGATTACCTTTTCAAGCCTTCTTACGGCGCGGCCCTGCAACACTTGAAAGTCGAAGTGGGCGGCGATGTAAATTCCACCGATGGCTCGGAACCGAGCCATATGAGAGCTCGCAACGACCACGACTACACACGGGGCTACGAGTGGTGGCTGATGGAGGAGGCCTACAAACGCAATCCCAATATCATTCTCGACATCCTTCCCTGGGGAGCGCCAGGCTGGATCGGCAACGGCAAGCTCTACTCCCCAGACATGGCGGAGTACATGGCGGACTTTATTGAGGCCGCCCGCGACAAGTACGGCCTGAAGATAAGTTATGCCGGGATTTGGAACGAGACGGTTCATGACGACGCATACGTCAAGCAGCTTCATGAGGCTCTCCTTCGCCACCATCTCGACACGAAAATCGTTTGCTGCGATCTGTGGCCGGGCGAGGGCAAAGGGCAATGGTCCATCGCCAACGAAATGCAATCCGACCCAGCGCTGAAGGCCGCGGTTAACGCCATCGGCGTCCACTACCCGAAGGACAAAGGCAAGTGCACCACCACCGATGCGGCGCGGGCCTCCGGCGTGCCGCTCTGGGCCAGCGAAGACCAGCCCAACAACGGCGCCATGCCCCTCGTGCAGCGCACCTGGCCTATCGGCGGCCGCATGCTCGCGCATCTCTACAACCAGAACTACCTCGAAGGCGCGATGACCAAGACCGAGATCTGGAGCCCGATCACGTCGTACTACGACATTCTCGCCGCGCCCAACTCCGGCCTCATGTACGCCAACACCCCTTGGTCCGGCTTCTACGACATCCAGCCCACCATATGGGTCACCGCCCACACCACGCAGTTTGCCCAGCCCGGCTGGCACTATCTTGACTCCTCCTCCGGCAACCTGCCTGCGACGGGCACCTACGTTACCCTCCGCTCGCCAAACGGTAAAGACTGGAGCACGATCCTCGAAACGATCGACGCCAAGCAGGCGCAGCAAATCACTTTCACCATCAAGGGCGGCCTTGCGTCCGGCCCGGTTCACATCTGGGAGACCAACGCCACCAGGATCTTCGAGCACGTTGCCGACCTGACACCGGAGAAAGGCGCGTTCTCGTTCGCCTTCGACCCCGAATCGATCTACTCCATTGCCACCACTACCGGACAGGGAAAAGGCAACGCGCAGCCGCCTTCGCCCAAGCCGTTCCCGATGCCATACAGCGAAGATTTCGAAAGCACCCCGCTTGCGCGCGCGCCCAGGTACCTCTCCGATCAGGACGGCGCCTTTGAGGTTCATCCTTGCGCCGGACGAGATGGACGCTGCCTGGAGCAGGTCATCACGGAAAAGCCGATTCCATGGGGACCGTTGCCTGACCCATTTACCCTGGCTGGCGATGTGGACTGGACGGACTACACCGTGGCTGCCGATTTTGCCATGAGCCCTTCCGGCACCGTGACCTTGATGGGAAGAATTGACTCGGCCGACGTCTTTCAGGGCGACAAAGTTATCTATCCAAGCGGGTACATTCTCAGTGTGCAGACGGATGGGGCGTGGAAGCTTGTCTCCGCGGCTTACAAGAAGCCCACCGTCACTTTGGCGTCGGGGAGTGTGGCGATCTTGCCGGGCGAGTGGCATCGTTTCGCGTTGACATTCCACGGCAACGTGATTTCAGCATTGCTCGATGGAAAGCAGTTGGCGAACATCGGCGATAATTCGCACGCGCATGGAATGTTCGCCATGGGAACCGGATGGAACAAGGCACAATTCGACAAGCTCGCCGTGACGCAGTAAGGAAGATTGGGCGAGCAAGTCAGGACCTTGCACTTATCACTGCACAAGTTAGCGGTCGGGCAAACAGCAACAAGGAGATTAAGAATGACCATCGGGCATGAAGCAAATACGAGTTACACGCAACGCCGCTTATTCACTGCATTGGTTTTGCTCCTGGGATTGTTGATGCTGGTTCCGTCAAGTCTCGCGGCGGCGCAAACGGATCCGCCGACCGCAGCGCCATCCATCGATACGGATCGCTGGCTTGAGATCGACCTCTATTGGTTCAGGCAGAACGATATCCAGGGTTCGGTGCACGAGTTCTGGGACCGGTTTCAGCCGCTGTTTGCCGGGGTTCGCGGCGATCGCGGCGTGATCCTGAATATCGGTTGGACGATCAGCGCGGTGATCGAGTGGTCGGGCAACCCGGATCAGAAGATATGGCTCCCCACCACATCCGGCCAGGCTCGATGGGTGGATGAGAACGGGCCGCTGACCGGAACCACCGCGGAAAGACAGAAGGGGGCGGCCGCCCGGTTTGCCGGCTCGGCGCCCCGGCAACGGCACGGCTACGACCCATGGACCTACGGCGACGTAAAGCTCTTATCTGCCGCCATGAAAGAGGAGGCAGCACGGCATGGCATTCCCGGCTTCAAGGTCGGCATGCTGAACCTCGCGTGGACCAATGGCTACGGCGAGGGAAGGTTTGACGGCGCCTGGAGCCGTAGACACCAGGAAGCATTCACTCCCTCTGCCCCGGTTGAGCCGCCAAGATTCTTTATGCCCCTCGGCCGCTATTTCGATCCCGGGGCTCGCCTGCACGCCGACCCTACCCCCATGGGAGGACTGCCTCACGGAATCACCGAGGGGACCCCGGTACATCAGGCCTATGCGGCTCAATGGGGAAGCATGTCGCGGGCACTCGGACTTGATGCGATTATGTTCCGCGATTCATTTGGCATGCCGGTTCCCTATTCGCGCAATGGGCCGTGGGGCGCGGTCGCTCCCTCCCCGGAGATCATCCACCAGGCCACCGATGGTGTTGCGGCCCTGATCAAGGACACGAAGCTGGCCAACACGGATGCGCTGGTCATGATGTATTCGAATGGAACCAGCGCCATAGGGGACTGGCGTGCAAACGGAATGGATCTGGAGGCCATTGCCAAGCAAGGTTATCTGGACATCTGGGTGGACCAGACCTGGGCTGGAGCGTGGAATGAGGTTGGCGTCCGCGAAAGCGACTTCTGGAATGCCCCAACCATGGGATGGACTTATCAACTCGGCTATATGCTGACCCACGCCGCCAT
Organism: Acidobacteriaceae bacterium; assembly: GCA_003151985.1. Classification (GTDB taxonomy): domain Bacteria; phylum Acidobacteriota; class Terriglobia; order Terriglobales; family Acidobacteriaceae; genus Telmatobacter. The sequence goes on from PLZC01000097.1 coordinate 6,538, forward strand.
TCTTGCCGACACCAAGGTTCGGCATTACCCACTTATCGAAACGTTTGACGCCTGGGAAGACTGGGATATCATCCACTCCGCGCCGCAAAGATTGCGCTGGGGAATCTGGGCCTACTCCCATGCCGCGGTCAAGACGCCGCATGGCATCAAGATGCCGTTGGGGTCGTATATCTCATGGGCCAACCAGGGCGAGCGCCTGCTCAGCCAGCAGGACGTGAGCTTCCTCGCGGACAATATCAATGCAGCGGTGGCGGATGCGCATCAAACCACGGAGGTCTTCGGCCCGACACTGGTTTATTCGCGCGAGGCCATGCAGTGGCAGATTGACCATGCGACGCCAAACCATAACGTCAACGAGTGGATGGATGAGCAGGCTGCCTCGGTGATCAAGTGGCCGGTTCCCATTCTCTCTGCCACGCGCGTGGAATGGATACCGCAGGTGCAATCTGACTTGTTTGTATTGCAGACGCCCTCGCATCTTTCAGCCCCGCATCTCGAGTCTATCGAGCAACTCATCCGTAAGGGGCAGCCCGTGGCCATATTCGGCGGTTCCGAGGGCATCGATGCAACCCTGCTGCACTTGGCGGGCTTGCGCGCAGGTGCAACTCCCGCGCCGGCCCCATCGCAACTATGCAAGGCAACGGGCCAGGATCAGGGTCTTGTGAAGAATGCAACCATCGCCTTCAACACCTATTGCTACCCAGAGAACGTCTCAGCATCGCCGGAGGCACGCGTCTTCTATACGGCGAATGGTTCGCCGCGCCTGACACTCGACACGACCGGGGGAAAACGCGTTACGGTGTGGAATCCTCCGGATTTAAGATCAATGGGCGCCAAACCTCTGTCAGAAATATGGGGAAACACCGGCGCTCCATATGCGCTTGCCGCGGGTGTGCTGAACGATCTGCTAAAGCAAAACACCGCCTTGCATGCTGAAGAGATCGATCTGCTTCAGACGATGAACGTTGCCGCATGGCGCACCAAGGATGGAGCGCTCCGCATTCTGGCGGGCAATCTGGAAGAGGGATTGCGGGACGATGCCGACCTTGCGCGTCACGCCACGTTGGCCCTGCCGAAATCGTGGCCGAGCGCGAACTGGAAAAACGCCTGGACCGGACGCACGTTTTCTCTCAAAAACAACGGGCTCGACATCGACTTGAAACAAGCCGAGTCTGTCCTGTTGGAGCCCGCAAAATGAAGAGAGGCATCCCCCATTTCGGCCAGCTCGCCGGAGCAACCTCAGTGTCCCATCCGAGCGATGTAGCGCAACTGAACCCGTAAGCCCCAATGGAAGAGTGTTGGGGCTTACGAAATTGACAAAGTCTGGCCTGCGGCCAGAGATAGAGGGTTGGAGAACTCAAGCATGACGCCGCCGGCGGCCTTCGTCGTGCGCGTTGCAGGGGTCTTGGTGCCAATCCGGATAGATTGGGGGTCCGATTGGAGTTTGAGAGACTTGACTTCGAGTTTTCCATAGGCGCAGTGGATCGATAAGGTCTGGCCATTGCGGCTGATGCTGCCAAAGCCCGATGCAGTGACCCAGGGAGCCCGGAAGTCGCCAGGAACGGCAGGAAGAACGGCCAGCGACTTGTTAGCCGCATCTGGCTTGAAGCCAGTGGCCGCCAGCATTGTGGTCCAACTGCTCATGGCGCGCGAGTAATGGCCGCCGCACTCCACGTGGTTGAATGGCTGGCCTGCGCGCAGATACCGGCGGTGGATCGCTTCAACGATCTCGACTCCGTCCGCGAACCGGCCATGGTCCATCAAAACCGAAGCAAAGGCAAATTCGATTCCCGACCAGAGACCTCCAGCCTGAAGGTTGTTGAGCGCCAGCAGGCCCGCCCCGCGCCTGGGAGCAGTGGCATTGTGCAGGCCAAACTCCGGATTGAAATTGTTTCTGAAGATGCTGTCGATGGATTGGTCGAGGTTCTTCGCGGAGGTGGTCATCGGTAGGCCGATGAGATGTGTGAACCACTCGCCTGAGACTTGGTCAGTCATGCATAGTTCATCGCGCTGTTTGCCGTCTACCCAGAGGCTGAAGTATTCGCCGTT
>PLZC01000364.1 GCA_003151985.1 Acidobacteriaceae bacterium
AATACGCAAATGGTGACGATTGCACAGAATGTGGTCGTTGCGATCAACGCTCTGAACAACACGATCAATACACGGTTTCCCAACTGGGTAACGGCTCCGGCAAATTCCACAGCATCCGGAGTGGCTGGACAGGTGGCCTACAGTGGCAGCGCGACTACAACCTCGTTTTTTTACATTTGCCTCAGTTCCAATCAGTGGGGGCGCGGAACCCTCACGACGACGTTCTAGGATCACTCCATGCCGCTCACCAAATCCAGCAGCAAGCCAGCCTTCGTTTCCAACCTAAAGGCGGAACTAGCTGCGGGAAAACCGCGAGATCAGAGTTTGGCTATCGCCTACAGCGTCAAGCGCAAGAACCGCGCCGATGGTGGAGCAGTTCATGTTGGCCCGATCCAGAGCGTGGTAGCGGGTCGCACTGATCATCTGCCGTTGGATGTGCCGGCGGGGGCGTATGTCATTCCGGCCGACGTGGTGTCAGGTTTGGGACAAGGCAACACCTCAAGCGGCCATGTGATTCTGTCGCGGATGTTTCCTGAGGAGCGCGCGGACGGCGGTAGCGTGCCGATCATGGCGGCGGGCGGCGAGCACGTCATCAGTCCGGGAGCCATCCGGAGAAAGTTTGGCGAGTTGAACCACGGACACAAAATTCTCGACAAGTGGGTTGTCAACCAGCGCAAGAAAACCGTGAACACGCTCAAGAAACTTCCCGGCCCGGCTCGGAATTAAAGACCATGACGGAAACAAAGATGCCCGTTCGTTCGGTACGCACCGCGGTTTCCACCGATGAGGAGGAACTGATGGTGATGTGCCGAATGCTGCACGAAGAGAACGGTCTGTTTCCAATGAGCGAGGACCGCGTTCGGCGGGTCTTGCGCATGGCATTCGACGGGCTGGGCGGCGTGCTTGGAGTGATCGGAAATCCCGGCAAGATCGAGGCGATGATATACATGCTCATCTCGCAAATATGGCATTCCGACGAATGGCATCTCGACGAACTGTTTTCCTACTGCCGTCCTGAGTATCGCAAGTCGAACAATGCCAAACGACTGATCCAGTTTGCCAAGGATTGTTCGGACGAACTGCATCTCCCTCTCGTCATTGGCATCATTTCCAACACGCGAACGGAAGAGAAAATCCGCTTGTATCAGAGGCAATTATCTAAGCCCAATGGTTGTTTTTTCGTGTACAACACGAAGTGGAATGGTTCCGACAAGGCACAGGTAGATGCCAAAACCAATTGATATTTTTTCTCATCTATCTGTTGTGCTGCTGAGAAAGCTTCTGCGTTACGATGCGGATGCCGGATTGTTCTATAGACCTAGCGGAAAAATCGCTGGACGCACTACTGGACGCTACACGGATGTTAGAGTCGGCGGGTATCGCATACTTTCGCACCGCCTTGCGTGGTTCTATGTTTATGGTCAGTGGCCTGTCGCCGACATAGATCACATCAACGGGAATACCAAGGACAATCGCATTGACAACCTTCGTGAGGCGACCAGATCGCAAAATCTAGGGAATAGAAAAATCAATAAGAACAATAAGACTGGTCTTAAAGGGGTGTACCTGGATTATCGCGGTAAATATCGTGCCCAAATCACCGCGGGCGGCAATAGCAAAACAAAATATATAGGTTCATTCACAACTGCCCAAGAAGCGCATACTGCATATATGGCCGAAGCAGTCCGGCATTTTGGTCCGTTTGCTAGGGCGGAGTAGGGCGATGGGAAATAAAGTAAACACTGCGACTACCACTACTAAGCCGCCTGCCGATGTATTGGCACAGTATCAATCGCTGTTGCAGCGCGCCTCTGGCGTGTCAAACGGACAGACCGTTGCGCCACTCAACAGCACGCAAAATCAGGCAATTGGATCGTTCAATCAAATTCCATCACAGTTTCTGCCGCAGGCACAGAACTATGTGCAGCAGGGTGCGTCACCGATTACTGGCGGTCAGATTGCCAATTATTCGAATCCCTTTCAGCAGAGCGTTGTCAACGCCACGATGGGGAACATCAATGAGACAAACGCGGAGCAGCAGCAGCAGGTTACCGGCAATGCTATCGCGCAAGGTGCTCTGGGCGGCAATCGCGTCGGTGTTGCGCAGGGTGAACTTGCACGCCAGCAAGGTCTAGCCAACAATCAAACTCTTGCCGGTCTGAATGCAGGCAACTACCAACAGGCGCTAGGGGCTGCACAGCAGGACCGTGCCGCGTCTGCCGCTGCGGCGGGGGCCGAAGGCGGTCTTCAGACGCAGGCGCTACAGGGGGCGACTGCACAGCTTGGTGCTGGCACCGTACAGCAGCAGCAGGCAGCGGCGCAGCTCCAGCAGCCATATCAGCAGGCAAGCTGGCTGGCATCGCTTGAGGGCGGCATTGGACCGCTTCAGGGGCAGACACAAACCCAAACAACGCCCGGCCCCAACATCGGGTCGCAGATACTCGGCGGAGGTCTGGCTCTGGCGGGAGGCTTCATGGGCCTCGAACGCGGTGGGCGCATTCCTGGGTATGCAGCCGGCGGAGGACCAGGCGGTGAACTCGGCGGTCTGGAGATGACGCTGCCGATGTATTCACCGATTGCAACGGCACAGCCAATGGCGCTCCCGTCGCAGAATCAGAACCAAGGAAATCAAGGGGCATCAACTCTCAATCAGGGTTTTGGTGATTTTGGGGCGGGCTTGAGTAAATTATTGTCTAAGTCTCCCGATCTGACCGGCGGCATGGGATTGGGGATGGGTCAACTGTATCGAAAGGGCGGCGCTGTCCACAGGGCAGATGGTGGCCCTATCCAGCCTCAATCAGACGTGCATCGCATGGTGTCGTCGGCTATCGATATTGCCAAGACCATGAAAGGTGGACTTGGCGGGGTTACGGGTTTGAGTTCATCTGGCGGTGCGGTGATGCCCGACCCACAGGGCATTTACGTCCCGCGCGGATACGACGATGGCGGCATGGTGACGCCGAACTTTCAGGACAGTTTCCAGAACGATGCCACCCTGACGCCTGCTCAGGCATTGGCAGCGGCTTACTACGCTCCTATAGCCAAGGCCATCACGCCATCTACGGGTGCTCCTGCCGGGCTTGGGGCTACGCCTGCCGGGGCATCTGGGGCGCCGATGCAATTGGGACGCCCACAAGCGCCCGCGCCTCCGCCTCAGCCTCAAGCGCCGACACCACAGCCTCAATCCGCTCCCGCAGCCGGCGGGGTTAATGCTCCACCAATGGGTGGACCGACTAACGATCCTTCGATGGCTGGCGCAGACCCGAATTCTCTGAATGGACTGATGGCCGGCATCGGTCAACAGAAGCAAGGGCGCAAGGCATTCGCCATGCCGCTCATGGCCGCTGGCCTTGGCATGATGGCCTCGCAGTCCCCGTTCCTCGGTACAGCCATTGGACAAGGCGGTCTGGAGGCGATGAATTATCTCCAGCAGCAGAGAAACTACGACCGGCAGATTGCTATTGCGGTCAGCCAGAATGCCTATCGTCAGCAGCGTGCTGATATTGCGGATCGGAACGCTGATACTGCTTCTCGACGTGCTGATATCTCGGCTGGAACACTTGATCGGATGGCCAAAAATGAACAAGACAGAGCGGCGGCTGAATCGGCCACTGCGGCTCGGCTGGCAAATGCTCCAGAAAGCCCGCAAGGAAAACTGGCACAGGATCACGCTAGGGGTTTGGTGAGCGATGCCGACTATGCGGCGGCCAAGTCTGCGCTGCCCAATGGGGGATCGGCAGCAAGCAACCTGCCGACGGTGCCCATCGACCAACAAGGCCGTCCTGATCCGGGAGCCCAGCAGCAGTTTCTTGCGGCTCTACCAACTGGCACTGCTGCGCTTGTGAAGTCAGTCGGTGATTACCGGGCTGACCCAGCCAAAGTTACATCTATGCGCGGTAACAATCGCCAGCAATTCATGGAGTTGGTATCGCAATATGATCCGACCTTCAGCATGGCGCAGTACCCGGTACGCCAAGCAATGATGAAATCTATCACATCAGGCGACTACTCGAAGGCTGTCAACTCAGCCAATCTTGTTATCCAGCATATTGATGCGATGGAACAATCTGCACAGGGATTGGGGAATGGCAACTTTCCTGCCATCAATACGGTGCGCAATGCGGTCAAGCAGCAGACGGGTGATCCGAGCATCACGGCGTTCAACACGTCTGCCGACGCCGTTGCATCAGAGGCCGCCAAGGTGTTCAAGGGAACAGGCGCCTCCGATGTGCAGTCCATCAACGATTGGCGCAGCAATTTGAGCGTCAATTCGTCGCCTGCTCAGATACAGGCGGCTGGAAAGATGTTGGTCGGAAATCTTCTCGCGTCGCGTCTTAATACGATCAAGACGCAATACGAATCTGCAATGGGCAAGCCGGCTGATTTTAGGTTTTTGACTCCTCATTCACGGCAGGTTCTACAGAAGTACGGGATTGATCCGTCCGATCTCGATACCTCCGCCCCAGAAACGACCTCTGCGGCCACGCCGAATGGAGGAACCGGCACGACGGCTGCCTCTTCTGTCGATCCAGTCGAAGCAGAAATGCGCCGTAGGGGACTGCTACAGTGAGCGATGTTGGCGCCTTGTCCGATGATGATCTGAAGGCGCTTTACGCACAGCGCACCACTGCGCCTGCCGCATCGCCCGCACCTTCGGCACCATCATCTGACTCATCACTGGCGCAGGCGCACTCCGTTCCTGGAGGCCCTCTTGAGGTTACGGTAAATAGATATGCAGGCGAGCCGATTCCTCCGCCCCAGCCTAACGCGCCAGTGCCTGTCGTGCATCCTTCGATTGGAACGGCGAATGCCCAGTCGGCCCCAGCGAGTGGCCCATCCGTAGCTGCGCCTAAGCTAGTTTCGGCAATGTCGGATGACGAATTGAAGGCGGCTTATCAGGCGAGACAACAGCCATCGATTCCGCGAGCGCAGCAGTTCACTGCAGCATTTTCGCCTTCGCCGGCTGGTTCACCTGATCTTTCTGGCGCGTTGAATGTAGCCGCCGCTAACCGTAACCCACGAGGGTCTATCGCTGATCCAATGATGCAAGGACTAACGCTGGGCTTCTCCGATGAAATCGGCGGACTTATTGGCGGCGTACAAAATGCCCTAAAGGGTCAATCCTTCGGACAAGGATATGAAGGCGAGAAGGATCAGATCAGGTCAGACCTCGCTAACTATCAGACGCGGCATCCATGGCTCTCAACTGCTGGAGAAATCGCAGGATCATTGCCGTCGGCAATGTTGCCTTTGGGCGTGGCTGCAAAGGGCGCTGGACTAGCTGCGAAGATCGGTCGAGGAGCACTGGCCGGGGCTGGCTACGGAGCGACGTACGGGGCTGGTGAGGCCGATGATGGCGTGACCAATCGGCTCGCGGGTGCTGCTGCCGGAGCGACCAGCGGTGCCACAATCGGAGCGGCCCTTCCTATGGCCGGTGCGGCGGCGCGGTTCGTAGGCAAGCCGATAGCCGATTTTATTGTGGCAAGAACCAATCCCGCAGGTTTTGCGGCTCAGAAACTCGCTGACCGACTTGCGCCGCGCGGCGGTGTTGACCAAGCTGCTAATCGCATCGCGAATGCTGGTGACGTAGGCCAAACAATGTCGCTGGCCGATGTCGGTGGACGAGATGTTCAGAAACTTGCTCGCACGGTGGCTAATGTACCTGGTGCGGGAGGGGATCGTATCGCAACCAAGATCAATCTTTCAGCGATGGCACAGGGGGATCGCTTGAACCGCATGGTGGGCGATGCATTCCAAGCTCCGGAAGGAGCGTATCAGGCTGCTAAAGCGACCGTTATGGATGCGCGATCTAACGCTGCAGCTCCCTTTTATGCCAAGGCAAACGCAACGCCAATGCCATACACTTTTGATCTGGAGAATCTGTTGCAGACGCCTGCCGGCAAAGGGGCTCTTGCTGCCGCCAAACAGAATTCTGCCAATCGGCGCGAGCCATGGGCGCAGTGGTTTGCATCGGTGGACGATCAAGGGAATATTCTCGACAAGCGCCGTGTGCCAGATACCCGCGCGCTTGATGAAGTCCAGCGTGTTTTGAAGGGCATGGCTGAAGAGGCCAAGGCGCCGGCAGACGGTTCGCCTTTTGGTAAGCCAATGGCTACTCCAAAAAGTATGGCTATCGGCTCCGTGCATCAGGATTTGCTGAAGTTTATGGATAAGAACAATCCAGCTTATGCCAAAGCCCGTTCAATTGCTCTTGACAATATTCAAGCTGATGAGGCGTTAGAATTCGGACGTAATGCACTCAACACCGACAGTCGGGTTAACGCTCAGAGAATGGGAGCGCCGACAGCATATGGTCGTGATCGTGTCCTGACCGATGGCCAGAAGGAAATAGCCAGATTCGGTCTTGCCGATGCAATCCGCGATAAGATTGATAAATCCGGAATGACCAACAATGCATTGTTGAAGTTCTTTTCGACCCGCGAACAGGTTGCGCGGATTAGGCCATTCTTCAAGTCGCAAGATGACTTCGCGAATTTCCGGAAGAAAATCTTCAACGAAGCGCGCAAACGCAATGCGATCAATGCGGTGCGTGGCAACTCAACCACAGCATCCCAGCTTGCCGATATGCATGACGCAAATCAGTTGGGCGAAGTGGCTCAAATCGGACATCAGGCAGTTATGTGGGGTCCCGTTGCGGCTGGTCTTGGTGCGCTACAAAGAGGCATCCATCGGTTGGGAGGTTTGACGCCGCCAGTCACCGACCATATTTCTCGGATGTTGATGACTGCTGATCCGGCTACGGTTCGCGGCATTCTAGGAACAATCAAGAAAATCGAAACCCGACAGGCTAACAAACAAGTCCGCAATGCTCAAATCAGGAACTTCCTGACGGAATTGTCTGCTGGTCAAGCAGGTCGTGCATTTGCACCTCAATCCAATGATGCAATGGCAGTACAATAAAAAATACGATCGGAAGCATGAACAGGATCGTCAAGACTAGATAGACAATCCGGTGCAACAATGTTTCGTGATGCAATTTAGTCATGAATGCGAAGGTACTCTAAATGTCAGACCCAGTCACCAACAACAAATCCCTAATCCAGATGGCGACGGGGACCGCCTCTGGTACATGGGGCGCAGTTCTTAACGCCGCGATGATCGGCATCGTTGACGGGTCACTGGGCAACACTGTGTCGGTTCCAGTTTCGTCTAGCGACGTTAACCTGACTACGACACAGATTCAAAGCCTCGCCTTTAATCTGACCGGAATATTGACCGGCGCTATCAATGTCACGCTGCCACTCAATCCTAACTCGACGACGCAGGCTGTTGGTGGATTTTTCGTCGTTGACAACGAAAGCACTGGCGCTTTCGGGGTAACGGTTAAAACAATCGTTACGGGTTCGCTTGGCGTTGCAGTTCCACAGAATGTTCGCTCCCTTGTTTACAGCGATGGCACCAACGTATGGTACGCCGACGATGCGCAGAACAGCATCCAAACCTATAACGGAAATCCGAACGGCAATGTGGCAGGCACAGCCGGCTCTGCAAGCACGCGCGCATCGCAAATAATCGACCGCACGACCAATATCGCGTATCTGGCGACGACCTCCGGCACGGCCGCTTCGGCGGTCTGGTCCGCCAATCTGCCGTTCTCGTTTGCCTCGCAGGGCTATTTGACGGCGAGTGCCGATGCGACTAACCCGGTTCTGACGACGGATTCCATCGGGGCGACAACGATCTATTACACTGCTTTCCGCGGAAACCTGATGTTCATCTACAATGGAATATCGTTTTCCCCGGTGACAATCACCGGGGGGCAGCTTTCCTTGGCGCTCAGCGGGTCAGCGCAGGCTTCCAATGGCATCTACGATGTGATCGGGTTTCTGGACGTGGCAACGCCGCGTATCGCCTTCAGTCCAGCGTGGGCAACGCCAGCGGCAGGTTCGGGCGCGAGAGGGACGGGCGGGGGTAGTCCGCAGCTAGCCCGCATCAACGGCATTCTCGTCAACGCCGTTCAGCAGACCGTGAACAATGGTGCCACTACGTACACAGTGGCGGCCAATCGCGGAACCTATCTAGGTTCGGCATTCATCGATTCCTCGTCTGGGCAGGTGACGTGCCACGTCACCTACGGACAGTCTCGCAAATGGGGGGTCTGGAACGCCTACAATCGCGAGTCGATATGTTTGAAGGCTGGCGATCCGACTGTATCGTGGACCTACCATGTCAATGCTATCCGCGCATCTAACAACAATTCCGCCAATTCATTTACCTCATTTAGCGGATTGGCAGAAGAATGGTGCAGCACTCGTTTCGATCAGAAGGTCAGCACCAATGGTATCGCGATCTCCGGTATCGGTTACAACTCAACGAACACATACAGCGGCGTGACTGGCGTCCGGGATGCGATAAGTACAAATAGTGCGGCTTATGAGGCTGCGCCTTCATTGGGGGTCAATGTCTTTACGTGCTTGGAACAAGGCGCAAACTTCGGCGGTACATGGAGCGGTACAAACACTAACATGCAGATGACTGGTATGTGGCGAGGATGATCGCTGTTATCACCGGACAAACACGCGGGTTCGGTCGCTATCTCGCTAAAGCGTTCAGGACGAGAGGATTTTCAGTTCCGTTTTTTGATCGCAGTCAACTCGACTTGTCCGATGTGGAATCCATCGCAGGTTTTTCGCGCTATTTTCTCGATCACTTCGGCGTCCCCGATATTCTCATCAATAACGCCGCCATTCTGGGGCCGGTCGGCAATTTTGCTGACAGCAGTCTTGTCGAATGGCATCGCACTCTGATGATCAATTTGTTCGGATCAGTGCAGTTAACGCACGCCTTCCTGTCTCACATGAGGCGCGGTGGAAAGATCATCAACATCGCAGGCGGTGGAGCGACAGGGCCACTCCCGAGACGAAGCGCCTACGCAGCTTCCAAGGCGGCTCTGGTGCGGTTTACGGAGACGGTCGCGGAAGAGGTGAAAGACTTCGGTATTGAGGTCAATGCGGTGCTACCTGGTCCGCTCAAGACTGATATGCTGGATCAGATCATAGAATCAGGAGAGGACGTAGAGAAGCCAGACGACGATGCGATAGACCGAGCCGCATCCCTTTGTCTGTGGCTGGCGCAGACGGATGGCCTTACCGGAAGAACGCTATCGGCGAGGTTCGATCCCTGGCCTTTTGACGATGACGAGAAGAAGCGTATCATGGCATCTGATTTGTACACGCTGCGCCGGATCGACAGGGAGATGTGATGGCCGTAGAAATGCCTGTAAGCGATTTGTCTCGCGCCATCGTGTCTGATCCCAGTCGCACATGGCCGGATGAAATCCGCATCGTGGCACAATGGACGCTTCCGAGCGGTCGCCGTAAGTCCACCGCCGTCATTCTATCCAAGGAAGAATATTTCGGCATCGGGCGATATGGTGCGCCAATGAATGGCGATGCGCTCATGCACAAGATCGAAATGCTGAGGAAGCAGAAGACTTGATGCCTGCACAGAACTATTCACATGATTTTCTCAACCTGGTGCTTGCGACTGCGAGGCTGGTGGATGCGACATCCATCGAGCGCATGGCAGAACGGTTGGCGGAGGTAAGGGAGCGCGGAGGCAGGCTGTTTATTCTGGGCGTGGGTGGCTCTGCCGCTAACGCATCACATGCGGTCAACGATTTCCGCAAACTTTGCGGGATCGAAACCTACGCGCCGACTGATAACGTGTCGGAACTGACAGCGCGCACTAACGATGATGGGTGGGAGACAGTGTTTTCTGGCTGGCTCAGGATTTCACGTCTGTCCGTCAGTGATGCTCTGCTGATCCTGTCGGTCGGGGGAGGCAACGCGGAGAAGAACGTCAGCGTCAATCTGATCCGCGCCATCGACTATGCCAAAACAATTGGAACAATCGTGCTAGGGATCGTCGGCCGAGACGGCGGCTACACGAAGCAGCGGGCGGATTGTTTCGTGCGCATTCCAACCGTGAACGAAGCCTTAGTCACGCCGCTGGCCGAAGCCTTTCAGGCGGTGGTTTGGCACGCACTGTGTAGCCATCCGGTTCTGGCGATGCAGAAAGCCAAGTGGGAATCAATCTCCGCATGAGACGCGCCGTTTTTTTGGACCGGGATGGCGTATTGCTCGATCATTCCGGATCGGTCTTTCCCGGTGCCAAGGCAGCATTGGACCGTCTCAAGGAATCGTTTGCGCTGATCGTTGTGACCAACCAGCCGGACATAGCCACGGGCAAGATCAAGCGTGAAATTGTGGACCGTGTGAATGCATCGCTTCAACGTGTTCTGCCTCTTGAGAGCATCCAAATGTGTCCCCATGTGGATGCAGACGAATGCAAATGCCGGAAACCCAAGCCGGGAATGATCCTGTCGGCGGCCAAGCATTATGACATCGATCTGCCGCGCAGCTTCATGGTTGGCGATCGCTGGCGGGACATCAGCGCCGGTCACGCTGCTGGATGCGTAACCATTCTGATCGGGACTGCCTACGGTGAACCGCTCCCGGTCAAGCCCATGCACCGGGCTGCCGATCTGGATACCGCAGCAACCATTATTCTGGAGAGCGCATGATCTGCGGTGTCTACAAAATTCTGTCTCGGTCTAAGCCAGACCGCGTGTATGTTGGTAGCTCTATCCACATACATACGCGTTGGAGCGAACACAAACGGGCCTTGCGTCGTGGGTCACACGGGTCTGGCAAACTGCAACGGCACTGTGACAAGTACGGGATTGACGATCTTGTGTTTGAGATCATCGTAGAGTGTACTGCGGAAAGTCGGCTCTCTGTTGAGCAGGAATATCTCGACGCGTTAACGCCCTATTTCAACATCTTTCCGACTGCGAAAGGATCGTTTGGTTACAAGCACTCTGACGCAACCAAAGTGAAGATCGGGAACGGACGGCGCGGAAAAACGCAATCGATTGAAGCGCGCAAGAAAATGAGCGTCTCTCAACGGAGGCGCGGCTTTCATCATTCTGAAGAGCACAAGCGATTGCTTTCCGTTAAAATGACGGGCAACAAGTTTGCCCTCGGCAACAAGCTGTCCGAGCCGACCAAACGGAAGATTGTTTACGCCATCAGGTTGCGCGGATCACAGAAGCCAAACAAGCCTCTCAAGGTTGCGATCTTCGGGGACTGTGGCAATCTTGCTTCGATGGAGAAATACAAAACGCTTGTCTCTGGATGGACGACAAACCCGACCATCCTTCGCAAGGCGGGTGTGACGGACTACATGGCCCATGCGAAAGCGGCTTCAGACATTGCAGCGCCAAACCGAATTTCTCTCGAAGTGTTCGCAGACGACTTTGATGGCATGAAGCGACAAGCTCACATACTCGCGGCGATTAATCCCAACGTCGATATCAAAATTCCGGTGACAAACACCCAAGGCGTGTTCACCGGACCTGTGATCTCGGCATTGTCGATGGATGGAATACGCGTCAACGTCACGGCTCTGTTTACTGAGGAGCAGGTTCTGCAAGCGTCGGCTGCTATGAATGGCGCCGACGGTTATCTATCGATATTTGCGGGACGCATTGCCGACACCGGCGTTAATCCGGTTGCTCTCATATGCAACGTTCGCAATCAGTGCCCCCAAAAGATCATTTGGGCAAGCGCCAGAGAAGTATGGAACGTTATCGAAGCTAACGCCTCGCAGTGCGACATCATAACATTGCCGCCGGATTTGTTGGATAAACTGTCGCTGCTCGGCAAGTCGCTGGAGGAATTTTCTCTTGACACCGTTTTGATGTTTTTTCGAGATGCACAGAAGGCCGGATATGCGATTGCCCATCCGGCAAGTTTTGGAGGCGGCGGATTTGGCTAAAATTTGCATCACGGGCAGCCACGGTTACGTTGGGACAATGTTGGTACTGTCGCTGCTTGATCAAGGACATGAAGTCGTCGGCTATGACCTTCAATGGTTCGGCGATTATATCGGCAAGCCGCAAGGGTTTTCCCCGGTCAAGGCGGATGTTCGTGACACTGCCCGGTTCGCTGAGGCGGTGAAAGGCTGCGACATCGTCCTCCATCTTGCCTGCATTTCAAACGATCCGAGTTTCGAGCTTGATGAAGGCTTGAGCAGGACGATTAACTATGAGTGCTTCGAGCCTCTGGTTGTCGCCGCTAAAGCTGCCGGCGTGAAGCGGTTTATCTACTGTTCGACATCATCGGTGTATGGAATTTCCGACTCGCCCGATGTCAGAGAGGATCATCCGTTCGTTCCGATCACGCTCTACAATCGCTACAAGGGCATGTGCGAGCCGCTGTTGCTCAAGCATCAATCTGACGACTTCACCACCGTCATTATTCGTCCTTCGACTGTCTGTGGTTACAGTCGGCGCATGCGACTGGACCTGTCCGTGAATATCCTGACCAACCTTGCCGTCAACAAGGGCGTCATCACTGTCTTCGGCGGCGCACAGATGCGGCCTAACTTGCACATCAAAGACATGGTGCGCGCCTACCAGGTCGTGATGGACGCGCCGAAGGAAGCCGTGGCCGGACAAGCGTTCAACATCGGCATGCGCAATCTGTCTATCATGCACATTGCTGAAATTGTGAAGGGCGTCGTAGAGGACCGTTACCACCGGCCTATCTCTATTGCCGTTCAGCCGATGAATGATCAGCGTTCCTATCAGGTCAACGTTGAGAAGGCGAAGCGGGTTCTGGGCTTCGTGCCGCAGTTCACTATCGAAGACGCCATCAACGATATCTGCGACGTGTTCGATGTTGGTGGTCTTCCGAACAGCCTCACTGACGACCGATACTATAACGTGAAGCGCATGCACAAGGTCTGGGACGCGCTTTACAAGGATGCTCCGCCGAGCAAGTTCGATGCGACGGCTGGCATTATGAGCGAGATCGATATGCTCCGCATGGTGTCGGCGCGATGAACGTCTGTTTCCTCGGTGACGGGCCGCTTGCACAGGTGCTGGGGAGCGCGGCCGAACGACGTGGCTTTGTACTGGCCGATGTGCCATATCTCTCCGATCTGGTGTTTGTCGCCAAGGAAGTTGACGACCATCGCAGTATGGAAGGCGTCCGCGACGTGATGCAATGGGCCGTGGACAACGTGCCTGCCGATGTGCCGATCATCGTCACCAGCCAAGTCCCGCCGGGCTGGACAAGACCGTGGGCGCATCGTCGGCCGGAAGTTTACTACCAGCCACATACCTTGATCCGTGGGCACGAAGCCGACATGGCGTATGCTCCGGATTGCATAGTAGTTGGAAGTGGAGATGTTAGTGAGCCGCTACCCGAAGCCTACGCGGCATATCTGGCCGCTTATGAAGTGCCGGTTCACCGCATGAGTTTCGAGAGCGCAGAACTGTCCAAACTGGCAGTCAACTACCTGTTGGCGGCGCATATTACGGCTTCCAATCAACTGGCATTCATCGCCAGTCAGATCGGTGCGGACTGGGATGAGATCGTGCCGAGCCTCCGCTATGACAAGCGCATCGGCGAGCATGCCTACATTCGTCCCGGCGTGATCGGCGGCCATCTGCCGCGTGACGTGGATACGGTAAACCGCCTCAAGGCTACGCTGCAATGAACAACTACCGGCATAAGATCAAGACCGCCGCCGAACTGATCGCCATTCTCGGGTCACGTCCGCGTTCCAAAACGGTATGCATGTGCCACGGAACATTCGACATTGTGCATCCGGGTCATCTGCGACATTTGATGTTTGCCAAGGAACACTCCGACGTATTGGTGGCATCGATCACGGCAGACCGGCATGTGGTCAAAGCCAATTTCCGTCCGTATGTTACCGAACAATTACGGGCGATCAATCTGGCGGCTTACGAGTTTGTCGATTACGTCATCATTGACGATGAACCGACAGCGCTCAGGAATCTTGGTCTGATCCAGCCGGATTATTTCGCCAAGGGGTTCGAGTACGCCAGTGGCCATCCAACTACTGATGCCGAGCGCAGCGTGGTGGAAAGCTACGGCGGCGAGATGCTATTTACGCCCGGAGACGTGGTGTATTCGTCGTCTGCGCTCATTAATGCTTCACCGCCAAACATAGCGGTGGAAACCCTCGCGACCACGATGGAAGCCCACGGCACGACGTTTGACGATCTGCGCGAAGCGCTGGCTGCCATGCGTGGTCTTCGGGTTCATGTCGTCGGTGACACTATTCTTGACACGATCACTGAAACCACTCCTACCGGAGGGCTAGGAAAGACGCCGACACTCAGCGTTCAAATCCAAAGCCGCAAGGATTTTGTGGGAGGGGCGGCCATTGTCGCCAAACACATGAAGGCGGCGGGGGGAGACGTATCCTTCTCCACGATTCTTGGAGATGATCCGAACGCCCGATTGGTAATCCAGGATATGCAGGCGGCGGGAATATACCTACATCACGAAACCGATTCTAGCCGGCCGACGACCAACAAAAATGTTTTCGTGGCGTCAGGCTATCGCCTGCTTAAGGTCGATACGGTGGACAATCGATCCATCTCTGACAGGGCGCTTAATCGGCTGGCTGGCAATGTAGTTGCGATCCCGGCTGACATCGTCCTGTTCAGCGACTTCCGGCACGGAATTTTCAACCGGGACACCATTCCGCGTCTGATTCGGGCCATTCCGAAAGACGCCTTCCGCGTGGCGGACAGTCAAGTTGCCTCCCGTTGGGGCAATATCCTCGACTTCAAGGACTTCGACCTGATTACTCCGAACGAACGGGAAGCTCGGTTTGCCTTGGGAGATCAGGATTCAGTCATTCGTCCGCTGGCCTCGCGTCTTTACGAGGAAGCGCGCTGCAAGACCCTGATCCTCAAGATGGGCGACAGGGGCGTCTTGACGCAATGCGCGCCCGTAGGAGAGGGGCATTACCTCTACGTGGTCCCGAGCTTCGTCAACCGACTTGTGGACGCCGTAGGGGCCGGGGACGCGCTTCTGGCCTATGCTTCGCTGGCCCGTAAGGCGACGGGCTCAGACTTGATTGCATCCATTCTTGGCTCAATCGCAGCAGCTATCGAATGCGAGCGGAATGGCAATATCCCGGTATCAACGGAGGATGTTCTGGCCCGGCTTGGCGAGATCGAGCGCGATGCTCAATACGGACCCTTGAACGAATCGACGCGATCAATTGTTGCCAGACCTTCAGGAACATCTCGGCCAAGCATTTCCAGGACCAAGCCAACAATCGTTGAAGCCTTGGGATAAAACGCCTCCTCAAGGCTCTGGGCTACCGGCGCAGGGCAGTCGGGAAGGGTAAGCCGGCGGATCGGCCCTTTGAGGGATGAGAAAGCCTTCTCAGCCACGAGAGCGGATACCTCAGAGGCAAAGCCGCAGAGTTCATGCGAAACATCGGCGACGAGCAGTCGGCCGGTCTTACGAACGGATTCCAGTATGGCGTCTCCATCAAGCGGCCTGATCCACACTGGATTGATGATTTCCACGGAGACGTTCATCTCGGAGAGAGCGCGTTGGGCGGCAAGAGCTTCAATGACCATGTGAGATGTCGCGACGATGGTAAGGTCTCGGCCAAGCCAAAGAAGACGACGCGGGACAAATTCAGTCATCGGTTCTTCGGGTACTTGCCCCTCAATCTCGAATAGGGAGCGATGCTCCAAAATGACCGTTGGATGGTCAGCTGCAAGAGCAGCCATTGTGACGCCCTTGGCGGCGTAGGGTGTCGCTGGCATGGCTACTGCCAATCCAGGAAAATGTCCAAACAGAGAATGAATCGCCTGCGAGTGCGTGGCACCCTGTCCCCATCCTCGACCTATAATCATGCGGGTGACAATCGGAACCGAGCCGGCATTACCGCCGTACATATACTTCCACTTGGCGGCGAGATTGATAAGATTGTCCATCGCGAGGAAAGAAAAATCAGCACGGTCATGCACGATGACAGGACGCTTGCCCATGGCGGCGGCGCCGATGCAAATGCCGGTCAGGGCGTTTTCCATCGCGGGCGTGGTGATGACGCGATCCGGGAAACGTTCGGAGACTTCCTTGGTGGTGCCAAATACGTGCGATGAATAGTTAACCGAAATGCCGGTGACGAAAATCGACGGGTCCTGTTCCATCGCCTGGACAAGGCCCTCGGATATGGCCTCTCGATATTTGAGGGTTCTCATACGAGTTCGTTGTAGTCAGGAATTTCGATAAGCAGACCAGATTCCCACATTCTATTTGTGGCGATGGTGGCTATGGCGATGGCTCTGTCAACGATAGCGGCCGGCTCTCTTTCGAAGGCTGAATCCATTGCAGCGGTCACTTTTATGAGATCGGCAGCAAGGGCTCCCGCGTAACTGGCAGCCAATCGGTTATGCATTATGGCTGCCTTGGTCGTTCCCTTCGCGTCTCTGTCAACAACGATCACTTGAAGGACGGGATCAGGCATAGGTTTCTTGGGATTCATGGCGCTCACCACACATTCACAAACATGGTTGACCGATCCGGCTTTGGAGCCGCATAGGCACGATCAGCAGCGGCCTTCAGTTCGGCTTGGATTTCGGCATCCATCACATCAAGTGAATCGAATTCTGAGACTGTCAGGTTTTCCGCGCTGAGAACAATAGGATCACGCAGCGCTTGCCATTCTTCGAGTTCATCGCGTGATCGGTAGGTGCGATTCATCTCAAAATCGTAGTTGGGGCCGACGTGTTCCAGCCAGCGATATGTGGCGCATTCTAGAAAACATGGCTGTCCCTCGCGGACGTGTTGTAATGCCCGCTGCGTAGTTTCGTACACTTCGCCAACATCGTTGCCATTAACCTCGAATGCGTCGATACCAAACGTCTCGGCGCGATCAATAAGGTCAGCATCGGCTGCCATGCGGGCACTAAGCGGGCTCTCGGTGGCGTATTTATTATTGGCACAGACAAACAGGACCGGCAGTTTGTTCAGTGACGCGAAGTTCATAGATTCGTATAGGATACCTTCGTCGGCAGCTCCCTCGCCAAAGAAGCACACCGCAACGCGGTCTTCGTGGTTCATTTTGAACGCCCATGCGGCTCCGGTGGCGACTGCAATCATTTCCCCGAGAATTGCGCTGGATGCGATGAAGCCATGTTCGCGCGATGTGAGATGGACTGAGCCGCCGCGTCCGCGTGAGCAGCCAGTCTCGCGTCCGTAGAGTTCGGCGCAGAGGGCTTCGAACGACCCGCCACAAGCCAGGTAGGCGAGATGCGATCTGTGGTGCGTGAACACTGCGTCATGCGGCAGATTGAGAGCTGCACAGACACCGACTGAGATGGCCTCCTCCCCGATGCCAAAATGGGTAGGGGTGCGCATTTCCTGCTGGCGATACAGGGAAGCCAGCAATTCTTCGCTGCGACGAAGGCGCAGAAGTTCGCGATGCAGTTCGAGCGGTGTCACTTGACGCCGATTCCGATGACATAGTGCCAAAGGTGATCGTGGCCGACGTTCAACGTAGCGTCGTTCATGCCGAACATGAACACGGCACTGAAATACTTTCGCAGATCGTCACGAAGGCGTTGCGGCGTGAAATTGTTGATGTGGCCCAATTTCGAATGTTCTGAACCGAGATGGGCGGCATGACCATTCGGCGTGCCAACAACGACTATTCCGTGGCTGGTCACTGACTCGGATAGGCGGCCGATAAAGTTGTTAGAGCGCGCCGGATCGATATGCTCGATAACGTCCATGCAAGAGATGCCGCCAAAGCCACGTGCGGAGTATTCCAGAAAGTCAGCGTGCTTGAATTCAATGCGTTCAGCATCCTGCCACCGCGCATGAAGTACCGCAGCGGTTAAATCTTCGCTGGCATATCTGATAAGTGTTTCGTCGAAATCGAGGCCGAGGATATCGTGAGCGCGCGTGTCCTGCAGGAACGTCAGCGTGCCCTCGCCAGCTCCGCAGCCGACATCGAGTATGGTTTCGCAATCGGCCAGCATTTTAGCCGCGAAGGCATAGCGTCCGAAAAGGAAACTCAGGCGCTTGGGATCGCCAAGGAATCGATCGACAAGATTGGGGCTGAATCGAAGCGATACGGGTGTATCCGTCGCCCGGACCCCGCGCCATTTCTCGCGGGCGTCCATCAGTGCTCCCTCTGTTTCTTTGCCCATCCGCGCGGGCGCTTCATGAGGATTTGTTCCAGCGGCCATTTCTTTGTGATCCGGAACCGCAAAGTTCCTCGGGAAATCCCATAGCGTTCAGCAACAATGCTGAGAGGCACTGATTCACCGTTGATGGTCAGATTCCACTTGAGTGTGTTGCGCCGATTAAATGCCTGTTCACGCGGCGTGGCCCAGCGGCAATTGCCCGGCTCATAATTCCCGTCGTTGTCGATGCGGTCAATTGAATGTTTCAGCGATGGCCGAGATCCCATGTCAGCAAGAAAATTCTCGAACGTTAGCCACCGATCACAGACGCGAATGCCGCGATCAAAATAGTGCTGGCGCTCAAAGTGGGCTGGTTTGCAGCGGCTTTTCATGCTGCACCATAGGTTATAGATAGTCGTAGAACTCATGCCGTGAGTACGATTACGCGGTACGCATCCGCACGATTTAGTGACGCCATCTCTCAAATGAGAGCCGCGCACGAAACGTGATGTTCCGCATTCGCATCGACAAATCCAGAACGTAGGCTTACCAGGCATCGGCGGGCAAAGGATAGCCGTCCATTTACCAAACCGGCTACCGGATAGGTTTTCCCATTTTGAATGCCGAAAAACGGGAGCCATTATCTCGTGAATTGACACAGTAGTTCTTCTCCTGCCGTGCGGAGGCGTTGATAACGCAGATCATCGGGGGCATCGAAGCTGTAGAATTGTTCAATCTGCTTAGCGCGGTTCGGGTCGCGTAACACCGAATTGCTGTTGCTCCACTTTGCGTCCCATTCGGTCAACTTTGAGAACCGCCACAGTTTATCCAGTCGATTTTCAATCAATTTTAAGATGATCTCTCTCCGCTTCGAACGCATAGCATCAAAAAGCGTCGCCCAAAATTCGACATCGCGGATGCCGCGCGACTTGCCGATCGTTTCCTGAAGCAGTTCAACGGCTACGTCAGCTTTGACATGGCATCCAGCTCCGTCTGCAATTTCGAGAGCCCAAGTTTCATGGAACCATGCCGGAAAATACGGAGGACAAAAGAATCCCTGCGCGTCGATGAATTTCTGAGTCATCGCCAAACCGGGCTGTAGGACACCTGGTATCTGTCCGAACAGAACGATGCCACATTGATCGGTGAGGCGCGCAGCAGCCTCTGCCAATTTAGCATCCCACCCCCTGTCGGGCATGATCATATCGTCGGCCCATAAGACGTAGAGGTCGGCAGGGGAATATGTCTGTGCGCGATTGTATTTCGCACCAAGGGAATCCTCGCGCGGCTCGACGCTAGCGAGAAGCCGATCGTTCCAAGGAGCCATAAAGGCGGGCGTCCAGACCGCCTCCATATCCTTATCTTCTTGATCGAGCGCGATGGAGATGAGTGTATCCGACAATGTCATGTTGGCGCATAGGGTGCGTACGGTTTGCTGTAGAAGCAAAGGCCGCCCGCGACTGGCGATGCAGACCGATATCGTCATTTCATAGCCATGTAGGAGATGATGCGTTTCAGGCCGATTGCCTTGAGAATCTTTGGACCAATCGTGCGGTTGGCGGAAACGGCCAAACTAACGTATGCTTGAGACAAGCCGTGTAATCTGGCAAAAGCGTTGATACCGCCAGCTTGTCGGCAGCGTAGCCTGAGAAGCCGCAAGGCTTCGCTCTCTCTAAGGATTTCTCTAGGCAGGATCATCGAATGATAGCGATAACGCAACAGAGAACCGTTAGCAAGTGTGTTATTGGCATTGCATTCTTATGCACCGTTGTCATCGCCATGCCGGTAGAGGCTGCAGAGCGTGGTCTTGCCTCGTTTTATGGCCCCGGCTTCTTCGGTCACAAGACGGCCTGCGGGCCGATTCTGCGGAAGCTCTCGTATTGGATCGCACACCGGACGTTGCCATGTGGCACGCGGGTCCGCGTGACGAACAAGGTCAACGGGCGCAGCATCGTTGCCCAAGTTCTTGATCGTGGGCCATACGCTCGCGGGAGAATAGTCGATCTGACCGTCGCGGCGGCGCATGCGCTCGGAGTCAGTGGTACTGCGCCGGTTCAAGTTGAGGTGATGAAATGACATTCACAAGCAAAGCTCCTGTCATCATAAACCGTCTGGTCACAGACATTCCCAAATGGGGGGCGATGGATGCCTCCGCCTGCCTTGGTAATCTTGGCGCTGAAAGCGGACTAGCCGCCGTGCAGGAAGGTGGCCAGACCCCTCCCAATGGGGGGTTTGGTTGGGCGCAATGGACTGGCCCACGCCGCACACAGTTCTTCGCCTTCTGCACCGCACATGGGCTTGATCCGAACAGCGACGAAGGCAACTACCAGATGCTGCTGGGGGAACTTCGTGGGCCATACGCATCGACGGTAACAGCCGTTGCATCTGCCTCTGGCCTCATTGCCAAGACCGCAGCCTTTGAGCAGTTCTATGAGCGCGCCGGTGTGCTGCGTATGCAGACGCGGGATCAAATGGCCCAAATTGCCTACAATTCGTGGCTGGCGACTGGGAAAGCTGTACCGACGCCAACTGTGGCGCCCTCTGTGGTCGCTTCTGCCGGCCAGATGACGCTCAGCGATGTGCAGACCAAACTCGCTGCCATGGGCCTTTACACCGGCGCCATCGACGGTATCGATGGCCCGGAGACTGCGGCGGCTGTGAAGGCATTCCAGACCGCCAACCAACCCCTTGCCGTAGATGGCATCGCCGGCCCGGCGACAAAGGCCGCGCTAGATCAAGCGGTAGTTACATGACCAAGGTCGTTCTGCATTTGCCGAAGGCGATCGTCCACAAACTCGCCTCGTTGCCGACAGAACGATCCGTTCCACGGACTGTTGAGGATATTCTCGCGGTGCTGTGCGGTGAACTCAAGCCAGTACCAAGCTACCTGATTATGAGTGTCCGCGAGCCCATTTTTTGGCCACTCGGAGACGAAGGTCCATGATCACAACACTCTGCTTCGGCAAAAAGCCGGCCCGGCCGGAGGCCCAGCCCAAGCTCAAGTTCGCCAAGTATGCCGTGGCATTGCCAGAGCCCCCGGCGGCTTTCGGCTACAGTTCATTGCTGCCGACAGACTGCGGGATGCTTTCCAACGATTCCATCGGAGACTGCGTGATCGCAGGGGCCGAGCATGAAACCATGCTTTGGACTGCATCCGGCGGATCGGCGGCATCGTTCACTGACGGCACCGCCATCGCTGACTACAGCGCCATCACCGGATATGACCCGACCGATCCATCCACGGATCAGGGCGCCGATATGCAGGTCGCAGCTTCGTATCGCCGCAAGACCGGGATGATTGACGCAAGCGGCAAGCGGCACCCGATCACCGGGTATGTCTCAGTAGAGCGCGGCAATTTCGCCCAGCACAAACTAGCAACGTGGCTCTTTGGTGCTGTTGGTCTCGGGCTCCAGGTCAGTCGGGCTCAGGTTGATCAATTTGATCGAGGTGAGCCGTGGGACGGGCCGCTTGATCCAGCTACTGCCGGAGGCCATTACGTCGCGCTCACCGACTTCCGCGACGGATACCTCTTCGTCGTGACGTGGGGTAGAGTACAACGGGTCTCAATGGACTTTTTTCTCGCCAACAATGACGAGTCCCTAGCGTACTTTAGCCAGGAGTTCCTCAAGGCCGGGGTCGCGCCGAACGGCTTCGACGCGGTCCAGCTTCAGATTGATCTCAATGCAATCAACTCAGCAAAAGGAAACTTTAACATGCCCGTAATTCCCGTAGACGCCAAGACCCTCGCGGCTCAGATCGCCGCCGGTAACGAAGCCATGGCCGCTATGATTAAGAACAAGGTTCCCGGCTGGGAACAGCACCTGATTCCGGGCGGAGCCATCGCTGCAGGGGTCGAGGCGGTTGTCGATGCCGCCAACTCCGTCCGCGACAATCCTCCGGCAGCATAGGAACCCAACCATGAACCGCAATCTGATCTTCGCCGCTCCGTTGGTGGCGGCTCTCGCCCTCTCTGGATGCCAGACCACCGGCACTAATTCGGTAGTCGCCCAAGTCCAGGCCATTGCCCAAGCGGCCTGCGCATTCGTGCCGACCGCAGCGACCATCATCGCCATTGTAGCCAAGGGCAACCCGGCGCTCGCTACCGCTGCCGAGATGGCCACGGCAATCTGCGCTGCCGTTGTGCCGAAGGCGGCATCTCGGCTCCGCGCCACGGCCGCGCCGATCGTTGATGGCGTGATCGTCGAGGGGCACTTCGTAAAATGACACCCAACCAGGATCAGATACTCAGCGCCATCCGCTCTCTGCTCATCGCCGTATTTACCTTTGCCGTGGGCAAGGGATGGATCAGCACTAACGATGCAACCAACTTTGCGGCGCTTGTCGTGCCGCTTGGCCTCGCTATCTGGGCGATCATGGATAAGACCAACGCCAGCACCGTCACCAAGGCGGCGAACATCGTGCCGATTTCAGTCGGTGCGCAAATGAGCGTGGGTATTCCGGCGACCGACGCAATTGTTTACCCTAAGAATCCGCCGGCACCCGCCGATGCGGCGAAAGGATCATAAACCATGCAGTTCTCCATCAATCCGACTATCCGCGCTACTGAGATTGCCACACTGGTGCGCGCTTGGTACGAATCTCACCGAGAGTCGATGAGTGAGCGTTGGTTCCGCGATCAGGCGGCCACGGACCACTTCATCGCTGATCTGGTCAGCGAAGTGTTACGCGTGAACAGAGAGGCAAACCCGCCAGCTCCACCGCCGCCCCAGACGCCAAAGCCGCCGATCCCAATGGCGCCATTCTCTAAGAAGCGCCATCGTTGATCGCGGCCTTCGTCATCATCGAGTTCGTATTCGTTGTCGGATGTCCGGTCGCTCTGTGGCTGGACTGGCGCAGCTAAAGGAACTTAACCAATGGAACACATTCTTGTCCTCATCGTCGTTCTCGTCGTATTTGTGGCTTGCGTCATCGCTCTGGTGCGATGGAGCGGAATTCCAATCCCGCCCGTATTTATCACAATAGCCTGGTACATCATCGGCGGCATACTTCTGGTGACGCTCATCCGCTTCCTCTGGCCGCTACTGGCTAACGGGATAGGGTGACGATAAGCGGCGCCAATGCCGCCCACTCGTTCACGCATGGATAGGAATGATGGCACATGATAGGCGACAACAGCGGAGTAACCATTGGGCTGGCGCTGGCAGTTGTCGCCGGCTTGTTCGCTCTATGGTGGCGGATCGAAGCTAAATTTGTGGCCGAACAAATGGCAAGGCAGGCTATGGTATCTCTAGAGCAAGAAGCGCGGCACGCCATAGAGAAAGACCTCAATGCCTTCAAGGTCTATGTTTCGCATAACCACGTTTCCACTATAGTGCTCAAGGAAACCGAGGATCGCCTGATAACCTCGTTCGACCGGCTCTATTCCCGCATGGAGACGCTTGTCGCGCGCCTTGATCGACTGGCTCAGAACATGGTTGCGCGTGACCGCAGCAACGACACAGGAGGTTCCTGAACATGGCCAGTATCGCGCCGAACCTCGCAGACCCACCGGCCCCACCCACCCATCGAAACGCTCGACAAGCTGGTGCTCTGGCGGGGGTCTCCGATGACACGGAAAGACATAAGTTGCTCCAAGATGTTTGGGAATTGCGAGAGATTATTAGACACGCGCACGAGTGCTGTGTCTGTGCGTTAAAACACCGTTTCTCGGACAGTAAATAAAGAAAAACCCCGCTCGGCATGGTGCCTAAGCGGGGCTATTTCAACGCCTTACGGCGGTATGCGGATGATCTTGCGTTCGTTGAGATCAGGACTCCACCACATCTCTGCGGCTGACAACCTTCTGACTACCATCTTCGAGCTTGATGAGAATCTGGTCCGAGCCAGCGACAAAACCGGCGTCACCCTGCTTGGCATCGCGAAGGACTGTGACATTTTTGCTTTGATACTTTGCCATTTCAATTCTCCTTTTGGGTATGAAGAATTCACGCGCAGAGACAACGAACGACCGGGCGATTTGGTTCCATCACGAAAGGGCTGCTCCCAATGACCAACACCATCCGCGCCGCGCTCCTGACGGTGTTCGGCACTGTTGCTGCGATCCTGCTGACGTTCGCCGCCTATGCCGATACGCCAGCTCCAGGCTGCATGTCGTGGGATGCCGCCCGCGATAAGGTCAAGACGGACTATGGCGAGACGGCGACCTTCATCGTCATAGACGTGCATCTTGGTCATCTCGCCACCGCGATCTTGCGCACACTTTAGGGCAGCGTCTTTCGTGTCGAAGTCGCCCTGCAACCAATCTCCACCGTCGAATGTGTCAACGCCGATCACACGCCATTTCCCCTTCGGGGCGGCGCGCGTAAACACCTCATCAATTCCGCAGTTGCCGCCTTCACTGATCGGTCTTGGATCGTATGGGCTCATGCTTCCTCCTCCTTCGTTCCCGGCGCGTCCCTGCCCTCGCTCCAAATGTCGGGAGCGGCTGTGATCATGGCGCGGCGCTCTAGAGCATCCGCGAAGTCGCGAAGATCGGTCGCGTTCTCGAACCCGCACATGCCATCTTTCTCGGCCTTCCGACATGGCCCACTGGATTGGCGCAGTTCACAATCAAATCCGCAGTCGATCTCGTCGGCTATTTTGCGCAACGTCGCCGGATCGGCACTAGGATGGCTCAGAGCATAGAGCGCGTTCTCTGCCGTGCGTGCGCGTTCGAAGCGCGCCCATAATTCCGGCGTGAGCCCGATGGCCACATCGAACGCCTGGGACTTTGTCAGGCTGAGTGTCGTCTCGACGCCGCCTGAACGTGAATGAATGATGACCCATTCGTTGTCCGGCCAGATGTGTACAAAAGCATCGCCATTTAGATTG
Organism: Acidobacteriaceae bacterium; assembly: GCA_003151985.1. Taxonomy (GTDB): domain Bacteria; phylum Acidobacteriota; class Terriglobia; order Terriglobales; family Acidobacteriaceae; genus Telmatobacter. Next base: position 24,834 of record PLZC01000364.1, read on the forward strand.
ACGTTCGCGCGTCCGGTCCACGACGGAGCCCACCTGAGTGGCTCGGCTGGACGGAGGCGGGCGAGCATGTCGGCGACCTTATCCCAAAGTTGAGCCTCTGGTTCCAACACGTCGCCGTACATCGTCATGCCGCGACATTGCTCGATCAGCGCGTCGATCTCCGCTCCCTGC
>PLZC01000161.1 GCA_003151985.1 Acidobacteriaceae bacterium
ACGACCACGGCAAGCACTACGGCGTCGTGGTGGTGGCAGAGGGTTGCCATTTGCCCAAGGTCGGCCAGGTCATCGGCGATGCGAAGACTGACTCGTTCGGCCACGCGCGTCTGTCGGGCATTGGTGAGGCATTGGCCAAGCTCATCGAAGATAAGACCGGGTTTGAGACCCGTTCCGTCAACCTAGGCCACACCCAGCGAGGCGGCGTTCCCACGGCGTTTGACCGCACTCTCGGCCAGCGCTACGGCCTCCATGCCATCGACATGGTGCATCAAAGCAAGTGGGGCCGCATCGCCGTCCTCAAGGGCCTGGACATCACCGACATCACCATCAAGGAAGCCATCGCCACCAACCGGCGGCTCGATCAGCGCTTCTTCGACGTGATCGCGGATCTCGAGGCAAAGGTGGAAGTTCCAGTAAAGGTCTAGGGATGAATCTTAAGCAGAATCAACCATTTGCGAACGGAGAGGGGCGGCAAAACGAAAGCCGCCCCTTCCCGGATTTACAGCGTAGCCCGGGAAACCCTGAGTTCCATGCAGATATTTCCCCTTCGTGCTACAATATTCTTGCTTTGGAGGTGTCTATGAACCCGATGAGCACCACGAATATCTAACTGACCTGACTGCCGAAATGGCCGTCGTGCGGAGCGCAGTGGAGTCTAACGACTTGCTGTGCTCTTTTTGTTTTTGAAACCGAGGCCACGACCGCTACCGGTAATTCCGGGTAAGCTCTCTTTCCAGTCTCTTCAGTACCAGTTTTGTCTCCGGCGTGGCGGCAGTCAGCAGAACCTGGAAATCTCCATCCGGCGTATTGAAGTCCCGAGCCACATCCGTCTTCGCGAAACCAGTCCAAGTTTGGCGGCCTTGTGCAGGACGGCCATCGTCGCCTTCTCTAGCATGGGTTTGGTGTAACCTCAGCAACTCTGTTGCCGCATCCTACCGTGCTTCAATCGTTCCTATGCTCTATCGCCGTTACCTGCCGGAAGACTTCAACGCGCTTTATGCGATTGAGGAGGCCTGCTTCCAGCAGCCGTTCCGGTTTGGGCGCAGGTACATGCGTCAGTTGGTTGAAATCCCCAACGCCGCCACATGGATTGCGGAATTGGACGGTCGAATGGTGGGCTTCGCCATAGTCGACTGGACCGGCGAATCAGAAATGGTTGCGGCTTACATTCAGACCATTGAGGTCATGCCTTCCGGGCGCGGTCGCGGCGTTGCAGGCAACCTGCTTGCCCGGATTGAAGGCTCGGCCCAAGCGGCGCGGGCCCGAGTCATCTGGCTCCATGTAGATGCCGGAAATGTGGGCGCCATCCGGCTCTATGAAGCAAGCGGGTATCTACGCGGAGGTAGGGAAGAGAACTACTACCCCCGAGGCGGGCCTGCGCTGGTTTATTACAAATCTCTGGAAAACATGCCAGCAGTTTGAACGGGTAGCGCCGATCCCAACTCAAAGCATGCGTACAATGGGAAGGTTCCCGGCATGGAGGCAATATCCGCATGAGTGCGATTCAATTCATCGATTCCGATCTGTTCGGTCCGCTAAAGAAGAAGGCGCTCGATTCCCAACGGCTCAGAACGAACTACAATTTTCATTCCGGTGATGAGGACAATCCGCACCGATTTCTCAACGTAATGGCGCGAGGAACCTACGTCACGCCACACCGCCATTTAGACCCGCCAAAGTCCGAGACGTTCCTCATCCTGGAAGGGAAGGTGGTTTTTTCCTCTTCGACGATGAGGGCAACGTGACAATGGCGGAGGTACTCGGCGAGTCTTCCCGGCTGGGCGTTGATATTGTGGCTGGGGTTTGGCACACGCTGGCCGTTTTGACGCCGGTTGCAGTCATATTCGAGATCAAGCCGGGCCCATATCTGGCTGTGCGCGACAAGGACTTTCCAGCATGGGCGCCGCGTGAAGGCGAACCGGAAACCGCGGGCTTTCTTGAAGGGCTCATGTCGCACTTGCCCCCGGCCGACTGATTGAATGCTTGGTGTGAAGGGCTATGATGGAATGGATTCGGCAGGTTGGTCGAATGCCGAACGAATCCCGGCCAAGATAGCGGGAAAGACCTTCGTGGAGAGGACCATGACAATGACGCAGAAACTGTCGCGAAGAAATTTCATCGCACAAGGCAGCGCGGCCGGAGCGGCTGTCGCTTTAACCGCGAGCCTGTCCAACGTCCTGCGGGCAGACCCATTGGGCCGCGCCCCCGGCATTCAACTCTACACTGTGGCTGCCTCACTTGCGGAAGATGTTCCCGGCACGCTGAAGGGATTGAGCAAGATTGGCTACAAATATGTTGAGACAGCCGGCTTCGCAAAGCTCTCTGCCAAAGACTTCCGCAAGGCTCTCGATGACGCATCGTTGAACTGCCCCAGTGCCCATCTGCGTTTCACAACCGCGGATCCCGGCCCGTTGTTTGAAGATGCTCACGCCGTGGGAGCTCATTATGCGGTCAGTTCGGTTTTGATCGCCAAACCCGCGGGTGACTCGATGGGCAGTTATCTGAATGCTCTTTCCACCTTGACCATCGACGACTTCAAGAAGACTGCCGAGTTAGCCAATCAAATTGGCGCCAAGGCGAAGCAGGCCGGTTTGCAGTACGCCTACCACAACCATAACTTCGAGTTCAAAGACCAGGGCAATGGCCAGATCGGCTACGATTTGCTGATTAAGGAAACCGATCCTGAGTTAGTGAAATTCGAATTGGATTGTGGATGGATTGTCGCGGCGGGTTATAACGCCGTCGACTACTTCAAGAAATACCCAAACCGCTACCGCATGATGCACGTGAAAGATTTTCTTGCCGGTGCCAAGCCAACCACGGATCTGCACGGAGAAAGTCGTCCCAAAGGTACGGAACTCGGCAAGGGTCATATCGACTACAAGCCGATTTTTTCCGCAGCCGGGCCGGCCGGCGTCGAATATTACTTCTCCGAGCAGGAACCGCCGATTCTGGGCATGACTCAGTTGGAGGCGGCAAAGGTCAACTACGAATACATGCATGCGCTATGACGATGTGCACACAGTGTTGATTCATCCAGCTTGTTTGAAGTTGATCTTCTAGCCGGCAGAGCGTTTGAGCATAAGAAGGCGGCTTGCCGCCTCCTTTTGCGTATTTTGAGAGACACATCGTAATTTTGACCGATGCATCACATCCGCGCTCGTTCCGGAGCCACTCACCAAGACGCTCTGGATGAATATACTATTGTGATAAGAATCCGAGTTAAGTCCAGGGCATTTAGCTTGTTGGAGGAATGATGCGCATCCGCACCAGCCGTTTTGCCTGTCTTATCATTGGCGCCAGTTTGCTTCTCACGATTCCCGCATCGGCAGTTAAGGGTGCGCCAGATACCGCAGGCAAGAGGCAGGATGCTCACCCCTGGAGAGACAAGTCGCTCTCTTCCGCCCGGCGCGCTAATCTTCTCATCGAGAAAATGACGCTGGACGAGAAGATCGTCATGGTACACGGAGTTAGCCCGATACCAATCAAAGGATATGTGGGATATGTTCCTGCGAATCTCCGGCTTGGTATTCCCGCGCTTACTTTGGCCGACGGACGGGCTGGGGTTGGTAATGACGCAAAAGACATAACCTTGCTGCCTGCGCCGATAGCTGTTGCTTCAAGTTGGGATCTTGGCCTCATTCACCAATATGGAAAGGTTCTGGGGCAGGAACAGTGGGCGAAGGGGACCAATGTGGAGCTAGGCCCATCCATCGATGTGGTCCGCATTCCCGAGTGGGGGCGAACCTTCGAGAGTTATGGAGAGGATCCTTACTTCAACGGTCAAATGGCTGTCGCCGAAATAAAGGGCATCCAGAGCCAGGGACCGATCGCCGACGCTAACATGTACCTGACAATGAACCAGGAGAACAATCGATTCAAGGAAGACTCCATTGTCGATGAAAGGACTCTTCGCGAAATTTATCTTCCTCCGTTTGAAGCCGCAATATTGGATGGCCATGTAGGTACGGTGATGTGTGCTTATGTAAAGACAAACGGGATTTACTCCTGCGAAAATCCTCAGCTTGAAATCGACTTCCTGCGCAGAGATCTCAAATTCGATGGTTGGGTCATGAGCGACTGGGGTGCAACTCACTCTACCGTGGCCTCCATAAAGGGTGGGCTCGATCAGCAAATGCCTGACGACGAATTCTATGGAAAAACGCTCAAAGCAGCAGTGTTAGATGGCCATGTGAGTGTTAGCGAACTCGACGAGCATGTTCGCAATATTCTAGTTCCCATGTTTCGTCATGGCTTGTTTGACAAAAGCCAACCGGGTAATTGGTTAGCCAATGTGCGCAGCCCCGAACATGACTCGTTCTCTAGAATGGTCGCAGAACAAGGCACGATTCTGCTCAAGAATGATGCCAGCCTCCTTCCTCTGTCGGATAAGTTGTCCATCGCTGTATTCGGCGCAGCGGGCAGCAAACAGCCCAAGGTCGAGGGTGGTGGCAGTTCAGGAGTAAATGCGCCTTACGTAGTGTCGCCGCTTGATGGAATCCGCAAGCGGTCCGGCGCAGGCACCCAGGTAACATACGCTCTCGGCAGCGATCTTGATGCCGCTTCCAAGGCGGCTCGTAATGCGGAAGTAGCGATTGTCTTCGTACAGACAGATGAAACAGAAGGAGATGATCGGCTGGACCTCAAGCTGCCCGGCAATCAGGATCAACTTGTAACTACCGTTGCGGGAGTGAATAAGAAGACCATTGTTGTCCTGGACACGGGCGGCCCGGTGCTTATGCCTTGGATTGACAAGGTGGCAGGCGTTCTCGAGGCGTGGTATCCCGGCCAGGAAGATGGCAACGCTATCGCCGCCGTTCTGTATGGTGACTACAATCCTTCCGCTAAGTCGCCGTTGACGTTCCCGCGCACAGCGTCCGCGATACCGACTGCAAATAAGGAACAATGGCCGGGCGTGGATGGGCTATCTACTTATAGTGAAAAGCTCAACGTCGGCTATCGCTGGTATGACGCGACAAACGGACAACCCCTGTTCCCTTTTGGATTTGGCTTGTCCTATACAACATTTCAACTTAGCCACCTGTCCGTCGCCCCGACAAATCTTAACTCTGCCTCCGGATCGACGCTTGGAAAGGTGCTGCTCAAACTGCAAGTTACGAACACCGGAAAGCGGGACGGCGCTGAGGTTATCCAGGCATATGTCGGACATCCCGCCGTAAACGGCGAGCCACCACACCAGTTAGGTGCTTTTGAAAAAGTTCAGCTAAAAGCCGGGGAGACGAAGCCCGTAACACTTGAATTGCGGCAGCGTGCATTTTCAATCTACGATATGGCGTCGCATCGTTGGATAACACCGGCAGGCACATACGAAATCCTGGTTGGGACTTCTTCGCGCGATCTTCCTCTGCACACCAGCATCACCATTGCGCAAAACAGGACCTCGAAATAGATATACCTTCTGAAAGGGCAGGCTCGGATGAATAATAAGAACGCGACTCCATGGCTTCTTTCATGCAGCATGGCACTTATTGCTGCAAGCTTCGTAGTTCCGCAATTGGCTGCTGAGAATGCGAGCCGCACAACCCTTTCTCTCAATGGCCAATGGGACGTCGAGGATAGTGTCAATGGCGCCGATTTACCCAAGACTTACTCGCACAAGGCTCCCGTGCCGGGGCTCGCTCACTCCTCGGTGCCTGCGTTTCCCGACGCGGATCAATACCAGAGCAGGGAACTGCTCGGCAATCTGGTGAGGCAGGGATTATTCTCCCAGGCGGACTACGATAAGTTGGGCGATGCTCGCGGCGTATCATACCAGGCTCGCAACTACTTTTGGTACAAGAAGACTTTCAATGCTCCCGCTCAGAATTCAGTAGCGATCTTAAAGGTGAACAAGGCACAATTCGGAATTGTTGTGTTTCTCAACGGGATTCGCATCGGACAGCACGACGCATGCTTCACGGCGGCCTACTTTGACGTAACGCGCTCGATCCGGTGGAGTGGAGCGAACGATCTGGTGATTCGGATTGGCGCACATCCCGGCGTTTTGCCGCAAAATGTGTCCCAGGGTACGGACTTCGAAAAGAATCGCTGGACACCGGGCATCTACGACGATGTCACGCTCATGGCAATGAATAACCCGGTTATCTCGACATTGCAGGTTGCACCGCAACTGGCAAGTTCGAGCGTATTGGTGCAGACTGAGCTGCGTAACTATTCCGACCACGCCATAACATCGAAGGTGCGACAGAAGGTAACTGAGTGGAAATCTCGCGCCACAAGTTCCGGCGAAGTAGCAACAGAGGTTGAAGTACCTGCGGGCGCAAGCAAAACCATAACTCAGACAGTGCCAATTCCCAATACTCATCTTTGGAGTCCCGAGGACCCCTTTCTCTACCAGGTCACTACGAAGACAGATGGTGACGCGGCAGACACGCGATTTGGCATGCGCGAGTTTCGATTCGACACCGTAACCCAGCGAGCTTATCTGAATGGGCGGCCCTACTTTTTGCGGGGGTCGAACATCACTTTGCATCGCTTTTTCGAGGACCCAGACAGCGGCACTTTGCCTTGGGATGAAGCATGGCTGCACCGGCTCCTTGTCGAGATTCCGAAGCAATTACATTGGAATGCATTCCGCTTCTGTATTGGTCCGGTCCCGGACCGTTGGTTGGAGATAGCGGACGAGAACGGACTTCTTATTCAGAACGAATATTTCGTCTGGACCGGGCACCCGGAGTGGCGCGGCAGTTATCGCGATCGCTATGACACCACAGAGATGATCGGCGAATATACCGAGTGGATGAGAGATAACTGGAACCACCCCAGCGTCGCCATTTGGGATGCGACCAACGAGTCATGGCTGCCGCAGTTTTCCAATTCGATCATTCCTAAAGTGCGCGGCCTTGATCTTTCCGGCCGTCCCTGGGAGAACAGTTACAATGTTCCCGGCGGTGCAAACGACCCAGTTGAAGACCATCAGTACCTGTACTACAGTACGGCAATGGAAGATGAGGGACCCGGAAAGCCACCTCTCTTCAAAGTGACCGATCTCGAATCGATGTTAGGACCGCCGCCATCCCGGGAAACCAGTAAGTCCGCACACGCCATGATTCTGAATGAATACGGCTGGTTATGGCTCAACCGCGATGGAACTCCTACGCTGCTGACTCAAAAGCTTTACCCCCGTTTACTGGGAGAAAAGAGCACGACTGAGAGCCGCTTTGCACTGCAAGCTTATCTCCTGGGCGGCGAGACAGAGTTCTGGCGGGCCTATCGGCATTACGCAGGGATTCTGCACTTTGTGTATCTAACAGCCAGCGATCCACGGGCCTTTACGTCAGATCACTTTCGTGACCTGAAGAAACTCGAACTGGAACCCCACTTCATGAAAGCTATGGAGCAGGCCTTTAATCCCCTTGGCGTGTATCTGAATTTCTGGCAACCGGCAGTGACCCCTGGTGAGCTCAGGGACTTCACCATCGCCATGGTGAACGATGAAGATCGACCGCGAACGGGAACGCTGCATGTTTCATTTAGCGATGCTAATGGGCAGGAGACTGTCTCGGAGGATGTTCCATTTTCGCTTGCGCCACTTGGAGCTGAGTCGTATTTAGTTACTCTAAAGACTCCCACTGCGCCCGGCAAGTATGTGTTGCAGGCAGTTGCTACGCCTGCGGATGATAGCGGCCACCCGACGATTTCGCATCGTGATACAATTGTGCAGTTATCGCCACAAGTTAAGTAATACCTGCGCACCAGTCGCTGTGCTAAGTAGCTCAGCGACTTGATCGAAACTGCTCGAACGCGAGGCATAGGACTGGATCGATGGCTGATCAAAGCGACAAACAATCGAGCCGAATCGCGGTTATATTGAAAGAGTTGCGGCAGGAAGGCTCGGTTTCTGTGGAGTTTCTGCGCGACAAACTTCTCGTCTCTCTGGCCACAGTGCGCCGCGATCTACAGCAACTTGAAAATCGAGGCCTCCTGCGAAGGACCCACGGTGGCGCGGTGCCCATCGAACCACTATTCTATGAAGCCTTCCGGCACGACCGTTCATTCCAGGATCAAGTCGGGAGTTTTTCAGAAGAGAAGGGCCGCATTGCACAGGCAGCCTCGGAGTTTGTTTCTCCGGGAGATACAGTCGCGCTTACTGCGGGAACCACGACAACCGAGGTCGTTCGGCGGTTGAACAATCACAGCGGTATTACTATCATCACGAACACCGTTAATGTGGCGATGGAATTAAGCAATCGCAAAGATATAGAAGTCTTCGTAACTGGCGGTCACCTGCGTGGCGATTGGTTTTCTTTAGTCGGGCCATCCGCTGTGGCTACAATGGCCGGCCTGTTTGCCGACATACTCTTTCTCGGCGTGAATGGTATACATGCACAATCTGGGCTAACTTGCTTTAGCTCCGACGAAGCAGATATCAATCGCGCCATGGTGCGGCAGGCAAAGCGCAAGATCGCCGTCGCTGATCACCGCAAACTTGGCGTGGTTGCCAAATGGCTCATCTGTCCCATTGAAGCGATCGACATGCTGATCACTGACAATGGAGCGACGAAGGACCAGGTTGCGCCGTTTCTAGATCGCGGCATCAAGGTTCACCAGGCCTGATCCTCATCAAGGTATAAAGGACGGCCATAAATCCGCAGCGCGCTGTGGCTCAGCGACAAACATCACAGAATCCGGATTGTCCACGAACTGCCCATACAAACTGCGCGAGGGGTTCAGCCCCAATTCAGGGTAAGTGCGAGGCTTGCGTTCTTCGAGGCTAGAAGTACAGTATCGGGGATTCGGTTGCCAGTCGATAGTGCCCGAAGCCGTTAGCATCGGAAACCATGCAAGACCGTGATGCGCCCTCACACCTGTGTAGTCGAAGCCATACTGTCGATCACACCAGGCGCCAAATGCCATGCGCCGATGCGGATCGGCGTTGATTACACAATGGGCCCAACCTGGCGGCACAACCACCTGCTCGCCGGCATTTGCCACCACGGAGACGCAGCGACCTGGGTCGTGCTCGGCACGCTCCTGCGCGTAGACAATTGCCGTACCAGCCCAAATTTCATACAACTCAGGTGGAGACCACCCACTGTGCGGCGCAATGGCATGAACGTGGCCTTGCGAACGCACTGGTTCGCTTCCCAAGGCGCCGCTCGCATATACCACCGCGCCGAATAACAACATCCGTTCTTGAAGAAGGCCGCGATCCACGGCACGACCGATGTCCATGGCAATGCCGTACACCGGATCGGGTCCGTCGCACCCTGGATCGCGCAGGCTTGGCCGGATAGCGTCCAGACGGCGCATTTCCGGTACAGACCCGAAGACACCAGGCCCATATTCGAATGCGAGTGAGGTCGACGAAACGCTAACCTCAAAACCGGGATCGAACTCAAGAGACGAAGTCATCACTTACTTCCTCGCACATAAGCTTTCACAGTAGCGAGCGGTCTCTTGGCCAGTCCCGCGGGGCGAATTGTATATGGACCAACCGCAGCGGGAACAATAAAAGTCTCCGCATAATGGACCGTGAAGGGCAGGAACGCATTCATTGGGCTCTCCACAATCGCAGCGTTTCCTTCAACCAAATTCAAAACATGCAGGTTGCCGCGCGTGTCATGTTGCACAGATCCCGTGAACCAGTGGCGTCGCGTCTCGATGAATTCCAGTGGATGCAAGCCGGTTCGTTCCTCACGCCAACCCTCTCCCGAGGCAACGGTCTCCTCTTGGTTAATTAAGTTTTTGCGCACCCATTCAGTTGTCCGGTCCCATTGAATGTTTTTGAGACCGTGTTCCAAATGAATTGGTCGAGGACGGCCATTGAGTCCCATGCGCCCCCAGTCCCATAACTTGAAAGTAAAGATATAAGGCGTCGCACTTATCTCCAGCACCATGGAATTACTTCCGGAGCAATGAATGGTTCCAGCCGGTATAAGGAAATGCTCATGTTTGGTAGCCGGCCAAACGTTCACGTACTTCTCTGCGGGGAAAGCCGCACCGCCCGCTTGCGCAGCACGCAGGTCCGCAACCATGTCTTCCTTGTTAATCCCTTCACGCAATCCGAGATACACAGTCGCGTCCGGCCCTGCGTCGAGCATATAGTAACTCTCGTCCTGTGTGTAGGACTGGCCGAACTTCTCCTTGATGTAACTTCGCAGCGGGTGCACCTGCAACGACAGATTTCCCCCGTCCATGGTGTCCAGGAAGTCAAACCGGATCGGGAACTCAGCTCCAAACTGTTCAACAATGCGATAGCCGAGCAAGCTTTGTGCCTGATGATGCACAAGCGTTAGTGCCGGTAACTCGAACTCGCGCGCGCCAAAACGAAGCACCAGGCTGTTCTCCTCGGGCACACAATCAAAGCACCAGGCATAATTCGGCGGTCCTTCCGGTAAATCGAAATGACTGCGCATCCACTGGCCACCCCATGGGCCAGGGTCGAAAAAGGGAACCACACGGAATGGCTGAAGGCTCACTGCTGCGAGCGCCGAACGAAGGACCTCGCCGCTGACCATTGCAGGCTTCTCAGGCAGGTTCCCGTCAATCCAAAAGTCTACCTGTTCGTATAAACCGTCCTTGTGCCGATCGGCGACTCGCCAGTCGAGGAAAAATGCGCGCTTGTAAAGTTGCCCCGGAAGCTCTCCTGGGTTATCAAGCCCGAGGTTGGATATCTCATTTCGACGCTGCCGCTGCTGAATCTCCCACCTTGCCACGTCCACATACAGCAGAAGGTCCCGGTCGGGCAGCAGCAGCGTGGCTCCCGTCCCGATAGCAATCACGCGACCGCGGGTTCCTTTCGCCATGTGGCGGGCTTGGGCCAACTTCGCCGGATCGAAGAATTCCTCAAGATCACGAGGCTCCATAAGCCCAAATACCGGGTCGTCGCCGAGAAGCGCCGCGAATTTGGCCTCAATAGTTTGTGCCGGCAACATCGCACTGCCGCTTTCGATCACAAGTTTTGGCGCCAACCCCAGCACAAGTTCCCGCTGCAGTGGCTCGATCCGCACTCCCGGGTAGCACTCTATGGCGATCCGGCGCGCAGAAGGATGGGCGCGAAGTCCATCGAGTATCTCGCGCCAACCCGCAGCGCATTCCGATTCGGATTGCGAAATCCTTACCGCCGGGCGCTTGTCGTAATTTGAACGAATTGTCAAAGGCGCGATCCAATAAGTGGAATGGCTCCGAGCAGGGCGGCATCAGGACCTAAAGCGGCTGCGCGCAGCGAAACTGTGCGTCCTGGAGTCCAAGCGTGCGCACCCACATATTCTTGCAGACGCGGCAGGATATCGGCGGCGCGTTTCAGCACCGAACCCCCAAAGACAACGACCTCCGGATCGTAGGCGTGGATCAGCGCGACGGTCAGTGCCGACCAAACCTGTAGACAATGCTCCAAGGTAGCGATGGCCGCCTTGTCCCCCGCATCCGCCGCCTGAAAGACTTCGGCAAAGCCGATCGCCTTTCTGTTACTCAGTTCTCCTGTGCTCCTGCCCGCCTGCTGCCGGTAAATCTCACTCAAAAATGATGTTGAGGCTTCGGCTTCGGCACATCCAAAGTTCCCGCACGAACAGCGCCGCCCTCCTAGAACCACCGGAATATGCCCGCCAATCGTCCCCGCCAGCCCATGTTTACTTTGCAGCAATCGCCCATCCAATAGCGCGGAGCCCCCGATGCCGCTGCCCAAAGTGATCATTACTGCATCTTGCACGCCACGAGCGGCGCCAAAAGCATGTTCCCCGAGTAGAGCCAGCCGTGCATCGTTTTCGATCAGAAACGGGAGGCCGAATTCACGCTGACACCAGCCAGGCAGGTCGAGACCTGTTGCGTCTTTGAACTTCCCATTGGTGGCCAGCACCCGATTCTCTCGCGCGCTTGCAATGCCGCAAAATCCGAGCACCAGGGCTGAGCAATGATCGATAGGTGACGATGCCAACAGTTCGCGGAGTGCCTTGGCGAGATCCGGCAGCAAATTCGCGAGGGGCTCTGAGCCATTCGCCGGCAAACTGCGCTGGGCAAGAATCTCGCTCTCTCTTACCACGGCGCAAGCGGCGTGGGAACCGCCAAGATCAATTGCGAGCGCCGTTATATCAGACACGGCATTCCATCTCGCTCCAAAATCCGCTTGCCAAAACCAGCCGTGCGTATGCTGGCGTAATCGTGACCGGCGTCGCTCGGCCAACTGGCAAGAAAAACAAGTGGCTCGTTGCCTGTGTTCACCACGCGATGAGCAATGCCCCCGGGAATGTAATGCACTGTCCCAACTGTCATGGTCTGGCTCCAGGTCTGGCCGCCTTCGTTCATCAGTAGCAACGCCCCCGTCCCGCTCACCGTGGCGTAGTATTCGGCACGGTCACGAATGGCGTGGAAATGTCCGTGGGTCATAAAGTACTCATCCCCCACCTTGCCCGGCTCCAGATATGTGGCGCCCCAGAATAGGCCGCCTTTCGTGCCATCGGGAACGGGCCGCCAAAAGCGAACCCGATAGACCACAGTCTCGGGATCCATCTTGCGCCATGCGGCTTCATCGTGAAACAGGCCCTCAAGCTGACTGAGCAGTTTTACTGACTCTTCCACTCCGTCTCCGGTAATGAGACCGGATTTCAAGTCGAAAAAGGTTGCTGCGGAGCTAGTTGGAGTGGTGTTCATGACATCCAGATTATATTAAAACAAATGCAGCAATACAAGCATAAAGAGCAAATAAATGATGGAGTTGTGCGGATTAATGCACACATCTGCTCGTATGTCGCGCAATTGCTTGACACACTTTCCTCAGCCGTGTACAACATTCTCACGAGTCCGGGAGCACAATTTGCCAATCGCTACCATCGCGCCTCACAGCGGAAAGATCTCCTTGTACGTCGTACTAATTGCTGTTAGCGCAGCCATTTCCGGATTGCTCTTCGGCTATGATACGGCGGTTATCAACGGCGCACTGGTTTATCTCCGGATCGATTTCAACCTTAGCCCTTTTGCCACCGAGCAGGTTGCATCGGTACTGCTTTGGGGATGCGCCGTCGGAGCGGCTCTGGCTGGGTTCATGAGTGACAGGTATGGCCGGCGAGTCGTGCTTTTCATTGCCGGCATCCTGTTTTGTATCTCTGCACTGGGCGCTGCCTTTCCCACGCAGCTTTGGCAATTGCTCGTGGCCCGCGCCTTAGGTGGGCTGGCCATTGGTTCGGCGTCGCTTATTGCGCCCCTCTATATTGCCGAAATTGCTCCGGCTCATGCCCGCGGAAAGCTCGTGACTCTCAACCAAATGGCCATCGTTATAGGTATGCTTGTCGCGTTCATGAGTAACTACGCGCTGGCCCAGCTTCCTCGCGATAACTGGCGCTGGATGTTTGGCCTCGGCGCCATTCCCGCCGTGGCGTTGTGCATATCGCTTCTATGGATTCCCGAAAGTCCGCGCTGGCTGTTGCAACGCGGCCGGCGCCAGCGTGCCGGTAAAGTCCTGCGGCAAGTTTCTCCTGGCTCTGATGTTGAGAGCGCGCTCGCCGAGATCGAAAAAGCCATCTCCGAGGAAACGGGTACTTATCGTGAATTGCTCAGCGTCGCGCTGCGCAAGCCGATGGTGCTCACCATGATGCTGGCCATCATCCAGCAAGTGACCGGCGTCAATACGGTCCTCTATTATGGCGCCATCGTCTTTGCCGAGCACACCGGCGCTACCGCAGGACAAGCCATCGGCATGAACGTCGTCGTAGGCATAGTCAACCTTGTCTTTACCATCGCCGCACTCATCATGATTGACCGGCTCGGGCGCCGCCCTCTGTTGCTCACGGCAACCGGCGGCATGGGGATTTGTCTTTTGGCTTTTGCGGCCATGCTTCGTTGGCTTCCGGGCCACTCAGTCCTGCTGCTCGTGCCCGTGCTGGGTTACATCGCCTGTTTTGGCTTTGGTCTCGGGTCGGGCGTCTGGGTCTGCCTGTCGGAGCTGCTGCCCAACCGCGTCCGCGGTCGTGCCATGTCGGTTGCCACCATGGTGCTGTGGATCTCGGTTTCGCTGGTGACAGCTACATTTCTCAGCCTCATAAAGCTCTTCACGGTCGAGGTGGTTTTCCTCGGATACGCCCTGCTTTGCGCCGCATCCTTTGTCTACATTCATTTCAATCTTCCGGAAACCAAGAACCGCACGCTAGAGGAAATCGCATCCATCTGGTTGAAGGAAAAAGTTTGAACGAAGCTCGTTAGCCGGTAGTAAAATCTCTCCATTCGCGGCGTACCCCAACCGCTGCCCTAACTCATGCCGGCACATTCCCCAAGCCCGAAGCAGAGTGCATGGATAGTTTTGGCCATGCTCGCCATGGTCGCCGTTCCCGCGGGCATCACCCTGCATACCGTTCGCACTCCCGCCGTTGCGGAAATATCCAGCACAAATCCCACGCCCTATGGCTATACTTTCAGCCTCCTGTTGTTTGTCGTCCCGATTCTGGTAATTGGATTTTGGTTTCTGCCAAGCGAAAACTTGCGCATCCCGCAACGCTCCTTCTGGCGGACGCTTGCCATCCTTGTGCCCATCGGGTTTGGATTGGATTTCTTCTTTGCCAACAAGTACTTCGTCTACCCCAACGCGGGGGCAACGCTCGGCATCGGCGCTCCAGCCGTGGGTGGCAGTGTTCCCCTGGAAGAGTACATCTTCTATTTCACTGGCTTTCTCGCCGTCCTCCTCATCTATGTATGGCTGGGCGAATACTGGCTTGCTGCCTATAGCAAGCACGATTACTGCGTCGAATCAAAACAGCTACGCCGGTTGCTTGAATTCCATCCGAGTTCTCTTCTGGCAGGCATCGCGCTGATCGCCGCGGCAATTCTCTATAAGAAGTTGCGTTCACCTTTTCCCGAAGGCTTCCCGGGTTATTTCACTGTGCTCGTATTTGGTGGCCTGGTTCCTTCAGCGGCATTTTTCCCCGTCGCCAGGCGGTTCATCAACTGGCGCGCTTTCAGTTTGACGATCTTCATGATTCTGCTCATCAGTATGTTTTGGGAAGCAACGCTGGCTGTACCCTATGGCTGGTGGGGTTATCAACAAAAACAGATGATGGGCCTGTTCATAGGAGCATGGGCAGGGTTACCGATCGAAGCAGTCCTGGTTTGGATCGCTGTCACTTATGGCACTACGATAGTCTATGAAATCCTGAAACTCTGGCAGGCCGCGGGCAAGCCTGCCCGGAGCGCCTTCTTTGGGGAGCCCCCGTCTGCATAGCAGTGCCATACCTGCCTAAAAGACATTCTCATCCACCAATGTCACTGACGAATATCCATCCCCGAGCAATCCATTATCCAGCGTTAGGTTTCCCGGCGTATAGGTCAACGCATACTGCACTCGGAGGGCGACGCTATTCGAGACACTCGCATTTGGTCCGATCGGGCGTAGATAGGGCGCCCCATCCGCTGGCGTCCATGACTCACGGATCTTGTCCAGAGCGTACTTCGCCGGCAGAGTTCCGTACTGCGCTGCAACCACGGGATCCATCGTCAGGCCCAGAGCCTGTGCCTTGGCAACCATCCATCCAAGCGGAATGTCACACAGGCGAGTTCCATCGTCCACGCCGCCGCCAAGCAATGTGCCACCGCCTACGTCCCCGTGGCAGCCGGAAAACCAAACTTGCTCAATCGTCTGCCCTGCCGCCGGCGTCGAGGTCCAAAGCGTAGCAGGGAACTGCGGCCGCTTCTCATCGATTGCCAGAGCATGGTAGGCGTTCTTCACGTTCGGGTGGAGCCCAGTGTCGAGAAAGCCAAAAGTCTTCTCGTCGATCTTTCCAAAAATCGCCGGAATCCCCAGCGCCCCAACCGTGTCCCATACCCCTACCATCCGGATCGACACATCTTCCAGGCATTGGGAAGTCAGCCCGGCAAGAATCGAGGCGCGGTTCACCGGGTCGCGGTAAGCCGCAAACGCCTGCGTAACGCAGTCGTCGGTAAAGCTCCCGGTGGGTAAACCGCATGCAGCTATCATTCCCGCCAGGCTGCGTACTGTGTAAGCTCCCCGGCTGAATCCAAACAGAAATACTTCATCACCTGCTTCATACACATGCGCGATCTTTGTATATCCGTCCCTGATCTTTTGTAGCAGTCCCGCACCGAATGCTCCCTGCAGGATACGGGACAGCCCGCCGGCATCTGCCCCCACTCCATCGTCGTAATAGGTAACTTGGTCCGCGCTCACAGTTAGTGCCTTATACATCCGGTAGACATTGGTGTTATTCATCGGAGCTTGCCAGGTTCCGTCTGCACAAAACACGATTCGCTTCGCCATTGAAGTTACCTCCTGCTTTCGCATCTCAGTTTTCGCTGCACCCGGGAATCCACCGGGAGTTTCATTTTAAAGCCAATGGAACCAGATTCCAGGGACTTATTTCTGCTTGACAACCGGTGCATCGTGATTTTCAATCCGAGCATGCAACGTAAGGCGTTCTTGTCCGCTGGCCGGGCCTGTTGCCGACCCCACGTTCAATTCTTGTCGGTGTCGGTCCTCCTCGCAGTCTGCGTTATGTTTACAGGCTGTTCACTCTCTCCGCTTGCCAAACATGCCACTGCGTTCTCAACGATCGCTTGCACTGTAATTGACAGCTCGGAAGACGCCTACCGCGCCGCCATAAAGCTGCGCCAGGACGAGCAAGTTACAGCCGCAGTCTATAACTACGACAAAGATCCCACCTGGAACCCTGAAACTGACATGAAGCCCCTGCTCACCCCTGAGCAGCTTAGCGCCCGTATCAAGGTCTTGGATGGCCTCAAATCGTACGCGGCCTCTCTTGTGGAACTTACCGGTAAACCCTCCGACAAGGACACAAAGGCGCTTGATGCGGCTGCTGCAGGTGCAGGCGCCAACCTCAAGGCTCTCAAGCAAACAGTGGCCACCGATCTCGCCACTGTCATCCCGCACGCTCCTGTCATGAGTTCTGCAGTAGCGAATGGAGTAAGTGCTGCCGTTTTGGCTTTAGGCGAATACCTCATCGCCAAAAGGATCAAAGGCTCGCTCCCCAAGGTTACACAGGACATGAACGAGAACGTCGTCGCATTATGCGAACTGCTTGACAGTGATATCGTTGTGCTTCGCCGCCAAGCCGATGTCGATTACCAGCAACTGCTCCAAGATCAAGACCAGTTCATTCGCCATCAGGGAACCGCTCTCAACCCGATCCAGCATCGCGATGAAGTCGGCAAGCTCATAGACATCGCTTCCAAAGAAAAGGCAAACGATGCCTTGCTCGCTAAACTACAAAAGGCGCTCCACACTCTCGCTCTTACTCACCAGGCGCTCGCCGCCGCCGCGCAGGGCAATAACCCCGAATCTATTCAGGAACAGATTGCCGGCCTCGCAGCCGCAGGCTCTGAACTCGGGGCCTTCTATAAGTCCCTTCCAACAAAGTAGCTTCACCACGGAGAGCAAAACGCATGAGCAGCTCCACCTTACCTGCCGCCCTTCAGAATCCAGACCCCGCGGCCACTTATCAGGCCGCTTACGATGCCCTGTCAAAAGCCTACTGGGGTGCATCCGATCTCTCGAACAAGGACATGATCCACAGCGCTCAGGAGGGCATCCACGACATCATCACTGCCCTCAACGAACAGAAACTCGCCAGCAACACGGAACTCTTCATCCAACTCAATCCTAAAATCAAGGCGGTGAATGTGGCTCTCCAGAAGATAAAGGACGAAATTGCTCAGATCACAAAGAACATCAACACTGCATCTGCAGTCACCTCAGCCATAACCAAAGTCCTGTCCTGCTGGCCGTGAGGTGCAAAATCGAAGAGAGATTGAGAGAAGAATGAAAATGCAACACGCGGGAAATAGTCGAAACACTAAGGCACTCGCTGCGCTGATGATGCCTCTGTCACTTCTCATGTTAGCTATTCAATTCAACGTGTCGGCTCCGGTTGCGGCGCAGACCCCGTCGGCTCATGCTCCAAACTCGAGCACAAGTGGTCCCGCCTATCCTCTCAAGCTCAGTGCCAATCGGCGCTACCTGGTCGACCGAAACAACCAACCGTTGCTCATAGTTGGTGATACTCCTCAAGGATTGATGGGCCGGCTAAGTGAAGCAGACGCCGATTTCTACTTCGCCGACAGGTAGGCACATGGGTTTAACACCGTTGGCTGGATCGACGTGACTTGTGCGGGCCCCGACTATCCCACGAACACTGAAGCGACCACCCCTGACGGGCTCCGGCCATTTAATGGATTCCTCCCCGGCGGAACCGACTTCAAACATTATGACTTCAGCAAGCCGAACGAAGCCTACTTCACCCGTCTCGACCATATGATTACTCTTGCTGAAAAGCATGGCATCCTGGTCTTTCTTGATCCCATGGAGACTATCGGATGGCTCCCCGCGCTCCGCAACAACGGAGCTGCCGCTGACTATGCATATGGACAGTACCTCGGCAACCGCTATAAGGAGTTCCTTAACATTGCCTGGTTGAATGGCAACGATTTCAATACCTGGAAAGATCCCAAAGCGGAGCGTGTCAACGAGTTTG
>PLZC01000299.1 GCA_003151985.1 Acidobacteriaceae bacterium
TTCACGTTGCTGAACAGCATGGCGCCGCGGAAGCCCAGGTCGCGGCAGGCCCGCTCCAGTTCCTTGACCGATGCCGCCGGATCGTTCAAGGGCAACGTGGCCAGCGCGGTGAACCGGCCGCGCTTGCTTTGGGCCACCGCGGCGAACGCGTCGTTCACCAGGGCGGCGAACCGCACGGCGGTGGCCGGCGCTTCGACGTGCGTGCCCGGCGTGGTCAGGGTGAGCACCTGGGTATCCACACCGTGCTCGGCGAGCACCCGCTCGCGATAATCGATGTCGCGGTGTCCGGGAACGGCGATGTTGTAGTCGCCGGGATAGTAGATGCGCGGATTCCCGTCGTCGTCGATGGTCACCTCGACGGCGCTCGAGCCGGAGCGCAGCGCCTCCAGGTAGGCCGGCGGGTAGTAGTGGTTGTGAAAGTCAATGATGCGCATGATGTCTCCGCACCCACAGGTAGTAAACTGGCAATCCTATCACGACCAGCGCCAGCCCCGTGGCCGCCTGCAGCGGATCGGCGGCGATTTGAATTACAGCTACCAGGGTGGCCGCCCCGATGAACGCCAGCGGAATCGCAGGATAGCCCCAGGCCCGGTAGGCGGGCGCGTAGCCGGCGCGGCGATGCAGGCGCATCAGCCCGATGGTCATGAGCGCGAAAAACAGCCACTCGGTGTAAACCACGCGCGTGAACAGCGCGCGATAGGTCCCCGTGGCCACCAGCACCGACGACCATAGAGCCTGCACCAGAATGGCGCGGTGCGGCGTGTGGTAACGCGGGTGAATGCCGGCCAGCCAGCCGAAGGCCAGGCCTTCATGGGCCATCGCGAAGTAGGCCCGAGGCCCCGCCAGAATAACGCCATTGAGGACTCCGATGGCCGAGAGGATCACCAGCGCCGAAATGGCGGCGGCGCCGCGCGGACCCGCCAGCGCGTACGCCGCGTCGGCGGCCACGCGCGTCGAAGAGATCGCCCGGCGAAGCGGAAGCAGGTACAGATAGGCGGCATTCAGCGCCACATAACACGTGGTGACCACCAGCGACCCGATCAGCAGCGCCCGCGGAATGGTCTTCTCCGGATCGCGCGTCTCCCCCGCGGTGTAGGTAACCATGTGCCAGCCGCCAAACGCGAACAGCGCGGCGCCGATCGCCAGCACGAACTCCCGGAAAGAGATCGCGGGCGCAGAGGCCAAGGGCGCCGCCTGGCCGCCCGGAGAGCCGAAGGCCACCACCATCGCCAGCAGCACAACAATCGCCGCCACCTTGGCCGTGGTGACGATGGTTTGCAGAAGGCTTCCCTGGCGCACGCCCCGATAGTTGATGAACGACACCACCGCGATGCCGCCAATAGCCGCGGCGCGGATGCCGAAATCGTCGAGCGGAATGAAGAACGCGATGTACCGCGCAAAAATGACCGAGGTGGCCGCGATGATCCCCGAGTGGACGCTCCAGAACATGGCCCAGCCCCACAGGAATCCGCACGCCGGCGAGAGCGTCTCTTTCAGGAAGACGTAGACACCGCCGGTCCGGGGAAATGCCGAGGAGAGTTCCGCGCACACCAGCGAGCCGCATAACGTCAGGATTCCGGCGGCGATCCACACCGAAAGCACACCCGGAATACTGGGCACGTGCCGGTTGATTTCCGCGGGCTGAACGAAAATCGAAGCGCCGATGATGATGCCCACCACCATGGCCGTTGCATGCAGCAGGCCGATAGGGCGTTCGAGCTTTGGGCGGCTTTCAGGGGGCGTCAAGATGGGTCAGTGTAGCACGGGGGGCCAGGGCGGCCCACCCGCCGGTTACCCGCGGGTGAACATCTCGACCAGGATGCCAGCCACCCGGTCCGACGTGGCCGCGCGCACTGCCCCCAACTTCTTTACCAGACGCGTCTGGTCGACGGTGCGGATCTGGTCGAGCGCCGCTTGGCCGGTCTTTCCCTGGAAGTGGATGCCCGATGCGCGTTGGGTAAGCGCGAACGCTGGTCGTCAACGGAACCACGATCACCGTGGCGATGTGTTGGTTCATCTCGTCGGGCGAGACCACCAGGCAGGGCCGGGTCTTGCGTATTTCGGAGCCTTTCGTGGGATTCAGCGCAACCAGCCAGACTTCCCCCTGGCGACGTTCGCGGCGGACGCTGCTTACCACGTCCACTCGTCCCGGTCGAAGGCGTTGGCGATCCCGCCGAGGAGGACGTCATCGTCGCCGCGCTCCGCCATGGCTCGAAAAGCCTCCCCCCAACCTTGCCGCGGCGAGCGGTCCGGCCGAATCACGAGCCGGCCTTTCTCGACGAGGAGTTCCACCTTGCCCCCGAGTCCTGCCTGTTCCAGGAGCGGCTTGGGAATCCGAATGCCCCGCGAGTTGCCGATGCGTATGAGGTTGGCGCGCATGTTCGTGTAATTACATTGTAAGTCGTAGGGGCCGGGCATGCCCGGCCCCTACCGCCGCACGTTCACCTTCACCGAGGAGGGCGCGCCCGCGTACCGGTACACGCGCTCCGTGGCCTTCGCGAAATCCGCGGCCTTGGCGTTGTAGATGTCCTCGAACTTCTGCGGGTTGCGGTCCACCAGCGGGAACCAGGAACTCTGCACCTGCACCATGATGCGGTGACCGCGGCGGAAGGTGTGAAACACATCCGGCATGGTGAAATTAATCTCCGTCTCTTTGCCCGAAGTGAGCGGTTCGGGATGCTCCCAACTGTCGCGGAACTTGGCGCGGAATGGCTCACCGCGCAGCAACTGCTGGTAGCCGCCCATGTGCAACGGAGGCGAATCCAGAATGCGCTTGTTAGGCCGTGTCGCGTCTTCCGCGTCAGGGTAATCCTCGGGATAGACGTCGATCAGCTTGACATCGAAATCGGAATCCGTGCCGGAACTGGCCACCTTCAGCCGGGGCGAGATCGGGCCGGCAATCGTCACATCCTCTTCCAGCGGGTCGGTCTGATAAACAACCACGTCGGGCCTATAACTAGCGAAGCGCTGATCGTCCACCATGTAGCGCTGGGGAACCGTGTCGGTGGTGTAACCGACAAATGGCACTGGATGGTTGGGGTCGCTAATGTATTCATCCACGCCCTTGGCCTCTTCCGGCGAATCATAACTTAACTTTCCCCCGGCGTGGAAATAGAGGGTTTTGGCCGTCGCGGCCTTGGGCGGCCAGGTATCGAAGTTATGCCAAACGTTAGTTCCCGTCTCAAACAACACCGCCTTGGGCTGCGCCCCGCCTTTGCCCTTGAGGTAATGCTCGAAGAAAGGGAATTGAATATTGGTTCGGAAGTATTCGCCGGTTTTGGAGTTGAACTGAACGTCGCCCAGATGGCTGCCCTCACCCCGCGACCAGCCGCCGTGTACCCACGGTCCCTCGACCAGCGTGGTAGGCGTTTCCGGGTTGAATTTATTGATCGCGTAGAAGGTGCGGTAGGGACCGGAAAGGTCCTCGGCGTCATACCATCCGCCCACAACAAGCACGGCGCAACGCACATTCTTCATGTGGCGCGAAAGGTCGCGCGATTGCCAGAAGCTGTCATAGGTCCAGTGCTTTACCTGGTCGGTGAACAGCCAGTTGGAGCCTTTCAGGTAAAGCTTGTCGAGGTTATCGATGTTACCGGCCTGGAGATAAAATCTATAACTATCCGGCGTGCCAAAATCGAAGCCCGGCCCTTGCTTGGGAGTTTCCGGGTTATGGTTGGGTTTGAAGAAAGCATAGAAGCCGAAGCCGGCCGATAACATGAAGGCCCCGCCGTGGTAACTGTCGTCGCCCAGGAAGAGGTCTGTCATTGGCGCCTGCGGACTGGCGGCCACCAGTGCCGGGTGGGAGTCGATGATCGAGGCCGAAGTATAGAAGCCTGGGTAAGAGATGCCCCAGATGCCGACTTTACCGTTGTTACTGGCCACATGCTTGAGCAGAAACTCGATCGTGTCATAAGTGTCTGACGCGTCGTCCACGTCCTGGGGGGACTTCTTCTCGTCGATGTGCGGCCGCATCTCCAAAAAATCGCCCTCGCTCATCCAGCGTCCGCGCACGTCCTGGTAAACGAAAATATAGCCGCCCTTTTCAAACTCCTCCGAGGGGCCGAGGTGCTGCGGATACTTGTCCTCCCCGTACGGGCCGACGTTATAAGGAGTGCGGTCCATCATGAAGGGATAAGGGCCTCCGGTGGCGTCTTTAGGCACATAAACCGCGGTGAACAGCCTCTTGCCGTCGCGCATCGGAATGCGGAATTCATACTTGGTATAGTGGGCGCGGACGTAGTCCTCTTTGGGCGCATCGGGCGCCGGCTGTTGGGCGCGAGCGACGGTGAATGCCAAGGCAAAAATGGCAGGAATGGCGAAGGCAAGGCGGCAGAATTTCGACATTATCCTCAAGATCTCCCTGAACAACCAGAGTACCGCAATGGGGGAGGATGCCCGCGAGCGAAAGGGATATCTGCTCGTCCGGTACCCAATGGACGGCTGCTCTGCCACGTTTCCTTGCCTTTGCAATTCCAAAGTTATCATTTTCTTATGCGCGACCCGCCTGGCCGCGTTACCCTATGTTCACAAGTCCTTAATCAGCGCTCGCCACGAACGCCGAGTTGAACCTTTGTCCGCCAACATCATCCGCCAAAAAAAAGGAGAAACATGTCCGCTGACTACCGCAATTTTCTAGCTCTGTCGTACGAGGAGCTTGAAGAGCTCAACCTGACAGCCAAGGCCGAGCGCGCCAACCGCGTCGAGCCCGACAAGATTCGCGAGAAGCGGTTGAAGTATCTGACCGACGAGAAGCGGATCAAGGCTGTATCTGTGCTGTTTTCCGACCTCGAAGGCCGGCTGCACCTGCTGGACTACGACAAGAAATTCCTGTTGGGATCCTACGAAAACCTGACCTTTGATGGCTCGTCCATACGCGGCTTCACAGCGCAGAAGGAAAGCGATCTGCGGCTCGGCATCGACTGGAGCGCATTCTACTGGGTCCCCGCCGACGTCTTCGGCAACGGTAAGGTTGTCGTCTTCGGCACCGTGCTGGACAAGGATGGCACCGCCTACTCCGGCGACCTGCGCGGCGTGCTGAAAAACTACGCCGACAAGTTGTTCGCTGAGAAGCAATACACCCTCAACGCGGCCACTGAGATCGAGGGCTTCCTCTTCGCAGGCAAGGACGCGGAGCGGCATTATCACGAGACGGGCAAGTTCGAGTTCATCAATACGGGCGGCTACTACCATGTGCTGCCGCTCGATCAGTTGCGCCAGTTCATTGACACCGCCGCCGAAGTGCAGCGCGCCATGGGCTTCCAGAACGAGAAGGATCACCCCGAAGTTGCACCAAGCCAGTTCGAAATCAACTTCAGTTACGCCGAAGTTGTGGCCGCCGCCGACCAGATTCAGCTCTACAAACTGCTGTGCCGTCAGATTGCCGCAAACATGGGCTACACGGCCTGCTTCCTGCCCAAGCCGGTTGTCGGCGTCAACGGCAGCGGCATGCACACCAACGTCTCCATCTCCAAGGGCAAGACCAATCTCTTCTGGGACGAGAAAGGCGAGGAGCAGCTCTCCAAATTTGGCTGGAGTTTCCTCGACCGCATTCTCACCCACGCGCTGGACCTTTGCCTTGTCTTCAATTCCAGCGTCAACGCCTACCGGCGGCTCGATCCTCACTTCGAGGCCCCCAACCAGATTCGCGCCTCGGCCGTCGATCGCGGCGCCATGGTCCGCGTGCCCATCGGCAATCACCGCTCCATGCGCACTGAAGTTCGCGCCGTGGCCCCGGACGCCAACCCCTACCTGGCGCTCTACGGCATCTTCAAGACCGGTATCGACGGGGAGATCTCGAAAGCCAAAGGCCTCCGTGGCGGCGGCAAGTTCCTGCCGGACAACATCCAGACGGCGATCGACGATTTCAAAGCCTCGCAGTGGATCGCAAAGATTCTTGGCGCCGATGTGCAAGGCCGCTATGCCGACCTGAAGCAAGCCGCCGCCAACCGGTCTCCGCGCGAACTGGGAACCATCGTAAAAGGCTCGGAAGTGCAGTTCCACCACGCGGTCTATAACCAGTCGCTTTGGAATATGTTCTAGAGCGAACTGAACAAAATCGGCTCGGACACAAGAGCCGCAGTTAATGGCGGCGGGGCGTGATTTCGCCTCGCCGCCATTTTTGTTGGAGCCGATCTGTTTTGCAACAGTGCCAGATTTCTCAGGTTTCCCGGGCTTGCCCTAACCCCTCTCCGTTTCCTGATGGCTCCCTTTTATCCCATGTGCTAAAAGCTAAAGTACGGGGTACAGGCGGAGGAGTTCAAGGCGGAGCGACCGGACATGCTGGATTGCTCTTCAAAAGATCGCCTTCGGTGATAGAANNGGCGATCCGTACAACTGAAGGAGATCCACTGTGAAAATGACGAGAAGGGAACTTCTCCGTGCAAGTGCTGCCACCATTGGTGCAGCGGCTGTAGCCCCCGCCGCTCTCGGAGAATTGAATCCTGTCGGCTCCGCCCACGCCGCGCAACATGCTTCGGTCGGCGCAGATGCCGTTTTGGAAGGCCTGGGAAAGGCCGTTCCGGTGAAGATCAACATTGCGGCAACCGCACCCATTCGCACCATGAGCGGCGGCATCGGCGCCTCCATTCACGTCATCAGCACGGAGCTGCCAAGCAAGAAACCTGGCCGCCGTGACTCCTGGTCAGGCAGCGAGTGGGGTGGCAATCCCGAGCCCTCTGACGAGAGCCATTGGCAGGAACTCGCCCATCACGCGGAATGGTTGGGGATGGATTGGTGCCGCGTCGAGCTTGAGCAGCGTGTCTATGAGCCGGGAAAGCGGGCCTTCGATTGGGACAACTCCGAGATGCAGGTGCTCTACATGGTCCTTGACTGGGCCGAGCGCAACGGCGTGGATGTCTTCCTCACCCAGATGTGGGCCAACGTGGGCTGGAATGCCTACCCTGGCAGTGCCGAGGACCCTGTCAAACGGCTGCGCAGCGCACCGAATTCGATCCCGGAATTTGCTTTCGGNNACGAGCCGGAGCAGGACGGCTTCTCCTGGTGGCAGGACGCCAACATGAAGGCCCTCCCGATTACGCCGGGCCTGAAGGCCGCGCGAGAAGAGTTCGATCGTCGCGGGCTGTCGGTTCCTCTCTCAGGTCCCGATTGGTCCTACCTGCCGGCCTTTGAGCCTGCGAAGATCGAATGCGAGCCCTATGTCGGCGCCTTCGATTTTCACTCCTACGACGCTGTCTTTGACTCGATGGGTGAAGAAAACAACCTGACCGAGGTCGAGAAGCGCCTGGCTGCCTGGGCCAAGTGGGCTCACGCCAAGAACAAGTCCTTGTTTCTATCGGAATTTGGGACGATGGGTTATGGATGGGGCAGCGACGATGCAGCCCCGGCCTGCTATCAATCCGGGCTGAAGAACGCCTCCCTCGTGGTGCGCGGCATCAACGCCGGCGTAGACGGCTTCAACCGCTGGAGCTTTACCAACCGCGGCGATCTGGACGGCCAATGGCAGCTTGTCCGCACCTGGGATATCGAGGCCAACAAGCTGCTGGATGCCTTCACCCCGCAGCCCAACGCTTATTACCAGTTCGCCATGCTGACGCGCTATTTTCCCAAGCACTCCGGCGTGCTGACAACTCGCGTGGAGGCGCCGTTCCAACCCACGGACCGCAAGCTGGTGGCGACGGCTTTGCGCTCGCCCAAAGGCGGCACGACCATTTTGGTAGTCAACGAGAGCCATCACGCCGCGGAAGTCAGCATCGCGTTGGAAGGCCTCGCCGCGCCGTTGAAGTTGCAGCGCTATTCCTTAACCAAAGAGGCCCAGGACAAGAGCCAGGTGAGCATCAATCCCGAGCGCACCATCGAAGTTGCCAAAGACTTCAAGGACCGCATCCCGCCCGAGAGCATCGTCGTCTACTCGACTTTCAAGCTGAGAGCGGAGGAGCCGGGGTTGATTACGGAGTAACTGACGGGACGATTATGGTGTTCCCACCCTTGGCGCGATAAGCTGCGTCAAGGGTCCCGGAATATCCGGCTCAGGTGATAAAAAATCGCCATTTTTGATCGTTTTTCGTGCTAAAAAGCGGCAACATCGACGATAGAGAGTTTACGGAGTGGTTGCCTTAAATTATTGATTACAGGATAAATACGCCTCATCCTGACAGAATGATTGCCCCGAAAAAGGGGCATTTCCGGGGGCAGGGGGGTGGGGGTCAGGGCGAAGGTGGACTGAATACCGCTTGGGACGAGGTGTGGCATACAGACATTGTCCGCTTCCGGGACTTAATTATCTGCAAAACAGGCGCGGCGAAGTTCCTGAGATTTGTGCTCTCCCACCCTTGCCGCGATGAGACTGCGTCAAGGATGGGGCACCCGGCTGGATGGGACAAGCCCAGCGGCTAATATGGGCTACCCGCCGCGCGCTCAACGCGGCGGATGGGGGGTAGGATAGCATCATGCGGAACACCCGCTAAACTGAGGAGGCTTAGCATCTCTGACTTTGTCCGCACAACGTTGGTGCTGATCGGTATCCCCATCGCGTCAATTCTGGTTCCCGCACTGCTGACATGGGCACGGGACCTCGATGCCCCTTCTCGGAGGATTAGAAAGCTCGATGAGCAAAGCAAAATCGTCGCCTTTTGGGACGGATGGCTGAAGACAGTTACCGCAACCAAACCGGCGGATAATCGTTTCCACCAAAAATCTGAAGCCAGAATTGTCGCTATCACAAGAGAGGCTCGGCATGCATTGGCCGATGCCGGATCGTCGGCTCTGTTGATCTATCGACTTGATGAATATCGCGCGTACCACGTAAGAAGGCGAGATTACCGCAAGTACAAACTCAACTTTGAAGAATTCCAGCGCTATCGTAAAACGCTACCATGGTATAGGCGGGCACTACTTCTCTATAAGGCACCAAACCCCAGGCTCTCGGTGTCAAGGCTTCATTTTACTTCAACATAATTTTCCCATTTATATTTATCCCCATTATGGTTCTATCGAAATCACACCTCGTTCAAACCAAAAACTTCTTGCATAGCTTCATGCCCGAATATATGACTTTGCATCAAACGTTGATTAATTGGTTGATCCCCCTAGTCGTTATTGGCCAGACAATTTGGATTCGTCACTACGCCATCACCTTCGAAAATGACCCGCGCTATTACATTCGAAAACAATCCACTCTACCCATCGTTGATGGTGAAGCCCAGGACCAATCCTGAGCCTCACTCACCGTATATGTTATCAACTAGCAATTGCATAAAAGCCGCCAGCCGGGTTGCCGGGGATTTGTTCGGTGCGGATGTCCATCCCAAAAAACAAGCCATCTTCTTTCAGCGCTGTTTGTTGCTCCCAAAAATTTCCTGGCAGTCCATCTTTGGGGTCGACGTGGTACCAAATTCCACGGTTCACAGCTAGAGTGGCGGTTACGGGGTGGGGGCTTGCAGGGTCGCGGGTGATGAGGATGTTGATTTCTTCCGGGGTTGCTTTGCGCATAGTGTTGGCCTCCTTGGGGCCTCATTAATAAGGTTGCGTTTAGCAATTTTTTAGCAAAACGCCCATCTGCCTAGTTAAGCCGTTTAGTTTCAGTAAGCAAGTTGATCAACATGATTCGCTAAGGCCTTGGCCGGGGCGGTCTTCGGGCCGCCCTGGCCGGGTGCCCCAGGTCCCGCATTTGGGACCTGGGAAGCCACTTCACTGAACTGGCCCGGATAAGGAACCCGGCCTTACCCAGCCAACCGCACCTCTGCCGCAATCTTCCTCAACTCCGGCAACACCCGCCCCAGCGCCACAGGCTCCGCATCGCGTTTCCCCATGGCAAAATACACATCCCGATAGTGCCGGTATAGCTTCTCATACACAACCGCCGCCTTTGGATCCGGCTCAACCGTGCGCAGCGGCAGGCACACCGCCGCCTGCGCCTCTTCAATCGTCTTGTAAACCCCGGCCGCCATCAGCGCAAAAATCCCCGACCCAAGGCTCGTCGGAATCCCCGCCGGCACCAGCACCGGCTTGTTGAGCACATTGGCATAAACCTGGTTCAGCACTTCGCTCTTTTGCGGAATCCCTCCAGCGTTGATGACGCGATCCACCCGTACGCCATACTCCGCCATGCGCTCCAGAATGATCCGCGTGTGGAAGGCCGTACCTTCGATTGCCGCGAACAGCTCGTCCTGCGCGGTCTGCACCAGGTTCCAGCCCAGCGTAACGCCGCCCAGTTCAGGATTCACAAGCACCGTGCGGTCGCCGTTATCCCAGCTCAAGCGCAGCAACCCGGTCTGCCCCGCCTTGTAGGTTTCCAGCCCCTCTGAAAGCGCGGCCACGGTACTATTGGCTCGCCGCGAAACCGCTTCAAAAATATCTCCCACCGCCGACAACCCGGCCTCGATGCCGGTGTAAGCCGGATGCACGCTGCCCGGCACCACGCCGCAAACGCCGGGAACCAGTTGTGCCTCCTTGGCCATGGCGATGATGCAGGTGGAAGTACCCACCACATTGACCACGTCGCCCTCGCGGCAGTTGGAGCCAATGGCGTCCCAATGTGCGTCAAATGCCCCCACCGGAATGGGAATTCCGGCGCGAAGGCCCAGCGCCTCTGCCCATTTTGGCGACAAGTGACCGGCAAGGTGGTCGCTGGTCAGGTAGTCCCCGCCGATCTTGGCCCTCACCCCGGCGAAAAGCGGGTCCACGGCCACTAGAAACTCCTCCGGTGGCAGCCCGCCCCATTTGGGATTCCACATCCATTTGTGCCCCATGGCGCAGATGCTGCGCTTGAGTTCGCTGACTTTCGTGATCCCGCTCAGCGTGGCGGCCACCATGTCGCAGTGTTCCAGGGCGGTAACAAACTTGGAGCGCTTCTCCGGATTGTGGCGGAGCCAGTGCAGCAGTTTCGAGAAGCCCCATTCGTGGGAGTAAACGCCACCGCACCAATCAATGCCTTCGAATCCCAGTTCATGTGCCTTCCGGGTGATCTCCTGGGCCTCGGCAAAGGCGCGATGATCGCACCACAAGTAATACTCGTCCAGCGGCTCCAAGCCTTCGCCCACCGGGATTACGCTGGAACCGGTCGTGTCCAGCGCAATGGCGGCAACGGCGCTGCCATCAATTCCCGTAGTCCGCAATGCATCGCGAGTTGCGGCGGCCAGCGCGGTCATCTGGTCCCCATGGGCCTGCGTGGCATAGTTCGGATCGTCGCGGCGGCGATGCAACGGATAAGATGCCGACGCAGTTCCGATCGGGCCCTTTTTGCTGTCCACCATGGTCACGCGAACGCTGAGCGTGCCGAAATCGACCCCGGCAACGATAGTCATACGAGGAATACCTCCAAGTAAACGCTTTCCAGTTCGCCATCAAGACTACACTATCGCCCGCGCGTGAATCTCCGCCAAACCAGGAATCCTGTTCGCCAATCCCCTCACGATGACCTTGTGACCGAAAACACGGCACCCTCCTCCATTGGTAACAAGATCCCAGCCTAAAGTAACTCAAGGGCTAACTCTTCTCTAATTAAGGGCATAGGAATTAATTAAGGGCATAGGAATTTGTTCGAGAAACCTCGCTAATGACCTTTGCGCTATTGACGATTTGTGAAAAAGAGGGGAGCATTGCAGTGACACTCCCAAAAACGGCCCTGCCCGCGCTCCCGGTTGCCCAGCTCAAGCCGTTTTCCGGATGTGGCTAGACTCGCAAGTTTTCACGCCCCGGAGGGGGATTGACATGCAAGACGCACGTTCTTTGTTGCGGTTCTTTACCGTGGTTTCTCCGGTAATCCTGTCCTTGGCATTCGTTTCGGCCTCATCTGCTACAACCCCCACAGTTGCGCCAATCGCTCAAGCCACCCCAGCGGCGACCCTGGTTCTCACCACGAGTAATCCGGCGCCGGTCTCCGGTACCAGCATTAATCTCACCGCCACGGTCACGGTTACAGGCGCCTCGTCAACAATGGGGACGTTTTGGATCTACGATGGCACTTCGACCCTGGTCCCTGGCGCGATGCCAAACACGACCAGCGGCTACGTTCTTGCCATTTCCACGCTCGCAGTGGGCAGCCACACGCTGACGGCAAAATATGTCGGGACCACGAATGGTCTCACCGTAACGTCGGCGGCGGTCGTAGTGCAGGTGTTTCCGCCCAAGCCCACCATCACCAGCCTCAGCCCAAGTTCGAAAGCTGTCGGCGCGGCCGGATTCACGATGACCATCAACGGCACGAACTTTACTTCGACAGCGACGGCAAAGTTCGGTAACACGCTGTTAACGGGAACTTATACAAGCCCGACTCAGCTCTCGGAATTCGTGCCGGCGAGCCTGATTGCAACCGCAGGCACCGCCCTCGTAACAGTTTCAACTGCAGGCGGCACATCGGCCGGCGCAACATTCACTATCATACCGCCTCCTCCAGTGATATCCAGCCTGAGCCCAGCTCTCGCGGTAGTCGGGGGGCCTCAGTTTATCCTCACCATCAATGGCTCGAACTTCGTTCCCGGCGCAACCGCCAAATGGGGCACGACCTCGCTGGCTACCGGCTTTGTAAGTGCCACTCAGCTCACGGCCACGGTTCCAGCCATCCTGATTATGACGGCGGGCGCCGGGAGTATTGCTGTGACCACCACGGGAGGCACGTCAACACCTGTGTCATTCCCCGTCAACCGATATTCCCTCGTCCTTAACCCCGCGACCTTGCCGGGTGGGACCGTGGGTTCTAATTACTCTGCCGCTGTCAATGCGACGGGCACTGTTACCCAAACCACAAGCACATATAACTACGTCTGGACGGTGAACGTCGTCAGCGTTCCCACGAACGGTACGCCTTACACCCTGCCGGGCGGCATAAGCTTCACCAACACCGGCGGCTGGACATTGTCGATCGGCGGAAAGCCAAATATTGCGGGCAGCGTGGCGCTCATTCTCAAAGTCACGGCTTGCACTCCGTCCTTTTCCGGCTGCCAGCTAACGACCATCAACTCCGGCCCGGTCGCGTTCTCCATCAACGTTGTCAACCCGCCTCCGGTGTCTCTGCCCCCGGCCAACCCAATTTCTCTGGGACGGGCCACGGTCAATCAAAACTACGCCGGGTTCGTCAACGCCACCGGCGGTGGTCCAAACTACACATGGACTGTCAACGCCTCCCCGATTCCCATCAGTGGCGCGCACCAACCCCTGTTGAATGGGCTTGGGCTCTACGCCTTCAACACCGGCGGCTATACGCTGTCCATTGGCGGCACGCCCACCGGTCCCGGAACAGTCACCTTCACAGCCGTCGCGAAGGACACCGCCACCGGCGTCACCTCAAACGCGGTCATATATTCCATCGCCGTCAATGGAGCGATGCACATTGTGAATGGCGGAATCCGCGCCGTCAACTGCGGCGCGCCGCTGTCCGGCGTTACGGTCAGCATCAACACGAATCCCGTGAAGACCGTCACTACAAACTCCGACGGAGCGTTTTCGATCTTCAATGTTCCTGACGGCAACTACACGGTGACACCCTCGATCAGCGGGCCAAGCTCCATCTTTTATCCTCCCAGTCAATCTGCGGTCGTAAACGGCAATGACCCCGACGTAAACTTCCAGGCAGCCCTTGGATACACGGTCTCCGGCTCGGTCAACTACGCAGGATCGAAGACCGGACGAATCTACGTCGACTTATATAACAACAGCTGCGGTGGATCTCCGTCAGGTACCAGCATCCCTGCCAAGGGTACGTTCACCATCCGCGGCGTGCCTCCAGGCGCCTACCAGTTGAATGCATGGATGGACCCGTTCGGCAAGGGCATAGCCAATGCTGCCGACCCCCTCGGCAATGCCAACGTGACCGTTTCCAATGCCAACGTCACCAATGCTGCGGTAACGATCACCGATCCCCCGGCGGCAACGCTGTCTTCGCCGCCATCACTGCAGGGCGCGGCTCCATTCAACACGGGCGCGGTCGTCTTTTTCAATGCCATCACCAACAATAATGGCATCGAGATGGCGTCTTCCTACACACTGCAATGGAGCACAAGTCCGACCTTCAAGTCCGCCACAGGCACCCCGCTTGTCACAGGAAGCCAGAACTTCCTGGCGACCGGCCCCAACGGTTCCGACATATGGATCGTGAATGGCACCGGGCTCGCCAGCGGCACAGGACTGGTAAACGGAACAAAGTACTACTTCCGCGCGATGGGCGTAGCGGGCGCTTCCACCAGCCTCCCATCGGCGATCATCGGCCCTATCACCATTGGCGCGCCGACTGCCGGCAACAAAGTCACTGGGCAGGTCACCTTCGGCGGAACTGCCACGGGCCCACTCTATGTGGGTTTCTACGATCAGAGTTCCAAGGCCGGCGTATTTGTTACCCAAGTCGGAACCAAAACCAATCCGCCCACAAGCCCGGCGAGTTACGCAGTTTACGTGCCCACCGGCTCCAATTATTTCTTCTTCGGCATCGTCGACCAGAACAACAACGGCGTTGTCGACACCGGAGACATTCAAAACACCGGCAGCGACAACTCGAGTTCAGTTTCCATCGCGGGCGCACAGAGCCTGAACCTGACGCTGCCCATCGCCAACGGCAATGCCGCCGTTACCACAAATCATTCCCGCCAGGTAAACAATGGCAATACCAACGATAACTACAGCCTCCAATTCAAGGTAAGTCAAGTTATCAAGCGGCCGGTAGCCGTGACCCTGGTCTCGGGCCCCCACGTATTGGTGCCCATGGACGCCGGCCTTTGCGTCGATTGCGGCCGGGATCCTTTCAACTTCTGGCTCTCGCTCGGCGGTGTCGCTCCCACCAAGGGCTCTATCTACGGTTTGCAGGTTACCTATGCCGACGGTACTTCTGAAACCTTGAATGCCACAGTCAGCGCCGTCCTCAACGCTTTCGCCACTCTCAATTCGCCCGCCGGAACAGGCGTCGGTTCGACGCCCAACTTCAGTTGGACTGACCCTGCGAGCGCCGCCAGCTATCTTTACTGGTTCTCGTTGTCCGGGCAGAATTCAAATGGGAACGTCTGGCAGATACCGGGCAACAACTCCAAGAGCACTGGCTTTCCAGCCAGCATCACCTCCCTCACGTGGGGAGTGGATCCGCTCCAGGGCGACAACAGCCTGCCCAATCAATCTTCGCTTCCCAACGGAACCTACAACTGGCAGATTGATGCCATTGACAGCAATTACAACTCCTCGTCGATGGATGCAAACTTTACGGTAGGCAGCGGCTCAAGCGGGCTCTCTCTGCCTTCGCCTAATCCCAGTTCTCTGGGACCAGCCACGGTTGGACAACTCTATAACGGGGCCATCAATGCGTCAGGCGGACCGGGCGGCGGCAACTATAGCTGGACTGTTAACGGCGTAGCTATCCCCACCAACAACATTCCAGTTAACGCGTTTGCCGATGGATTGACGGCGCAAAACTCAGGCGGCAACACCCTGTTCATCGTCGGGACGCCTTTGTCTCCCACATCCGCGCCACTCAACGTCACCGTCAAAGACACGAACAACGAAACCGCGTCGCAAACTTACTCCATCAGCGTGACTAACTCGACGCCATTGTCACTGCCCGCTCCGAACGCAGGCACTGCACTGGTTGGTTCGCCCTTCAGTGGTGAACTCGGCGCCACAGGCGGAATGTCCCCGTGGACCTGGACGATAAACGGCGTAACTGTTTCACCCACGGGTACGCCTTTTACGCTCTCCGACGGACTGACTGCTACCAGCAACGGCGGCAACTGGCTCACCGTGAGCGGAACTCCAACGTCGTCGCCGGCCACCGTTATCCTCCTGAACGTCAAGGTGAAGGACAGCAAAGGGGCCACCGCCGGCCCGGTCACTTACTCCATCAATGTAATTAGCGGGCCAAGCGGTGCGCACAACGGCTACCTCAATGGGCGTTACGTTTGCAAGTTCGACGGCTTCAACGACAAAGACGGCTCACGCTTTACTTCCCTGGCCAGCTTCCAGGCCGACGGCTTGGGCAATCTATCCAGCGGCGTATTCGATATGAACAGCCGCGACCAGGCGACAGCAATGTCCGGCACTGTAAGCGGCGCCTACAACATCGGCTCCGACAACAACGGCTTGCTGACCACCAACGCTGTGATGGTCCTGGGAGGTACGGGAACTCACTCGTCGAAGTACGCAATCGCACTGAATAATCTCGCCGGACCCGTCGCCAACGAGTTCCGTATGGTCGAAATCGGCGACGTGGGCGCCTCGCCCTCCGGCTCTCACGGCGCCGCCGACTGTTACCAGGCCGCCGCCACCACAGCGTTTGTCTCCAGTACCATCAGCGGCCACGGATT
This sequence comes from Acidobacteriaceae bacterium, assembly GCA_003151985.1. GTDB lineage: Bacteria > Acidobacteriota > Terriglobia > Terriglobales > Acidobacteriaceae > Telmatobacter. The sequence continues at coordinate 16,236 of PLZC01000299.1, forward strand.
TGTGTTTAGCCTGCAAGGCGAAAACGGAAGTGGTACCCCAAAAGCGAACGTTGGCCGATTCAGCGCCTTGAACGGAATCATCACCAACGGCATTGTTGACGGAATGCGCGTAGACCAGACAGCCGATAGCGGAGGTTCGTTTACCGGCTCTTATGGCGCAGTGAATACAACCACAGGGCGCCTCACCATCACGATCAATCCAACGGGCAGCACGACCCCGGTAACCCTGGTCGCATACATCGTCGATACGAAGCGCATGTTCCTGATCGAAACGGCCGGAGATTCCGGCTTGAACGCCGGTGAAATGCGCACGCAGCAACAGGCCACGTACTCCAAGGCGAATCTCAGCGGCCCATTCGTCCTCTACTCGAATGCATACGAATACTCAAACGGCAGCATATCTGGTTACGATTCTTCCGTTTTTCGAGGAACCGGCAATGGCGCAGGCGGTTTGACCATCAACCAGAGTTACTCTGACAACAACGGGACGTACAAAGTTGGCGGCGAAAACGGCGGTCCGTTCGCGGTCACCTTCGACGCCACCTATCCAGGCCGCGTCACTTTCACCCCCCCCAGCAGCACAGACTTGATTTTTCTCTACTTCTTCAACACCAACTCCGCCCTCGAGCTGGACTTGAACGGCAAAGGCTATCTGGAAACCGGCTGGATCGAACCGCAAACTCAAACCACTTTCACGAATGCAGCCTTTGCCGGCAATTACATGCTTGGGGAAATGCCGAGGTTGGTCGCTAACGCCAATGGCAACGTGGGAGAGCTCAATCCGGACGCAAGCGGAAATATGACCGGTGCCGTCACGGATGCGAGCCAGGGAACCTTCTCCTGGGAACAATCGCTCAGCATGACCTACAGTTGGGACACGACTGCGACGGGCACAGGCTCCCTTTTGTTCGGAAGTGGAACGAAGGGCCTAAGCTGTGTTGTGGTCGGTTCGGCGAGGTTCGTTTGTATTGAAAACGCGTCGGGCAGTCCGCACGTGATGATCATGCAGAAGTAGCAAGCGCGATTGAAACCACGAGGCCCCGCCGCAATGGCGGGGCCTCGCATTTGTGTCGGATTGCTATTTCTTCTTCCCCGGCAGCATCCCCTTGATTCTCTCCATCAAACCCGGCTTTGCAGCCGAAGGCTTCGCCGGTGACGGTGCCGAAACAGGTGTCGGTGGCTTGGCCACATTCTCCGCAACCGGCGGCCTGCTTTCCGCTTTGGCTTCCGGCTTCACTCCTCCCGACGAAGTCTTGGCGTCGGCCGGAACAGACTTCCCCGGCGCATCCACAACCTTGGCTCCTTTTATAGTCGGCGCCGGGCCCTCCCCGTTCTTTACCAGAATCGAAATCCTCCGGTTGGAAGGATCTATCGGGTTGTTCTTCACACGCAGAAACTGGTCGGCATAGCCGCGCACCTGGGTCACCTGGTCGCCGCGAACGCCATCCTGCTGCAAAAGCCTCCGAGCGGAGTTGGCGCGGTCTGCCGACAACTCCCAATTGCTGTAGTTCGTGTCGCTCGAGTATTGCGTTGCGTCGGTGTGCCCTTCGATCAGCAGCGCATTCGGCAGCGTCTTCAGCTCCGCCGCCAGGAGCGCAAGCAGCTCCTGTCCGCTACTGCTCAGTTTTGCGCTTCCGCTCTGGTAAAAAGTCCCATCCTTGTCCTCAATCAACTCGATCCGCAGGCCCTCGGCTGTGATGGTAATCTCGATCTGCTTGGAGAGCTTCTGCAGTTCTTTGCGTTCCTTGATCTCCTCTTCAAGCTTGCTCTTCAGCTTTTGCAGGCTGTCGCTGGCAGCCGCCGAAATCACTTCGCCGGTCCCGGTCAGCGTGGTGCCTAACATGCTGCCGGTTCCCTTGGGGTCGTTGAAGTACCCCGCCACGGCCTTCTTTACCTTTTCGCTTGAGCCCATCAGCCAAAGCACAATGAAAAGGGACATCATGGCGGTTACGAAATCGGCATACGCTACCTTCCATGCGCCGCCATGATGGCCGCCATGGCCGCCGCTCTTTTTGATCACGATAATTGGTTGAGACTTGTTGGGCGCCATTGTGCTGCACTTCTCCTGGAGTAACCGCCAGCCGTTATGCCGCTGCTGCGGAATCTGCCGCCGCGTGATTCTTGCAGCACTTTTCCATTTCGTCGAAGGTGGGCCGCACATGGGCAGGGATAGCGCGCCGCCCTATTTCGATGGCAATCATCGGTGCCGCGCCTTTCAGGAACGAAAGGATCAACACCCGCAACACATGCAGATAGCTGTTATGGTCGTCGGCCGTCTTTGACATGTTCGAGCTCAACGGGCCGACCACGCCATAGCACGCCAGAATGCCCAGGAATGTTCCCACCAACGCCGCAGCCACATGCTCGCCAATCTCCTCGGGCGGCCCACCAAGCGCGCCCATTGTGATCACAACGCCCAGCACCGCCGCCACGATTCCAAGCCCGGGCAGCGCATCGGCCACCGTGGTCAGCGAGGCCACCGGCTGAGACGCATTGTGATGGTGTACCTCCATGTCCAACTCCATCATCTGGTCCATGTCAAACGGCTCCACGCCACCGGTGATGGCCATGCGCAGCGTGTCGCACACAAAATCCCTGGCGTGATGGTCGGCGAGGAAGTCAGGATAATTCTTGAAGATGGTGCTCTCTTTCGGTTTCTCCACATCCATCTCCACGCTCAGCAGTCCCTCCTTGCGCACCTTGTTCAGGAACTCGTACATCATCTTGAGCGTGTTCAGATACCGCGTCTTGTCAAATGGCGACCCCTTCAAGATGCCCATCAGGCCCGCGACAATCGCCTTGATGATGTGCATGGGATTGGCCACCAGAAGCGTGCCAATCGCCGCCCCTCCCAGGATCAGCAACTCCGCCGGCTGTATCAGAACCGCGATGTGCCCCTTCTCCATCAGGAAGCCGCCGATGACTGCCCCAAACACCACGACAATGCCTATGATGGCAAACATGCATGCCCCCCCAATGCGGATGTCGGTGCAGATGTTATGTGGTTTCCGCCCGCCCTGATGCTCGAGATCATCGCCGATTGCGCGCTCTCGAGTAGTTTTGCCAGCGTCTCCGCCGGGTCAGCCTGAGCCGCGCCGATACTCACCGTGAGCGACACCCGATCGCCCCACCAGCGGAAATCTGCCGTCCGCGCCAAACCGGCCAAGACTTGCCCATGTGCCGTCAACATCTCCGGTGTGCGCTCGTGCGACACCACCAGAAACTCATCGTCACCCCAGCGCCCGATCTTCTCGGTCGGCCGCAGACCGTTTGAAAGCGTCCGCTCTACAATTTCAAGCATCGCTTCGCAAGCCCTTGCCCCATGGGTCTTGCGCAAGTCGTGCGACTGATCAACCGTGATCCAAAGCACTCCAAACGGCGCGCCTCCCTGCTTGAAATCTTCAAATTCCGTCTCCAGCCGGGCTTCGACTTCCAACTGGCTTTCCTCCACACCGATATCTCCGCCGGATTGCCCATGCGGCAAAGCGTCCAGGGTCTCGGTGGGATGAAACGCCACTCCGGTGCCGATGCGATTCCCCAGCCCGTCGCGCAGCATCAGAACTCTCGCCATGGCCGGCACCTCATGGCCAAGACGATGGTGTACGTGAATCAGCGACCCGCGGCCAGGAGTCGATTCCGCCTCAGTCTGATTGATCCAATGGCTGGCGCCGCCAACAACCAGCGTATCCAGCGCATCGCGTACCGGCAGCCCGATTAGCCCCGAGTTCGTGTGCCCCGTAATTTCCTCTGCCGCTCGATTCCAGAACGCCAGCTTTCCTTCCACCCCAGCCAGCGCAATGCCCTCCGGAAGGCTATCGAGCGCGGCTTCAAGCAACTCAATGCGGTCGGTCATGCAAACCCTCCACTGCTTCTATCGGCGGTCGGCCAACCATCTTCATCGCGTCTCAGCAACGGTCGAAGATTGGAGTGTGCTCAGAATCGATTCCGGAGCTTGTTCATCCCGGAAGGGGCCAATTCCCCGGCCCAACAACCTTTTTAAACAGCTTCTCCCATCCGTGGGGAAAGCTCTAAGATAGAGCCATGAGTCCGATGAGTCTGAAGGGAAAAATCGTCTTCATTACCGGCGCAAGTTCAGGCATTGGCGCCGCAACCTCCCTCGCCTTTGCAGCCGAAGGCGCGCGCCTGCTGCTGGCCGCCCGCCGCGTAGAAAAACTCGCCGAAGTAGCCGCCCAGGCCCTCGAGCGCGGCGCTACCGCCGTCCACTCCATCCGCCTCGACGTGCGCAACCACCGCTCCGTCCAGAACACGATTGACGAGTTGCCCCCGGAATGGGCCGACATCGAGATCCTGATCAATAACGCCGGGCTCAGCCGCGGCCTCGACAAGCTCTACATGGGCATGATCGATGATTGGGACGAGATGATCGACACCAACGTAAAAGGGCTGCTCTACGTCACTCGCGCCGTTGTCCCGGGCATGGTGGTGCGCGGCCGCGGTCACGTGGTCAACCTGGGTTCAACCGCCGGCGAGCTCACGTATCCCAATGGAGCGGTCTACTGCGCCAGCAAAGCCGCCGAGCGGGCCATCAACGACGGCCTGCGCCAGGATGTTCTAGGCACCCCGGTGCGCGTAACCAGCGTCGATCCCGGCATGGTAGAAACCGACTTCAGCCTGGTTCGCTTCCACGGCGATGGGGAGCGCGCCGGCAAAGTCTACAAAGGCATAACTCCGCTCACCCCGGAAGACGTGGCCGATGTAATCGTATGGGCCGTGAGCCGCCCCGCGCATGTCAACATCGCGCGGGTGCTGCTGACCCCGGTGCAGCAGGCCAACTCCCTTCTCTTTCACAGGGAGCCATAGGGGGCAGGTCTGGGAACCCGCTAGAAATTGAAAAACCTTACCGCAGAGCCTCGATCTCCGCCTCTATCTGCACCAGGGCAGCCTCAAGCGCAGTCCGGCGAGAGGGGTTCGACGTTTTCTGCGAGAGAATATTCTCTCTTTGCAGGTTCAGCGCCTGTTTGTGGCGCTCGCGTTCCGTACGAACCTGTTCTGCCAGACGCCGAGCCTCTTCGCTTACATATTCATTGCCGGGGCCGACCTCCGGTTGCTGCAAGGCATTTGCCATTTGCTCCTCCACCGATTTACTTTCCCNNCCACGAGCCATATCTTCATTCTACGAGGGTATTGCCGCATTGCGTCCCGCGGAGTGAAGAATGTACTCTCGGCAGTAAGGAGTTTTTCTCATGCGGGCATGGCAGATATCGTCGTTTGGCATTGATTCTTTGGAGTTTGTGGAGCGTCCCATCGCTGAGCCGGGCCCTGGCGAAGTGCTGGTGAAAATACGTGCGGTCTCCTTCAATTATCGCGACCTGCTCATGGTCAAGGGCATCTACAACCCAAAACTGAGGCTGCCCCGCATCCCCTGTTCCGACGGCGCCGGCGAAGTAGTCGCCGTGGGAGAAGGCGTTACGGCCTGGAAGCCCAAAGACCGCGTGGCCGGCATTTTCATGCAGAACTGGCTGGACGGGCCGCTAACCCCCGCCAAGGCCAAAGGCGCGCTTGGCGGGGATATCGACGGCATGTTGGCCGAACGCGTCATTCTCAAAGAAACCGGCCTGGTTGCCATCCCCGAACACCTCAGCTTTGAAGAAGCTGCCACCCTGCCCTGCGCCGCGGTTACCGCCTGGAACGCACTCAGCGCCGGCAACCTGAAGCCGGGCTCCACCGTCCTGATCCTGGGAACCGGCGGCGTTTCGATTTTTGCCCTTCAACTGGCCCGGCTCCGCGGCGCCCGCGTCGTGGGTATTTCCGGCAGCGATGAAAAGCTGTCGCGAGCCTACTCGCTCGGCCTCGATGCCGGACTGAATTACCGCGAAAACCCCGATTGGGATCGCTGGGTGCTCGACGAGACAGGCGGCGAAGGTGCGGATCTGGTCGTCGAGGTCGGCGGCCTGGGCACGCTGGCACGCTCCCTGCGCGCTGTCCGCATGGGCGGGGCGATAGCCCAAATCGGCGTGCTCACCGGCGGAGACGAGCCGCTTCCCCTGGCCCCCATTCTCCACAAGCAGGTCCGACTTCAGGGCATCTACGTCGGCTCGCGCAAAGACTTCGAGGAGTTGAACCGCGCCATCGCCCTGACGGTGCTGCGCCCCGCAGGAGAGAACTTCCACTGGAGCCAGGCCCGCGAAGCCCTGGCGCGCATGGAAGAAGGCAGCCACTTCGGCAAACTGGTTCTGACCGTGGCCTGAAACCGTGTTGCTTTGAAGGGTACGGGCTTCAGCCCGTACGTCAAACCAAGCAGTAACCCCGCGGGCTTTAGCCCCTGAGGGAATGGAGTTCCCGTGCGAAATTACACCGGACGGGAAGCGGAACTCCATCACTAAAGACTGCCCGTGGACCGTTGCCGCACCTTCCACTTCGTCGAGAGCGCGGCGAGTCTTTCATCCATCGTGGGCTGCGGCTTTGCGGCAGCCTTGGCCGCGGCGCGCGGCGTGGGCGCAGTCAGTTGTTTGATTGACAGCGCAATCCGCTTCGCCTTCGCATCCACGCTGAGAACCTTCACCTTCACAATCTGCCCAGTTTTTACCGCCTCGGACGGCTCCTTGATATAGCGGTTGGAAAGTTCGCTGATATGCACCAGACCGTCCTGATGAACGCCGACGTCCACAAACGCGCCGAATTTGGTCACATTCGTAACCACGCCCTCCAACACCATTCCCGGCTGCACGTCGGCCAGTTCGCGCACCTCATCGCGAAAGCTCGGCGCCACAAATTTGTCGCGCGGGTCGCGCCCCGGCTTGCGCAACTCCGCCAGGATATCGCTTACCGTGTAAGCTCCCGCGGAGAGCCTGTTCCGATCCACCCGCTCGAGGAGTTGCGGTTGCTGAATGAGTTGTTCAACCGAAGTATCCAGCAAACCCGCGATCTGCTCGACCACCGGGTAGGACTCCGGGTGAACCGCAGTCATGTCCAGAGGATTGTCGCCATTGCGGATGCGCAGAAACCCCGCCGCCTGCTCGAAAGTCTTGGGTCCGATGCCCGGCACCTCCAGCACCTGGGTACGTGAGCGGAAGCTGCCTTTCTCATTGCGATGACTCACGATGTTCAGCGCCGTCCGCTCCGTGATCCCCGCAACAAATCGCAGCAGCGTCCACGAAGATGTATTCAGATCGACCCCAACCTTGTTGACGCAGCTCTCGATCACTGTCTCGAGCGACTCCTGCAATTGGCGCTGGTCCACATCGTGTTGATACTGGCCCACGCCGATCGATTTCGGATCGACCTTCACCAATTCGGAGAGCGGGTCCTGCAACCTGCGCGCAATCGAAATGGCTCCGCGCACCGTCAGATCGAGATCGGGAAACTCCTGCCGCGCCACGGCAGAAGCGGAGTACACGCTCGCCCCCGATTCACTCACGGTCACAGAGAAAATGCCCTGAATCCCTTTCTCCTTGAGGAACTCGCGCACGAATGCATCGGTCTCGCGAGAGGCCGTTCCGTTGCCGATGGCGATGGCCCGCACATTGTGCTTGCGCAGCAATTCCTCCAGCTTTGGCACGGCTTCCTGGTTGCCGCGCTTGGACGTGTGCAGGTAGAGAACATCGTGCGCCAGCAGCTTGCCGGTTTCATCCACAACAGCAATCTTGCATCCCGTCCGCAAACCCGGATCGATGCCCAGCACGGAGATTGGCCCGGCAGGCGGCGCCAGCAGCAAGTTATAAAGATTATCGCGGAAGACCTGAATAGCCTCGGTGTCGGAACGCCGCTTTAGTTCCAGTCGCATCTCCCCCTGCATCGAACTGTTCAATAGCCTCTTCCATGCATCGTCGATCGCCAGCCCCAGTTGGCGCGTCCAGTCTCCCTGCTGGCGCAAGATATGCCTTTGCATGATTGCAATGGCCCGCTCCGGCTCCACTTCAATCAGGAAGTACAGCACCTTCTCGCCCTCACCCCGTCGTATAGCCAGCATGCGATGCGAAGGAATGGTCTTCACCGGCTCCTTGTATTCGTAATACATCTTGAACTTTTCCTGCTCATCCACGGCATCCATCGCCTTGCGGCTTACTACGATGCCCTCGTCGAAGACCAGTTGCCGCAATGCCTTGCGCAGGTCGGCATCTTCGCAAATCCATTCGGCAACAATATGCCGTGCGCCTTCCAGCGCTTCCTCCACATTGGCTACGCCGAGTTTCACGTTCACAAAACTCGCTGCAAAAATCTCCAGCGGTTCCACGGAATTCCGTTGCGCCCATAGATACTGCGCCAGGGGCTCGAGGCCTTTCTCGCGCGCGATGGTGGCCTTGGTGCGCCGCTTGGGCTTGTAGGGGAGATACAGGTCTTCGAGCTCGCTCTTGTCCAGCGTGCCTTCAATGCGACTCTTCAGTTCATCGGTCAGCTTGCCCTGCTCGGCAATCGAAGCCAGAATGGTTTCCTTCCGCTCCATCAAATCGCGGAAGTAAGCGAGCTTTTCTTCAATGTCGCGAATCTGCACTTCATCCAGGTTGCCCGTGGCTTCTTTGCGATAGCGCGCGATAAAAGGGACAGTTCCGCCGTCGTCCAGCAGTTCAATGACAGCGACGAGCCCGCGCATGGGTACATTCAATGCCCGCGCGATATGAATGAGAATTTCAGGAGTAAGGTTCGTGATGGGAATTTCCTTGTCTGTCTCAGATATTTTCACAAACAAAAAGCAAGACCCACGCCCAGCGAAGCAACGTGGGTCCTGCATCATTTTAACGTCTGAGAAAGCGCGGAATCAATCCGCGTTTCCCGTCGAGTTGTACCGCAAACCGCAACGGTTTGTTGCTGCCGGGGTGCGACCATTCATTTGGGCGACCCGGCGGGGATCTACGCCAGCTCGATCTTCAGCGTGAAGCCGATATCGGAAATCTTCTCGCTCGGCATTTCAATCTGCAATGCGGCTTCGTTCTGCTTCCATTTCAATTCGCCCTTGTGTCCCAACAATTCCACCTGGCGAATCTTGCCCGGGTTCTGCGCGCTGGCTAGACCCAGAGCCTGCACCGCCGCTTCCTTCTCCGGCCAGCCCATCACGAATGCATAAAGCGTGCTGCCCTTGGTGGTGAAGCGCACATCCTCAGCGGTAAGGTCCTTCTGTTTGTCCTCGTTGAAATTCCCTGACGCAATCGTCACCTTCGTCGACGGCCCCTCACCATGAATCTTCCATGGCCGCGACGCATAAATGCCTTCACTGTTCACCGCCATCCACGCGGTGATGCCTTCCAGCACCTTCATCTCCTCGGGATCGAGCTCGCCGGAGTTGGGCAGCGGAAAATTCAGCAGCAGGTTTCCGTTCTTGCTCACGATATCCACCAGCAGGTCGATCACCTTCTTCGCCGGCTTGTACTTTTCGCCGCGATTGTAATGCCACTGCCCGATGCAGGTATCCGTCTGCCACGGATTCTTCGCGATTCCATCGGACACGCCGCGTTCCCGATCGAGCAAACACGTGCCGATCGTGCAGTCCGTTTCTTCCTTGCTGGTGTAGACCGCTTCCGTCCGGCCGCCGTGCAACTTGGCACTCAAGTTATAGAGGTGCGAAACCATCTTCATTCCCGTTTCTTCGAAAGGGAGATGGCCGTCGGTGTAGAGAAAATCGGGCTGGTAGTTATCGATGAGATCCGTCATACGATCGAGATAGTGCCGCTTCCACGATTCGGGAATACCATCGTCGTTCCAATCCAGCTTCTCAATAAATCTGGCGCATTCGGAATCATGATAGAGGTCCGCATATTTCGGATCGATGCCATCGTAGGCGACCCCAGCCAGCGGCCCCGTCTTGTCGGCGCCATGACTCACTGCCCACCACTTGTAACTGATCCAAAGATGCTCACTCACGCCGAAGCGCAAGCCGTTGGCCCGCGCCGCCTTTTGCCAAATGCCCACCACGTCCTTTTTCGGGCCCATGTTCACCGCATTCCAGCGCGTGTGCTTCGAGTTCCACAGATCGAAGTTATCGTGATGCACGCCCATGCTGACGAAATACTTTGCCCCGGCCTTCTTGTACAAACTCATCAGGTGTTCGGGGTCCCATTTTGCCGCATGCCAGTTATTCACCAGGTCCTTGTAGCCGACCTTCGACGGATGCCCGTAGTGTTCCAAGTGGAATTTGTACTGATTCGAGCCCTGCATATACATATTGCGGGCGTACCAGTCTCCGTCTTCAACGGCCGATTGCGGCCCCCAATGCGACCAGATGCCGAATTTTGCATCGCGGAACCAGTCGGGAATCCGGTAACTGCGCAATGATTCCCTGGTAGGCAGGAAGTCAGCTCCCTGCGCCTTTGCAAACCTCGAGAGAGCAAGGGCGGAACAAGCGCCGCCCATCCATTGAAGTAGTTCCCGCCTGTCGATCGCCATTCCCGTTTCCTTCCAAAATGTTCGCAGGTTAATTTCCTGCCGCGTGAATTGTTTGCCGCAGCCGCTTTTCGGCATTCGCATCCCAATAGCCTCAGTCCAGTTCAAAAAAGACCGAAGTATAGGGTATTGTCATTTCTGTCTTGATGATGAGAATGCGGAACACCTGGGCTGATTGGTCGAGCCTGGCAATGATGTCTTCATGTGGAAGCAGTTTCGCAGTGGAACCGGCGAGCAACGCTTCGAGTTGCCTGCGGTACTCCGTGATGCCTGGCGCTGCCGTCTCCTCGACAAAGCCAAGCTCGCGGTCCGTGTAGACATTTGCCCGGATGTGTTTGCATGCAGCGATGGCGGCAAGAACTTTCTGCACCACATGAATCTGGTCTTCGCCGGAGACAATCGTATCGATTCCCGGCTTGGATTGTGCCGGATAAGCCGAGTCGGCAACCACGATCCAATTGCGATGCCCGAAAAGTGGCAGAAGGGAACTGAGTTGGCATTCCCATTCCGGCCTTGCTGCAGATATGTCGTCCTTCATAATATTTCATTCCTCGTCGAGCATAGCCACGGTGATGCCGCAGACCAACCACAAATCCCGGGTGTCCAATCTTCGGCGCAGTTTCATCGCGCTTAAGGTGGAATACCTCGAACCTCAATCGGCCCAGTTCAGCACCCTACACCAATTCCTCATCCGCGCAAACAGCTACCTTCCCGCACTTCCCCGAAGACATCAACGCGTATGCTTCGCTCGCAGCTTCAAGCGGGAACCTGTGAGTAATAATATCTGCCGGGTGAAGATTCCACCGCACCAGCCGCTCCACCAGTTCTTCCATGAGCCAGGTCGAAGTCACCCACGATCCGTACACCGTCTTCTGATCGTGAATCATGTCCGGAGATGGATTGATTTCGACCGTTCCGCCTTCCCCGAGAAAGACGATCTTCCCCCACTTCCTCGTAGCGCGAATCGCCGTCGCCCGCGCTGCGTAGTGTGCCGAGCAGTCCACTGCTCGCTCCACGCCGAATCCACCAGTAAGTTCTTTCACTTGGGCCACATTGTCAGGGCCCGAGGCCAGAACTGCGTCGCACAGTTTCAGGTCGATAGCAATCTTCATGCGCTCGGGCACCACGTCGATACCGATGATCTTGTTGGCGCCCAACTTGCGGCAAAGCGCGCCAGTAGCCAGGCCCACCGGCCCAAGCCCAGTGATGAGCACAGCGTGATTGCCGTTGATTCCGATCTTTTCCAGGCCCTCATACACTGTGCCGAATCCGCACGCTACCTGGGCGCCATCGGCGAACGAGAGTTCATCGGGAAGAGCGATCAGGTCCTTCTCCTCGGCAATCATATACTCGGCCATTCCACCGTCGCGCTGCCATCCGTAAGCTCGGCGATACTTTTCGCTGGTACACGAAATCATGTACCCGCGCCTGCAGTCGTTGCACACGCCGCAGCCGGAGATGTGGTAGACAATCACGCGATCGCCTGACTTGAAGCGTCGGCAACCCTCGCCGGCAGCCACGATCTGCCCGCATGGCTCGTGCCCGGCGATAACTCCCTGGTAACCTTCGGGCCCCTTGCCCAGGTGCTCGTGATAGATGCAGCGAATATCCGACCCGCAAATTGTCGAAGCCTTGATCCGAAGCAGAACTTCCCCATGACCCGGCTTCGGCACAGGTACCGTGCGCATTTCGACCGTCGAGTTCCCAGGCAAAAACGCCGCAGTCATCGTTTCTTTCATCTATCTCTCCAATTCCCATGTAGGTTTCGTGCTTGGCCTTAACAGGATGCGGAAAAACTCCATCTCTTGGCCTTGTAACAGGGCACGACTTCAGTCGTGCCAATAAGGCCAATAAATCAATGGGCTTTAGCCCCTGATGGATGCTCCTGAACCCTTCCCCTGGAATCATCCCTGTTTCCGCAACCTCTAAAGGCCTGGCTTCCTTAGTGGCTCATCGCGCTTAAGGAGGCGTGATCTCTCCGTTGACGTCCCACAGCGCTTCCCAGGTCTGCCCATCCTTCCACAGAAAGACCTGCCCCTTGATCAACCGGCAATTCCGGTCGAGCCGCGCGATCTGCTGCATCTCTTCATTCGTCAGCGGATCGCCTGCCGCTGCCTGCAAGTTGGCAGTGTAGTTGCGCGGATTCACTGAAAACGGAATCGGCGTCTGCCCGCGTTGCACGGCCCACTTGATACAAACTACCGCGGGATGAACGCCATGCCGCCGGGCAATTTCGAGTATCACCGGATCTTCCGTGGGCGCGGTATCCTCCGGCGTGCGGTCCCTTTCCGGCCGTCCTGGCGAGCCGAGGGGACAATACCCCACCGGCTGAATCCCGCTTTCGACCACAAACCTGAACAACTCAGGCTGCTGGAAATGCGGATGAAGCTCCATCTCGTTGACCGCGGGCTTGATGCGTGCGTCCCGCAGCACCATCTTCAATTTCGGAATGGTCATGTTTGAAGTGCCGATATGCCGCACCAGCCCAAGGTCCACAAGTTCTTCCATCTTGCGCCACGTCTTCATGTAGCTTTCGTGAATGTAGGGCTTGGCGTCGGGACTGCGAGAACTGACGTCACATTCCGGCGCATGGAAGTTCGGGAACGGCCAATGCACCAGGTAGAGATCGAGATACTTCAATCTCAGGTCGGCTAGCGACTGTTTGCAGGAGGCGATAACATCGTCCTCCCCGTGCTTGTCGTTCCACAGCTTCGAGGTGACCCAAAGCTCCTCACGCTTGATACCGCCCTGAACAATTGCTTCCAGCGATCCGCCCACTGCGGACTCATTGCCGTAGACCGACGCGCAATCGAAGTGCCGGTAGCCTACCGCCGCCGCGCCCTTGACCGCCTCGGCAACCTGGGCTGGGGTAACATGGTCGGACCCAAACGTGCCCAGGCCGACCGCCGGCATCGTGGCTCCGGTATGGACCTTTCTTTGCGGAATAAGTGCGGGATCGACGCGTTCGGGAACGGCTGCGATTGTGGTTGTACTTGTCATTTTTGCTCCTTGAAGACAGACTTCATCACTGGGTTTGCCAGCTTAAAGTTAACGATAACTTAGCTATCCTTCCCCCCCCAGACGTATGTCAACGTTTCAACCTGCTTCGGCACGAAATAGTTTGCGATAAAACTTGCCATTCAGGAGATTTGCCGGCTGTGATCTATCCCGCCACCCGCACCAGGATGCAGGTGATGTTGTCATGGCCGCCGGCCCTGTTGGCGTCGCTCACCAGCCTGCCGCACAACTCTTCAAGCGGACGGTCGCTGCCAAGCACGCCCTCGATCTGCGCGTCGGAGAGCTCCCGCGTCAATCCGTCTGTACAGAGCAGAAACAAGTCGCCGGGCTCGGCTTCAAATTCAAACAGGTCTGGCGTTACTTGAGATTGTGTCCCCAGGGCTCTGGTAATCACATTCCGCAGCGGCGAACGCACCGCTTCCGCGTGGGTCATCCGTCCTAGCCGAACCTGCTCCTCTACCAGCGAGTGGTCCACGGTGAGCTGCTCCAGGTGGAAGCTCCGCAGGAGGTACCCGCGGCTGTCGCCCACATTGACCACCCACACGTGCCGGTCTTCCACCACCAGCCCCACCAGCGTGGTGCCCATACCGCTCAACCTGTGGTTGTGTAGCGAGCGCGAGAAGATGGCCTGGTTGGCAGCACAGATGGCCTGCTCGGCGACCTCCGGCATTACCCCGGTGCGGGCGCTCAGCAAGCGCAGCGTTTCGTCCACAGCCACGGAACTGGCAACCTCTCCCGCCGCTGCTCCACCCATGCCGTCACAGACAATATAGACCCCGTGTTCGACGGAGTAACCGAATGCATCTTCATTGGATGGGCGCTTGCGGCCGCGATCAGTCACCGCAGCAGCCGCGTAGTGGACGACAGCCGTTGCCAAGGGAACACTCCCATCGACCAGTTTACACGGGTTCAGAAAGGCCGGATATGAAGAAGCAGGTCGCATCGGAAAAACTGCTTTGGACTGGTTTCGGACTGAAGGGTCCGGGCTTCAGCCCGTACATGAGTGGCTTAAAAGAGCCGGGCTTTACAGGCCGCGGAAAAACTCCCAATTAAGAGGCTTTGTAACAGGGCACGACTTTAGTCGTGCCGATAAAGCCCCAATAAAATCAAGGGGCTTTAGCCCCTGAGGGGCGCCCTTCCTTCCCCTCCCAAAATCGATTCTCGTTCCGCAGCGCCTTAAATCACTTTGCAGCGTCCGGCAGCGAAGGCGGTTCAGGCAACTCGAAAACCTGGATAGCGCCCGCGTTCAACACAGCCACCCGCCGCCCGGAAGGCGAAAAGGCTACATTTCCACCCGCATCGAGAACAGGGCTGGCAGTAACCTTCAGCGCCAACTGCCCGTCGGCTGCGTTCAGCACCTCCACAAGCTGCCCTTTCACGTCTTCGCCATCCAGTGGGGCCAACGCGCTAATCGGGTGGGAGGCCACCAGCGTCTCCCGCGCCAGCCGCGAGCCGTTCGGCGCCATGACCAGGAGCGGCCAAACCGGCTGGCCGGCGGTAGCATTCTCCCAGAGATGGTGCCCATTGGTAGCGATCGCCGCCAGTTTGCGTCCCCCTGACCGATCACAAAGCGTCGCCAGCAGTTCTTGCTGCGACACAAAATTGAACGCCGGCGAGCAAGCGGATTCCACCCGCCCCAGCACCCGGCTCCCGCCCGTAAAAAAATTCAGATTCAGCAGCCACTGCGCCGCGTTCGATCGAATGCTCTCTAAATATCCTTCAGAATTGATCGCCAAATGAATCGGGGCGCGAGTTCGGCTGACCAGCATCACCTGCCCGGTATCCCGGCGCAGGATTCGTACCACCGTCTCCGACTCAGCCGGGGTCCTTCGGCCGTCTGCCGCCACGCCATCTATCGTAATGTTGGCCGAGGCACTGGGAGGGCTAGGCACTTCTCCCGGCTTTTGCGCGGCCAGGGCAGGCTCGCGGGAATTGGTCACCAGGTACTGCTCTGCGGGATCGAGTTCCACCGAAAGCACTGGCCCCGGGAATTGCAGAAAAGGTTTCAATTCCAGCCTGGCATTGCCCTGTTCCAGCCGCTCCCGGTCGCGCAACAAAAACTGCCCGTCCTTCAGCATCCACAGGTAGCGCGACCGGTCATGAACGGACCACACCGCCTCGGATTCAATGACTCCCGCGGGCAAATCCAGCACCACCGCGCGAATCTGCCGCTCGTCGCCCCGGTCGCTCGCAGGAGCATCGCGGCGAATCAGGCCCGGCACCCGGAACGTGAACAGCAGCCGGCTCTCGTCCAGAAAGTCCAATGAGACGAGCGTGGTCCGCTGGCCCAGGTAGATTGCGCCCGGTGATGTGAAACCCAAAGGCTCCATGGGAATGGCGAACGCAGGCGGGATAGACGGCTTATCGGGAAGCCGGTCCGGCAACGGGTGCTTCTTCGACGCCCGCGGCTGTTGATTCGCAAACGTATTGCTGCCCTGCGCCGGCGCGGAGCGGGGGACGCAAGCCAGCGGGAAAATCAGAACCAGCAACAGGCAACCGCGCGCCAGGATCCTTCCTGGCGCCTCCGTAGCGCGGGCCTCGCCATCAGGCACTGCCCTGGAGTACGCCTGTGCAATCTGTTTCACCATCGACAAGTATTGTCGCCGATTCGTTTGGGTTCGGGCAGTGATGCTCGCTCTCCCATATGCGACAGTTAAGGAAGGATGGGAGATCAGTCCACGAGAAACAAGCGCCTCGCGTTCCTGGGCTATGGCGCCTGCGCGCTGGCCGGGTGCCTCTGGGGCACTGGCTTCTACTTCGGCAGGCTGGCGCTCAATGAAATGAGCGTGGAGCACATGGTGCTCTACCGCTTCTTTTTTGCCTGCCTCGGCATGATTCCGATAGCGCTGCTGAACCGGGTCCGCCTCACTCGCAGCGAAATCCGCCTGCTTCTCATCTCCGCCTCGCTCGGTGTTCCGGTGCAGTTCCTCATCCAATTCCACGGCCTGGCCCGCACCACGGTAAGCCATGCTTCGCTCATGGTGGGTACGATGCCGGTGCTGCTGGCTGCCGCGGCCGTCCTTTTTGCCGGTGAACGCCTGGACGGCTTCGGCTGGCTGGCCCTGTGCGGTTCCACGGTCGGTGCGGCGCTCATTGTTCTGGGCGGCAGCCGCGGATCCGGCGCCCATGGCGAGCCCTCGTTGGTAGGCGACCTCATGGTGATCTTTTCCCTCATCACCGCCCTGGCCTGGATCTTGCTTAGCAAAAAACTGATGCAGACTCACAGCCCACCGGTCGTTACGGCATACACCATCCTCTCCGGGGCCACCATGCTCGCCGCATGGGTGCTGGGCCCCTGGCTCCTCAGTCCCGTACTCGGTTCCTCGCTGCACTACCAAGCCCAACCGCCGCCCTTCGCTCACGTCAGCGTCACCGCCTGGGTGGCGCTGGCCATCAGCGGCCTGTTGTGTACGGCCACCACAACCCTGCTTTGGAACTGGGGAATCCACCATGTGCCGGCCTCGCGGGCAGGAGTCTTTTTAAACATCGAGCCGGCCCTTGGCTCCTGGCTCGGCGTCCAGCTCCTCGGCGAACATCTTGGCCCTTACGCCTGGCTGGGCGGCGCGCTCATTTTAGTTGCGGCGGTGGCCTTGACCACGAGAGGCCACGAACCAAGCCCCGCTGTCATTCTTGAGTAGATGCGCCGAACCAACCCTCATGGTTCCTCCGGAGGAAGGTGACGAGGGTGCCTCCAGGAGGGGGTGACGAGAAGTTCCTCCCGGAGGGAGGCGGCGAGAATAGCCCAGGGTAAGCGAAGCGCAACCCTGGGAATGCGATTCTGTCGACAGGCATTGCCCCGTAGGGGCGATGCGATCTACTTGATTTCTTTTGCGTTTCAGCAACGTCTATTTCCTGGCACAGGCGCATGCTGGTTTTCGATTGCGGTTCGCGCGGACGACGCCATTACATCAATACCGCAACCTTAGCCGGCGAGTCGCGTCCATAAGATTGCAGGAAATTGACGACGCGCATTCCTTCCTGCGCCGGACCTGCTTCACTTGCGGCACGACTCATCCGTGCCTTGATGTTACCTATACTTATGCAGTCCATCCGTAACATGCGGCGTGGCGGAGCTATGTCCACCTTTTCAGAAATGCCGGCGGCTGCGACTCTCGATCTACTTAGACGAATAGTGGACTTATTTTATCCAAATTTAAAAATTCAGCATCTAACTCCGGCAGGCATGGAGAACAGGGCTTCATTGCCGGACTCGCAATACCCCGCCATCGCGCGGAGCACTCGGCGCGATTGGTTCGAACTCGTATTTGTCTATTTTCTAATTCTGCTCGTCATATGGACACCTCGCCCCTGGCAACCGTTCATGTGGGCAATCGCCGCCGTACTCACCCTCACCATCGCCGCGCTTTCATTTCANNGTCGGAGTCGCGCTGGCAGTGGCGATTGTGGCCGTGGTACTGGCCTTCCGCCTGCATACTCTGCATGTTCCGCCCGGCCCAATTCTATTTATCAAGCACTATATTGGCTACGTACTGTGGGCCGCTATCCAGCAACTCGTGCTGCAATGTTTCTTCCTCTCCCGCTCGCTGCGGTTGTTTCCCGATCCCAAGTCCGCGGTAGCCCTGGCCTCGGCCATGTTCGCAGTTGCGCATATGCCCAACCCCATCCTCACCTTCATCTGCTGGATCTGCGGCCTGGCCTCCTGCTTGTTCTTTCTCCGCTATCGAAACCTCGTTCCCATTGCCGCCGCGCACGCCATCCTTGGAATCTCCATTGCTATAACTATCCCTGGCCCCGTGGATCATAACATGCGGGTAGGTCTTGGCTATCTTACTTATGTAGACAAATCAGCTCTTGTCGAAGTAGGTAAGTCGCCCCTTGTAACTAAAACGGTGGTATCAGCGAAACCATAGCGACCAGATTGCATCCACGGAGGCGTGAGTAATTGCGGATGCCCCAACGCGGCGCCGATCGCGCCATGCGCGCCCATAAAAAATTCCCGCCACCGCCGCCAGCAGCACGTAGCGCCAGTTGAAGTAAGCGGCGCGCTTGTTGAAGTGCGACAAGCCAAACAAAACTGCCGTCAAAAACAGCGCGGGATAACGGCCCATGCGTCGTTCCAGAAGATTCTGCATCCATCCACGAAAGAACAACTCCTCCGGAACCGCAATGAAGAAAAACGTGAATACCCACGCTTCGCAAATTCGCGCCGCCCCTGGCCACAATGCGTGCAGATGAAGGAAACCCAGGCTCAGACCCAATGCCAGCGCGATGGGCGTATACAGGGCCAGTTCCCTCAGCCCGATCCCCGCATCGGCCAGCCTCAGCCGCAAGTCAAAACCGACACCATCCAACTCCCGAATTAAGATGAAGCCGTAAACACCCGCGTCCAGCAGCAGCATCTTCCCGAAGATAGCCAGGTGAGCCGGCCAGGCGCCCTCAAACCACCGCAGATCCACCGCCAGCCCCAGCGTGGCCAGCACCAGGAAGTCCCGCCAATTGCCCAGTCCCTTCTTGTCCTCACACTTCGCCTGCCAAAGCAACATGGTCACAGCAACCGGCAGCAGCGCATACAACGCCAACCAATACCAGCGAAATGTCCCGCCTGTTGCAGCCACCAGCAAATAAGGCACGCACAATGCGGCCGGCGCCGCCAACCGTGCCCACAACGGCAGCAACCGCACCCGCCTCGCCATCGCCTCGCCAAACAAAGCCACCGCCAGCAACGGAGCAAGCGTAAGCAGCGCCGCGATCAAGTTTGCCGGCGTAATCATTTCCGTCAATCCTACAGTTGCCAATTGAAGACTCCGGAAGGAACAGCGGCCTTCAGACCCCCGCCTTTGCCGCCTCATCAAACCTTGGTCACCACTGCGGCCAGATTACCAATAACTCTCTCCCCAACCTGGCCGATACATCCACTAGTCATAAGTGGAGGCTCATGTGACCCTTCTAACCTGGAACCACGCTTGCACCGTCGGCGTCCGCGCCATGGACGACCAGCACGGCATCCTCATGGATACCATGAACGAACTGCGTCTGGCCCTCGTACACGGCAGCGGCCGGGAACCCGTGAGCGAACTGCTGGACCGCCTTATCGAGTTCACACGCATGCATTTCTCCAGCGAAGAGCAACTGATGGAGCAGAGCAGCTTTCCCTCTCTGCCGGAGCACCGCGCCGAGCACCTTCGGCTCCTCGGACTCCTGCGCGAAGCTGCGCACCGTCTGCAACATGTCGTGAACGTGCCGATGCGCCCCCTGCTCTGCCAACTGCGCGATGGCTATTTGGACCATATCGAGGGGCTGGATCAGAAGTATGGCCCATGGTTGAATCAGCGTGGAGTATACTAGAATGAGCCTAATGATCAAAACCGTCCTGATTTCCCTTTCAGCCTATTTGCAATGAGGCCAATACATATCTTGGTTGCCAAAATATCAAAGGAGAAACTCGAGTGGCGTTGTTGGCATGGAGTAAGAAGTACTCGGTGGGAGTGAAAAAACTCGACGACCAGCATGAGGCATTCATGGGGTCTTTGAACGACCTCCATTCCGCAATGATGATGGGCAAGGGCCAGGAAATAGGAGGCCCGTTGCTGGACAAACTGGTCAAGCATGCGCGCGACCATTTTGCCGCCGAAGAAAGGTTGATGGAGTCCTCCAGGTACCCTGGACTGGCCGGGCATCGTGCCCTGCACCAGGATCTGACCCGGAAGGTCGATGAATTTATGGCCCGGTATAAAAGCGGCGACAAGGCCATGTACCTTCAACTACTCCATTTCATGCGCACCTGGCTTGACAAGCACCTTCTCGAAGAAGACAGCAAGTATGTCCCCTGGCTCAAAGAGCACGGCGTAAGCTGAGTACCCGTTCCGCCCCAAAGGCGGCGCAGCCATTCGCCGCCGGAATTTCTCTAAACTTCATTGCTTTCTATCCGATAAATCCCTTGCCGGCACTTTCCGGCAGGAGCAGACGCATGGCACTGATGCGATGGAGCGACAAGTTTTCCGTGGGGGTTCCAACCATGGACAAGCAGCACATGGTGCTCTTTGATTCCCTCAACGATCTTCACGCCGCTATGATGAAGGGTCAGGCGCAAACCTTGACCGGCCCGCTGCTGCGCAAATTGGTGGCCTACACGCGCGACCACTTCTCCGCCGAAGAGGCCATGATGTCGGCCGCTGAATACCCCTCTTTGCCCGCCCACCGAATCAAGCATCGCGAATTTGAAAAGCAGGTTGGGGAATATGTTGGCCGCTTTGAACGCGGTGAAATCACGCTCAACCTCGACCTCTTGAATTTCCTCCGCGATTGGCTCGTCACCCACATTCAGGGCGAAGACCGAAAATACGGCCCCCTGGCCAACGAGCGCGGTTGTCGCTAAAGCCCTTCAAACAAAAGCTGCGGTGACCCGAAGAGCGGCGAGCCCGGTTTCGCTTCCGAAGCCAACTCGTACACCAGCCGCTCCAGTACCAGGCGCTTGTCCGGCGGCGAAGAACGCAGCTCAAGATCGGCGCGGGCAATCAGACGCAGTGCCCGCGTCAGCTCACGCCGGCTTTTATACCGGCGGGCCTGCCTGATCAAATCGTCGGCCGCAAATGGCGGCATTCTGAAGCCCTGCCACAGCGCCTGCCAAATGGCCCGCGAGTCGCGCACATTCTTCTCCAGGATCACCAGCATCTGCCGGAAGGTGCGAGCAAGCATATATAGGTGACCGATGGCCGCGTCTTCACCGGCTTCCGAGCTGTTCAGCAAGCCGTGCAGCAGCGCCAGCGCGCGAACCCGGTCCCGTGCGCTGATGGCGTCGGTCAGCTCATAAAGTGACCGCTGCTTGGCGCCCAGCACCATGGTCTCCACATCCCCCAGCGTGATGCGGCCGCGGCCCAGCGTGTAGAGCAGCAGCTTCTCCAACTCCGAGGAAATCAGCATCATATCCGCGCCCAGTGCGTCCGCCAGCTCACGAACGGCATCGGGGTCCATGCGTGTGCCGGCATCCTGCGCCGTGGCCGCAATCCACCGCATCGCGTCTTCCTCGTTCACCCGCGCCAGCTCCACCATCCCGCAGTGTTCGCCCAGTGTCTCGGTCAGCCGTTCAAACCGGTTCTTGTCGTCCATCTCCATACGCCGCGAGTCAGAAGGAATGCGCAAAAAGTCGGCGACAAAAACCAGCAGCGCCTGCGGGTTGGGCGATCGAAAGTACCGGCTCAGCGCCGCAAACTCGTCCTTCTTGGCTCCACGGGTGTAAAGCTGCCGCACATTCCTCACAAAAATCACCTGGAAGGGCGCCATCAGAGACGGGGTTTGCGCCAGGTCCAGAACCTCAAAAATCGACGTCTGGGCAAGGTCCAGGTCGGACAGGCAAAAATCCCTCAAATCCGGCGGTACAAAGGCTTTGAGTACCGCCGCGCGACAGCGGTCCAGCAGGAAAGCCTCATCCCCAGCCAGTACGTAGCCGGCCCTGAGAGCCCCCTTGCCGGCCGCGGCGGCTTCAATCTCCGCCACAAAGCGCCCAACGGCGGCAAAACCGGCGCCCCAGTGCGCACCGCTCATCGATCAGGCCTCATGAATGGAAAGATCATGCGGCTCCAGAATATCCTGCCCGGTCGCTGCCGTGCATCTAATCTGCTGGAACGAACCAAATGTGTTCAATGCCAGGCCAGGGCGACCGGTGGAACTTGGCAACTCGCTGTGACTCGTGATCCATACTGGCTTGCGAGTCCTCTGCGGTCGTGGTACGACTTTGAGAAAGCTCGGAACACCGAGCCGCCGTTGATTTTCCGCCCGTACTTGCCGCGGGCGGCTGGTGTTATTCAGTCTTAGAGAGTTCCCAAGTGAGGTCCAAATGTTTAGAAATAGTCTTGGTTTTGGTGCCCTGGTCTTGTTGTCGTCCGGCCTTGTGTTTTGTTCAGCGCAAGCCAACATCAACCCTCCCCAACCCCGAATCCGCTCCGCCATCGACGAAAGTGCACGGGTCACCCTCAGGGGCAATACACGCCCTGAAGCCACTCTCTCCCATGACTTGGGCCAGGTGGAAGACTCGCTTCCCATGGAACACATGCAGCTCTTGCTCAAGCGCTCGCCCGAGCGGCAAACGGCGCTCGACGCCTACACCGAAAGTCTTTCCGACAAGAATTCGCGAAATTTTCACAAGTGGCTCACGCCGGAGCAATTCGGCGCGAATTATGGCGTAGCCCAACAAGATATCGACGCTGTCACCGCATGGCTCACCACCCACGGATTCACAGTCAACACCGTTTACCCGAATCGCACACTTATCGACTTCTCCGGCTCGGCCGCACAGGTCCGGGAGGCATTTTCTACTGAGATTCATCGCTATCAGGCCGGCGTCATCAGCCACATCGCCAACGCCGCCGATCCCCAGATCCCCGCAGCCCTCGAGCCGGTTGTCGACGGCATCGTGTCGCTGCACGACTTCAAGCCCCACCCTATGAATAAGCCCAGGGCAAACTACTCCTTCGACGCCGGCGGATTCAACGAAAATGCCGTTACGCCGCCCGACCTGGCCACCATCTATCACCTCAACTGGCTCTTCTCCGCCGGTCACACAGGCAAAGGCCAGACCATCGTCGTCATTGAAAACACCAATGTGTATTCAACCGCCGATTGGACCACCTTCCGCAAGACCTTTGGCCTCTCCGCCTACACCGCCGGCAAATTCATCCAGGTGCACCCCGCGCCCAAGAGCGGTACCAACAATTGCCACAACCCGGGTGTGCAAACAGGCAACGACGGCGAAGCGATCCTCGACGCGGAATACGCCTCGGCCGCGGCCCCCGACGCCACCATCGAGCTCGCATCCTGCGCCGACACAACAACCACTTTCGGCGGCCTCATCGCGCTCCAGAATCTGCTCAATGAGTCGGCTGCTCCACCCGCGCTCGTCAGCATCAGCTACGGTGAGTGCGAAGCCTTCAACGGGGCCGCCGCCAACGCCGCGTATAGCAAGACCTACCAGCAGGCTGTGGCGGAAGGTGTCTCCATCTTTGTTTCTTCGGGCGACGAAGGCGCCGCCAGTTGTGACGCCAACCAGACCACGGCCACGCACGGCATCGGCGTCAGCGGCTTTGCGTCCACCCCTTACAACGTGGCCGTCGGCGGAACGGACTTTAGCGACGTCTATTGGGGTACGGAAAGCACCTACTGGAACTCGGCCAATACCTCCACCGACCGTTCCGCCAAGTCCTACATCCCCGAGATTCCATGGAATGACTCCTGCGCCAGCCTTGTCATCGCTCACTTTGAAGGCTACGGGGCAACATACGGGGCCGGCGGATTTTGCAACAGCACTACGGGCCAAGACATGTTTCTCACCACGGCTTCCGGCAGCGGCGGACCCAGCCATTGCGCCACCGGCTCAGCCAGTGTCTCCGGCGTAGTCAGCGGCACCTGCCGGGGCTATGCCAAGCCTTCCTGGCAAACACTGGTCGGCGTCACGGCCGATGGTGTGCGCGACATCCCCGACGTCTCGCTCTTTGCGGCCAACGGCGTGTGGGGACACTACTACGTCTTCTGCTACAGCCATGTGGCCGGGGGCGGCGCACCTTGCACCGGCCCTGCCAGCGGCTGGGCGGGTGCAGGCGGCACCAGCTTTTCGTCGCCCATCATGGCCGGCATTCAAGCGCTGGTGAACCAGAAGTGGGGACGCCAGGGCAATCCCAATCCCGTCTATTACAAAATCGCCCGGGCGGAATACGGAGCGGCTGGCAGCTCCGCCTGCAACTCCACCAAAGGCATTGGAACCGCCCGCGGTTGTATCTTCTACGACGTCACCGAGGGCGACATGGACGTCAACTGTACCGGGACGCACAATTGCTACCGCCCATCCGGCGTCAACGGCGTCCTTTCCACCTCCAACACAGCCTATTCGCGCGCCTACAAGACCAACGTCGGCTGGGATTTCGCCACCGGAATCGGAACCGTCAACGCGTACAACCTCGTCTTCAGCCCCATCTGGTAGCCACAATCTCAGGGTGCCCCATCCTTCGCTTTTNNGCCGGGTGCCCCATCCTTCGCTTTTTTCTAGCGAAGGGTGGGATACCCCAATCCTCAACGCGCCTTCTTCATCAGCAGTGGCCCACGCTACTGCTTGTCGTAGACCAGCTTCAATGTCATCGCCTTTCCATCGGCGTCAACGCCCGACGACGTTGCGGTCATCGTTTTGCCATTGCCGGAAATCACGATGCGTCCGCTGGCGCGATATTTGGTCTTCGAGTTCTTGGCTTCGTAGGTAAAGGTGTTGGCATCTCCCTGCTTCACCGACATGCTGTCATAGGGCGACCCTTCGCCTGTCACTTCTGACGACGAGCCATCGTACTTTGCCGTATAGCTTGCATTGATTGCGGAGCCATCCGTGCGCATGCCCGTGTTGGTTACTTTCACACCGCCCGGTGCCGCTTCGCGCGTCACTGTCAGGCTTTTCACCGGCCATGGCGCCGGCGTGTACTTGCTCTTCGCCACGTTAGCCTTCCACGTTCCGAGGGAGTTGTCTTGTCCCCATGCGGACAAAGTCGTAGTGATTGCCAAAGCAAACAACGCCAGGCTGAATATCTTTCGCATATCGATTCTCCTTGTGACATTGAGGGGTAGGTTCTGTCAGTGCCGTCTCTGGCCACGTGCCCAGGATAGTCAGGTTTCAGAGGCGGCTTGGGGAAATGCACCGCAGCCGATCGAACGAATCGAAGACCGTCAATCAGCCACGGGAACCGAGCTTATCACAGGGCAAGGAAGGTCTAAAAGGGTTTTGTTTGCGTGGTGTTGTAAGGCATTCTCGAATTACCGTCTGCGTGGCTGGAAGGCG
>PLZC01000428.1 GCA_003151985.1 Acidobacteriaceae bacterium
TCAGATTGACGATCGTCTCATAATCCCGAAGCGGTTCGCCGCGCCAATTCGAGTAGATGAAAGAGAACAACCGGTGTTCAATCTTGTTCCACTTGCTGGTGCCAGGCGGAAAGTGACAGACGGAAATCGAAAGGCCCGTTTCATCCGCTAACTTCTGCAACTCCAATTTCCAAAGTCGTAGTCGCGCGCCATTGCTGCCCCCACCGTCCGCCGTGATAAGGAGTGTTCGCGCCTTCGCATACAACCGTCTTCCTTCGCTACGCCACCAACCCCGAATGGATGCCACTGCGAATGCTCCCGTGTCATGATCCGTTCCAACGTTTACGAAACCCGTATTGCGCCCCAGGTCGTAGATGCCATACGGATAGGCGCGAGGAACGTCGGGAGAGGGAAGGTCGTGCCCGTTTACCTGGACCGGCTTCTTTGCGGGAAGCCACTGTTGGCCGCCATTATCATAGTTTCCCAGCAGTTCTTTCTTCCTGGTGTCCACCGATATCACCGGCGTTCCCGTCGCCAAGGCCCGCTTCACCTGTGCGCTGATGTGACGGAACTGCGCGTCGCGGTCGGGATGGTCCGCACCTTCTTCCGTCTTGCGATTGCTTTGCAGGCTGTAATTCTGATCGCGCAGAAGCTGCGCCACTTTCTCATGGCTGACCGAATGCTTTTGCCGTGTCAGTTGAGCGGCCAGATTCCGTGTGCTCTTGCATATCCAACGCAACGGCGATTCAGGGTCGCCCCGCGTGTCCGGTTCAATCAGACGGTCCAATGATACAAGTAGCTTGGGATCGCGCTCGACAATACTCTTCCGGCCCGCTCCCGACCGGCGAATGCGCCCTGGCATAGAGGTTCCATCCGCGATCTCCTGTATCCCCTTGGCAATCGCTTTTCGCGAAAGCCCGCAGGCTCGTCGAATCCTCGAAACTCCTCCGTATCCCAAGGACAAAGCTTCATTGGCTGCCATCAGTCGTCGGCCCCGCTCGTCGAGCAGCGGCCACACGCAGGAGAACTTCCGCCGCAGTAAAATCTCGTGGGTAAATGCCTCGTACAGGTGAAGGCCTCCATCGAAGGCCGGGGATCTCGTGGCGGAGATCTACCGGACGCTTTGGGAGTACAACCATACCAGGATCCATTCCGCCCTCAAGATGCCTCTCTCAGTATTTGCAGAACAGATTGCAGCCTAACAAAAAACGGCGAACTACTGTCTAAAGAAACCTATCCTTTACACGGAGACCGGGCTCGGTAAAGCAACTGAGAGGTTTCTGGATGTGTGTTCGGCAACCCGGACATTGAGCCAGGTATCTCAGTTGTTGCAAAATCGCCGAAGCACGTTTCCAGCGCCGCAGGAAGCCCCTTGGATAGGATCGGTCACGGCAAACGCCGATTGCACCGGCTATACCTTCGTCGCTTTATTTTGCCACCGCATTGTGGGTCCTGCACCGGCGTGACTGCAGGCATTCTCTGACGTTCCCTCGTTTGGGGTTTCAAATGAGCTGTATCGCGGCAGTTAACTCCTGAAACCTGGATCTGGTTCTCCCAGCACGCCGCTTCGCGGCGCCATAGGCATGTTGCGAAGGCGTATCCCCGAGGCGGCAAAGATTGCGTTGCCGACCGCTGGAGCCACGCCCACGAGGCCAGTTTCGCCCGCGCCAGCCGAAGGCAAGTCCTTGCGGTCGATGAGCACCACCTCGATCTGCGGCGTGTCACTGAACCGGGGAACGCGGTACTGCGCGAAGTGGGGGTTCAAAATGCGGCCATCGGCAAAGAGGATTCTCTCGAAGAGAGCGCCACCGATGCCCTGAACGATGGCCCCCGCGAGCTGGTTGCGCAAACCGTCGGGATTCACAATGGCGCCGCATTCCCAGGCTTGAACGATACGTCGGATGCGCACTCGCCTGCTGGCGGCATCGATCTCCACTTCGGCGCATGTAGCGACGTAGCCTCCCTTATCTAGTCCGCCGGCGATGCCAAAGCCGCGCTCGGGCGTGGATTTCAAACGCCCCCAGCCGAACTTCTCGGCGGCCGCCTGAAAGACGGCCTGTAGCCTGGGGTCGGTCAGGTTCTTCAGACGGAACTCCAGCGGGTCCATGCTCACCACATGGGCCATGCCGTCCATGTGCGACTCGCGAGCGAAGTGGTTCGCGGTTGAAGCAAGACCGCGATAGGAACCCTGGCGCAGCGGAGATTTCGCCGCATGGTACTGGATCAGTTGATTGGCCACGCTGTAGGGGGTGCCGATGGCGGCGGGGCCCGAATTGTAGTTGTGATGCTCCCAGGCGACCAAGGTTCCGTTGTGCTGCGCACCGGCTTTGATCTCGATAAGGCCGGCGGGGCGGAG
Source organism: Acidobacteriaceae bacterium (assembly GCA_003151985.1). Taxonomy (GTDB): domain Bacteria; phylum Acidobacteriota; class Terriglobia; order Terriglobales; family Acidobacteriaceae; genus Telmatobacter. The sequence goes on from PLZC01000428.1 coordinate 2,336, forward strand.
ATAGGCCCAGGTAAACTCTTCGCTGCGCGTCCAGACCACCTTGACGGGCTTGCCGGCGGCTTTGGCCAGTCGAGCCGCTTCAACGGCCGCCTCGCCGGTATGTTTGCCACCGTAGCCGCTGCCCATATCCGGTTGAATCACGCGCACCTGTGCGGGAGACAAGTGAAACGCCTGCATGAGTTCGTCGCGAACGCCGAAGGGGCGCTGGGTTCCGGTCCAGACGGTCAGCTTGCCATCAATCCACTCGGCCACCGCGGCGCGTGGCTCAAGAGGCGCGTGGGCGATGTACGCGACGCTGTACTGCTCTTCCAGCTTCAGATCCGCGCCGGCCAAAGCCGGCTCGACTGAACCGGAGACATGCTGCGGGCCGTCATCGCGGCCGTTCTCGGGGTTGTTCTTCAGATATGCGAAGAGGCCCTGGTTCGAGGATTGCGCGGGCACATTCCATTTTGCCTGGATTGCGGCTAATGCCCGTTGCGCGGCAAAAGCATCGGGGGCGACCAACCCGATGAAATCGCCGTCGCGCACGACCTTGACTCCAGGAAGCTTTTCCGCCGCACTGGTATCGAGCGAGGCGAGAGCCGCGTTGAACCCATTCGGACGAAGCACCGCGCCAAACATCATCTCTGGCCGAGTAATGTCGGAAGGATACTTGTGTTTGCCGGTCACGAAGTCGCGGCCTTCGGCTTTGGGAACGGCGGTTCCGGCGATCTTCCATTCCGGAGCAGGCGTGAGGCGCTCCTCGCTGGAGACGGTCTTCACCAGCTTCTCTCCGCGGCTGAGCTCGCCATATGCGAGCGACCGTGTATTTTGAGGATCGGTGACCTTGCCGCCGGCGGCTGTCAAGCCAGCCGGGTCCACATGCCAGCGTTGCGCGGCAATCTCCAGCAGCATCTGGCGAGCAGCCGCGGCCATGGTGCGCAACTGCGGCCCCATGGTTGGAGTTGTGCGGCTGCCGAATGTGCCCATGTCCCAGGGAGTGAGGTCGGTATCCCCCATCACCATCGTGATGGCATCGAAAGGCACCCTCAGCTCCTCGGCGACCAGTTGGGCAAGCGATGTGCGGATGTTCTGGCCCACCTCAACCTTGCCGGTAAACACCTTCACCTCGCCATCGGCCGCGATGTGCAGCCATGCGCTCAGCTCCTTGGAAAGTTCGTGGCCGCCGAATCCTCGGCCCGACTCCTGCGCCCACGAGGAGGTCTGGGTGAGACAGACCAGCAAACCGCCTCCCAGGACTTTCAGGAAGTCGCGGCGGTCCATCTCGGAGATGCACGGCCGGGCGGACAGACTGCCCTGGACAAATTCAGTTACGGGCTCATCGCGATGGTTCATCGGCTTGCCCCTGGGGCCAGCAAGCGCGAAGCTCGCTTGACCGCTTCGACGATGCGGGGATAGGTGCCGCACCGGCAGATGTGCCCTTCCATAGCCTCGACAATCTGTTCTTCCGTGGGATTGTGCCGCTCGTGCAGCAGAGAGGTTGCCCCCAGAATCATGCCCGAGGTGCAGTAGCCGCACTGAAATGCGCCCTCGTCGAGGAAGGCTTGCTGAATCGCGCTGAGCTTCCCGTTCTGCGCCAGGCCCTCGATGGTAACGATCTTCGCCTTGGCAGCCGACTCAACCGGAACCAGGCAGGATCGGGTCGCCCGCCCGTCAAGCAATACGGTGCAGGCCCCGCACTGGCCTTCCCCGCAGCCGTACTTGGTTCCGGTGAGATTCAGCCGGTTGCGCAAGACAGACAGCAGTGTCTCTTCAGCAGAGGCGCTTACGCGAAGGCGCGCACCGTTGACATTGAGAACAAAATCGCCCATTCCAAGCTCCAAATGCAACCTGGCAGTGTGAATGTGCCTTTCTCAGAGTACTCCAGGTCGAGTTGCGAATCTCAGTTTCCGCCGCGGCTACGCCGTCTGCGCGCTTGCGATCGTCGATCCACCCAACTACAGTGTGGCCCACACCGCGCGAACCGGAATCCATGAAGGTCTCGAGAATCTCATGATTGCCGGGCCCTCTCCCCGGGACTCGCAGCACAATCGTTCTTGCAAGGGGTAGGCAGTAACGTTCTAGTTTTGCCTGGGATGCCAAAGGTAAGTAGATACCGACCCGGCACTTAGAGATGTCTTAAAACTCCTCGCGTGCCAACTTACCCAAAATTCTTCGGGCGCATCGGCGTTGTTCAGGACCAAAAGGGCAATGGAGCCATCGGGATTCCGAAATGCTGCCGTCTCAATGCCGGCTGCACCGCCCAGGTTGTTTGAGCCGATGCGCTGAGCTCCGGGACGAACAAACTTGCTTGCATGGCCGATCGCATAGTAATCGGGAGAATAAGTGACTGCGTGCGGGGTAGAGCTGCGATTCACAGTTACAAAGCCCCTGCAGGTCGCACAGCCCCCGGAGTTAGGGCCATTCTTATTGTCGAGCGCCAGCCCCCATAGCACCACGGACCTGGACCAGTTGCGAATTGACTCGATGAGCAGCTTCTCGGTCATGGCAAGCACGTTTCCTTTTTGCCAGGTACCGCCGGAGCACTCGGTCATCCACACCCCCTTTTCGGGGAACTTGTCGTGCACCGGCCCCTGCGCCGAAACATCGCCTCCATAACAGTGAAAGGCCGTGCCCGCGACGTATAGAGCCGCCGATTGGTCCGCGAGCACTTCTTCCGCATACTCGGGATGGTCCCAGTTGTGATCGTAGGCAAGAATGCTCGTGTGCAGTCCCGCATGTTTCAATGCCGGGCCAACATACTTACCGATCAGTTCCGTTTGCTGGGCAGCTGGCATCAGAGTCCCCGGATAGTCCGTAGTCTCATAGAGAGGCTCGTTTTGCAGCGATAGGTACTTCACTGGAATCGCGGCCTGTTCATACGCGCTCACCGATTTTGCAAGATAGGCAGCCAGATCGGAGGAGTCTTCTTCGCGCAGCCGTCCTCCAATCATTGAGTCTTTCGTTTTCATCCAGCCAGGCGGGCTCCAGGGTGTGACCATCACGCTGATCGAAGGGTTGAGAGCGAGCGCCTGGTGCAGCGCAGGCAGAATATACGCGCGGTCATGGTCGATCGAGAAATGCTGCAATCCGGAATCACGCTGACCTGCAGGCATGTCATCGTAGCTGTAGTGATTCAGCGCCAGGTCTGAAGCGCCAAGCGGCACGCGTACGAAACTGATTCCAATACCGACGCGCGGATCGAAGAGTCTGCGCATCACTTCGTCGCGCTGCCGCGGGGCCAACTGATTCTCGAGCAGCCATGCAGAAGAGTCCGTCATCGCCGCGCCGAAGCCATCGATGGTCTGAAATCGCTGGCTGTCATCGACCAGGATGACGTTCCCCATCGGCTGAACCAATGAGAACGAAAGTGCGGGTTCCTGATGTAAGGCCAGTTTCAGATCGGGCGTAGTCTGATACACGGCCACCGCTTGGGCGCTTAGCTTTGTCAGGCCGAGAGAGAGAAGCAAACAGAAAGATGGCAGGCTGCGCAAACGTTTGGGCATTTCCAAATCCTTGTTCCGATGATGATTCAGGGGCGGAGCGGTGCGCAAGCTCGCGTCTGAGCCAACGCCGCGCTGCTCTGCCGAGAGCGGTGAGGACAACCCCGAGTGCCGCATGGCCATGAGACGGCGCGGAACCGAAAGGGCTCCGCGCCGTAGCGGTGGTTAGAAAGAGATTCTGGCGCCTAGCTGAATCACGCGTGGACCGCCTGGGCCTGACGGCAGATATACGCTCGTCGGCTGGCCGTAGCCGTTGGCCAACGAAATGGATTCCGGTGTATAAGTGCCGTCGCCGTTGTAACCAGGCAACGTGAAGTTGGCGCCAAAATTGTTGCTTGAGAAGTTGGGGTGGTTGAAGATGTTATAGGTTTCGCAGCGAAGTTGAATGGAGCGCTCCGCCTTTCCGGGCAGCGGCAGGTTCTTGAACAACGACACATCCCATGTGTTCATGCCGCCCGAGCGAATCCGGTCCGGCGTGCCGTAAAACGGCTTCCCGACCTGCGGAAGAATAGCCTGACCATGTGCATCGATGCCCAGCGTTACCGGGGGCAGTTTGCTCCACTGGCGTCCGCCGTCAAAGGTGTTGGAGGGAACCCAAATCGGCGTCGAGTTGGGCGTGCCGGTCATGAAGTTGGAGATTCCGGAGAGCTGATAGTTATCCGTGAGATAGGCCAGCCATGTCGGCCCGCCAAAGCGCTTCGTCACGCCCGGGATATCCCACACATAGTTCACCGCCGCCACATTCCGGCGATCCCACGAAGCAACCTGATAGTTGAGCCGCGAATTGAACGGATCCACAAAGCTATTGTCATCCGACTGCGTGGTCATAGACTTCGACCAGGTGTAGACCGCGCCAAAGGTCAGGCCCCTGCTGAAGCGGCGCTGCAGTGATGCCTGCAGACTGTTGTAGTTCGCCGTGCCGTCGAACTTGGTGTAGGGTATCTGATCGTAGCCCCAGTAGGGCACAAGGTAGTTGGTTGGGTAAGCGTAAGTGCCGCTGAAACTGTATCCGGCAGCCGCATACTCGGGCGGCAGGTTTGGCTCCACGTTGGGAACCACGCCGCCGGGAAAGCTTGCCGGGTTCTGCGCTGCCTTGGTGAAGGCTGTTCCGTAGGGGATGGTGTTGATATCCCTGCTGGTGATGAGGTGGCGCGACTCCGTGCCCACATAGGCAATGTCGAACGAGACGCCCCGGCCAGCCTCGCGCTGCAAGCCCAGGCTGTAGCTGTATACCGTGGGCACTTTGCCGCTGCGCTCCACGCCCTCCACCGAGCCCAGCACGCCGGGCGCGGATTGCGGGGCGCTCGAAATCTGGCTGAGGTTCAGGTAGGTCGGCGACGAAATCGAAGGCGTTACATTAATCGAAGGATTGTTGAACGCCGGGTTGAATACAAGGTTGCCCTGCTCGCGGTCGTGCGACATGCCGAAGCCGCCGCGCAGCACGCCTTTGTGGTCCCCATACGGATCCCATGCGAACCCGACACGCGGCTCAGGCATGATGCCCCGATCATCCCATCCGCCCGCGGGAAGGGTGTGCTTCGAGGCGTACGCCATACCCTCCAGCGCATTGCCGCTACCGGGGATCGGGTTGCCGCTGTTGGGGTCGATCTGGATCGCGGCGGTCTTCGCAAATATCGTCGGATCGAACAGCGCGATCTGGTTCTTGGCGTCGTACTGCGGCGGAATCC
>PLZC01000216.1 GCA_003151985.1 Acidobacteriaceae bacterium
CCAACGGCAGCCAGTTCTTCATCACTGTGGCCGCCACCCCGTGGCTCACCGGAAATCACACCATCTTCGGCGAGGTGGTGGAAGGCCAGGAGATCGTAACCAAAATTTCGCTGGTGCCTCGCGGCGGCCAGGACAAGCCCCACAAGCCAGTCGTGCTGGAGTCTGTGGTCATCGAGCGCGTCAGTTAGTAATTCGTAATGAAGTTAGGCTGACCAAAAGAACGTCAGTTTGATCCAACACGCTGGGTGCCCCATCCTTTTCGCGCTCTTTGCGAAAAGGGTGGGAAGCCACGAACTCACTGAGTTTCTCCGTCAGCCCCGAGCCGCGCACAATCCAAGGATGACCTCGCCGAATTTCTCCACCTTGGCGGGGCCCATTCCATCGATCTCCAGCAGTTGCTTCGGGTTCGCAGGTCGCGCGTGCGCCACGGCAGTCAAGGTGCGGTCGTGCATCACCACATACGCCGGAACCCTGAGGCGCTTTGCTTCTGCCGCACGCCATTCCTTCAGTCGCGCCGCCACGGCCTCCCCTACTGTAGAAAGCTGAACCGGAACGGCTTCGATCGTCTTGACCTCAAGAATCCTGGCTGGGGCAGCGATGCTTGGCGTGATCTTGGCCGCCGTCTTTGCCGCAACGGGATTGGACTTCGACTTGGACTTCTTCCTCCGCACCGGAGCGGGCCCGCGACGGCCAAACTCCTCCACCATGCCATCGCTGATCAAAAGCTCTATGGGCGTCTTCGCGCGGAGATCCAGCCCGGCCGCGGTGAGGCGCACTTTGCGGAACCGTATCAACTCTCCGGCCTTCTCGAATTCGGCCTCTTCAATCTCAGTCAATCCGGCTCGCACCATGGCATCGAGAAGCGCTTCGAACTCGTTGCGGCTCAGCCTGCCTACCAGTTCGAGGTTTCGTTGCAGCGTTCCCGTGGCTTTCGAGTCCACACCGCGCAAGTCATCGGCAATTGCCTGAACTATGTCCCGTTCCGATGGGGTCGCGCGCCGGAACAGCCGCAGCACTGCGCCCGCGGGGTCGCACACATCGCACAAGCCGCACGGACGGCTGCCGTCTGCCATGTCGCCAAAGTGCTTTACAAGGGAAGCCATACGGCAGTCGGTTGAGGTTGTGTAGCGGAGTACCTTTTCAATCTGCTCAGCCCGGAACTGCGCCTGCACCTCGTAGGTTTTCTTCCAGCCCGGGCCGCCCACCGTCACATTGCCGCCAAAGTCGACCCGCGCCCCGCCATGAATCTCGAGCTTCTCCAAGGCCTTGTCGAATTCCTCTTCTCCCAATTTTGAAGCGGCGCGCAACTCATCAACTGGTTGCGGCTCTTCCGCAAGCGCTTTGAAAACCTGGTGCAAATGGTCTGCGGGCGGATAGTCGCGATTTAGAAAGAAGTCGTGCGTCCGCTGGTCGGCATAGCTGTGCATCAAATAAGTCCGGCTTGGGGCTCCGTCGCGTCCGGCGCGGCCAATCTCCTGGTAATAGCCTTCGAGCGTCGCCGGCAATCCGGCGTGAATCACGGTGCGAATATCCGCCTTGTCGATCCCCATTCCGAAGGCGATGGTCGCTACCACCACTTCCAGTTCACCGGCCTGGAAGGCGGTCTGCACCCGTTCCCGTATCTCGGAATTCAATCCCGCGTGGTAAGCCGCCGCGCGAATCCGATGCCCGGAAGCAGTGCTGTACAACTCCGCCGCCAGGCTTTCCGACTGCTTGCGCGAAGTGGCATAGACAATGGCCGGCCTTCTTGAGGGATCGGCCAGGAGGCTTGAAATCGCACCCGCCCGCTCCGGCATGGGAACCTCGGCAACCTCAATCGCCAGGTTCTCGCGGCGGAATCCGTGAATGAACTTTACCGGCTTCACCATCCCCAGTTGCGCCAGGATGTCAGCCTGCACGGCGGGCGTGGCTGTCGCCGTCAACGCCAGCACCGGCACGGGGTCGGCGCCCGCCCTGAGCGCCGGGAGGTAACGGCCGAGCATGCGGTAGTCAGGGCGAAAATCATGCCCCCACTGCGAGATGCAATGCGCCTCGTCAATGGCAATCAGGCCCGGCCGGCGCTTGGCCAGCATCTCCGGAAACCCCGGCACACGCAGCCGCTCGGGGGCAATAAACAGGAACTGCAGCGTGCCTTGCAGATAATCCACACAGGCCTGCCGCGCCACGCCACGATCCAGCCCGGAATGAATCCGAGCCACCCGGAGCCCTCGGGCAGTCAGCTTGGCCGCCTGGTCGTCCATCAGGGCAATCAGCGGGCTGATCACGAGCGCCGTGCCGCCAAGCGCAATCGCCGGCAACTGGTAGCACAGCGACTTACCCGCCCCGGTAGGCATCACCAGCAGCAGGTCGCGCCCCGCCATAGCCGCGCGGCACACCGCTTCCTGGTTGGCTCGGAATCGGGCGAACCCAAACACCGAGCGCAGCAACTCGCCGAGCACATCGCCGGATTCGCCGTCTTTCGCCAAATCAGCCCCGTGGAGGGACAGTGCGAAATATGCAAGGTCCCAGTTCCAACTTTATCTGACCGGGCGGCGAGATCGAAGTGGGCAATTTGAGTGGCGGAACAGCAGCGGCGGCGGAATTCTCCAAGCCCTTTGCAATTACGTTGTCCAACAATTTCCTGGGATAAGTTGCTACCAAAGAATTCCCGAGACACCCCGCTGAGTTCCGGCATCGGGCGTTTCTGTCGACCCGGAGTGCCAGGCTGAGATCGCGCATCGCTTCGCCTATATGATGGCTTTTCCAGGAATCAATGTGGTTACCGCCCGGCTGTCGTTTTCGCTCGACAGTTGTGCAAAAACCCAGCGAAACTCATTAGGAAATCCCAATTCAGGACTGTTTTCTTAGGATTTTTCAAGAATAGGAATTACGGCCTCCCTTATCCACAAAATCCCCCCTCGCGCGGTTGACCCTGCCCTTCCCGCTCCTTAGAGTCAGTAATCGGAGGGCAATTATTCCCGCGGCCAGTACGCTGCCAAAGAGGGGTTGCCAACCGCAAACTAAGCGCCTTTGAGCACGATCCCAGGAACCGGAGTGAACATGCTGAAACTGAAGAAGATCCACATACTCGGCTTTAAGAGCTTTTGCGACCGGACGGAACTCACCGTCCCGGGAACAGGCATTGCCGTTGTGGTGGGGCCGAACGGCTGCGGCAAGTCGAATATTCTGGACGGGGTGAGCTGGGTGCTGGGCGAGCAGAGCGCCAAATCCCTGCGCGGCACGCACATGCAGGACGTGATTTTTGCCGGGACCCGGGACCGCAAGGCGCTGGGAATGGCGGAAGTGACGCTGACCATGGTGGATCCGGCAGCCTATGAAGGGCCGGTGCCTGTGGAGCCGGAGGTTGTAGTCGAGCACGACGGGCCGATCGACTGGGACGAAGACGCTGTACGCCGCCAGCGCGCAGACGAGGCCGAGGAGATAATCGCCAACGAGCAGCCGGGCCAGGTTGAGGAAGACGGGGCCGAGGGGGCGACCCAAACGCATGCCGGCAATGAAGGGCCGCAGGCGGTGGTGCTCAAGATTCGCCGCCGCAAGTTCCATCGCACGCCGCAAAAGGGCGAAATCATTGTCACCCGGCGCCTGTTCCGCACCGGCGAAAGCGAATATCTGCTGAATGGGAAGCTGTGCCGCCTGCGGGACATTCAAGACATCTTCATGGGCACCGGCCTGGGGCCCGAGAGCTACGCCATCATCGGGCAGGAGCGGATTGGCGCGCTGCTCAGCTCCAAGCCGCACGACCGGCGAGCCATTATCGAGGAAGCGGCGGGAATTACGCGCTTCAAAAACAAGAAGCGACTGGCCGAGCTGCGCCTCGAAAGCGCCAAGCAGAACCTGGCCCGCGTGGATGACATTTTTGAAGAAGTAACCCGCCAGATGAACAGCCTGAAGCGCCAGGCTGCCAAGGCCGAACGCTTTGCGGCGGTGCGCGATGAATTGCGTGGCCGTTTGCGCGTTGTGCTAGCCAGCCGCATGGCCACTATGGACGCCGACCAGGCCCGCCTGGAGCAGGAGATCGCCGGACTCACGGGCCGCATCACCAGCGCAGCGGTCGAAATTGAGACCGAGGAAGCCAGCCAGCATGCGCTTACTGAGCACGGCTACAAACTGGACCGCGAGGGCCAGGAGGCGCAGAACCGGGCCAATGAATCGGCAGTCGAGTTGGAACGGGCCGCGGCAAAAGAGCGCGCCAACACCGAGCGCGTGGCCGAGTTGGAATCGCGCATCACGGCCGCCGGCGCGGAACTTGAAGCGACCAAAATTCAATTGGGCGGCATCGCCGAGGAACGCGCCCAGCAGCAATCGTTTCTTGCCACGGCAGCCGAAGAGGCCAAGGCATTTCGCCAAAAGGTAGAGGCGCGCCAGCAGGAAGCCCGCACCGCGGCCCAGGAGGTGTTTGACGCCGAGCGGGAGCTTGAGGTCAGCCGCCGCCACGTTATGCACCTGTTGACTTTGGCCGGCAACGCTCGCAACCACACGGCACAGGGCGAAGAGAGCCTGGCGGCGCTCGAGCGGGAAGCAGAGCGGCTCGAAGCTGAAATGGGCCAGGCGCGGAATGAACTGGAGAACCTGGGCGCGCAAGGCGGGGAAGCCAGGCTGCGTTATGAGTCCGCCGCCGAGGCGCTCAACCGGCTTGAAGGCGAAATCGCCGCCTTGCGCGAGTCGTTGCAGGCCCGCCGCGCCGAAGAAAACGCACTTCGCGCGAGCGCCAACCAACTCCGCGCCGAGCAGGCCTCCGTATCCGGCCGGCGCAACTCGCTTGACGCGCTTATCCGCAACCACAGCTACTCCTCCGACACGGTGCGCCGCCTGTTGAAGCCCGGCGCCTTAGGCCAGGGAATGGCTCCCGTCGGCACGCTGGCGGACTTTCTTGAAGTGAGCGGAGCGCACGAAGGCGTAGTGGACGAGTTCCTGCGCGAAGAGCTGAATTACCTTGTAGTCGAAAGCTGGGGAGCCGCCGAAGAAGGTGTCCGCCTGCTCAAGTCCGGCGTCGATGGCCGCGCCACTTTCCTCATCCATCCCGACAAGCCGGCCCCGGGCAGCATCCCGGAAGAGACGTTGGAAGCCATCAGCGCCCCCGGCCTCACTCCACTCAAGGATTCGATCCGCGTGTTGAACGGCTTTGGCCGCTCGCTCGAGTCCATCCTCCCCAAGCTCAAGCACGGGTACCTGGTCGAGGACTCGGGCCATGCCCTGCGCCTTGCCGCCCAGCATTCCTACGCATTTTTCCTCACACCGGAGGGGGAGTGCTTTCATAACGCCACGGTCACCGGCGGCAAGCCGGCTAGTGAGGGTCCGCTGGCGCTGAAGCGTGAATTGCGTGAAGCTGACTTCCGCTTGGCCAAACTTGAAACGGGATTGGCGCAGGCTGAGACCGAGGCTGCGGCGCTGACCGAAACGATCGAAGAGTTGGCCGCCCAACTCGAGGCGCGCAGCGAAGACCGCCGCCTGGCCGAGCGCGATACCGCTAACCAGGGCGCGGCGCTGAAACAGGTGGACGCCGAAACCCAGCGAGTCGAGCGGCGGCTGCAGGAGTGGACCGCCCAGGCAGCCCGCAACAAGGAAACGCGCGAAGCCAAGAAGATCAGCATCGATCAAAAGCGCGAAGAGACCAGCCGCCTTGAAGCCGAGCACGCAACGGCCGAAGCCGCTCTCGACCAGTTGCAGGCGCAACTTGCCATTCTGCGCCAGACGCGCGAAGGTTTGCAGCAGGAAGCAGCCCAGGTTACTGCCGAGTTGGCGGGCCTTGAGGAGAGGCGGCGCGGCGCCGAGGCAGCTTTCCAGCGCATCGACCGGCTGCATGNNAGCGCGGCGGAAGCGGAGCGCGATCACCGCACCAGCGAGAGTGCTGCATTGGCCGTCCGAGGGCAGGAATTGGCTGCTGCGCGCGCCGATGCCTTGGCACTGGCTCAAACCCTCGCCGCGCAGGCTCAAGCCCTCAGGCTGCAACTGGCGGCCATGGAGACGCAGTTGAA
>PLZC01000068.1 GCA_003151985.1 Acidobacteriaceae bacterium
CTCATTCAAGCGGTCACGGCACTAGCCGCGGGATCATCGCTTTGTGGCTGCGAATTCACTTATTCACCCTTGCGCGCGGCCAGTGCCGATTTCAGGTCGAGGCCTGCCAGCACGCGTTCCTCTTGGGCAAGATCGCCGATGATCTTCTTCACCGGCGGAGGCAGTTGCCTTACCAGGGTGGGGACGGCGACGATATGGTCGCCCTTGGCAAGCGTGGGGTTCACCAGCAGGTCCAACACCTCGATCTGGTATTTCCCTTTGAGATGGGTCTCGCAAATGTGCTTGAGGTTGGCGAAGGCAGCGTCGGACTTCGGCGTCTGCCCGGCAACATAGAGATTGAGGAGCCATTCCGCAGACTGCGGCTCAGCTTCACGCCCGAATTCGTTGCTGGTTCCGGAAGGCGCCATTTCAACTCCTCACCGGGGAAGCACTGTCCTGATCGGTTGGCGCTATTGTAGGCTCTTCACTTCGCCGTTTGGTGTAATTCTCGCCAAGCCGAATACCGTTATCGGTGAGCATGAACCGGCGTATCTCGTGGGAATGCGCCATGCCGCGGGACTTGAGCACATAGAGGGAATAACTCCGGCAGCCCTCGTGCTCCGCATCGCGCAGCAGCAGCCAGGTATCCATAATGGAAGACACACTCCCGTCGGCGTCCTGGTCTTGATTTGCAAACGTGGCAAGATGCGTGCACATAGTCGTAATCTGCTTCATCTTGAGGAAATCCACGAGGCGGGTAAGCATCGATTTCGCGCCTTTGGTATCGGAAACAGAGATGAAGTTCGTCAGCGGATCGATAGCGACCACTTGAGGATCGATGCTCTTGATGATCTGGTGTATGGAGGCCAGATGCGCCTCGATTCCCAGGTTGCTGGGCCGCACGGTGTGGAGGTGCAGCAAGCCGCGATCGACGTAAGGCTGAAGATCGAGGCCGATCGATCTCATATTGCGAATGACCTGGTCGCGAGACTCCTCGAAGCCGAAATACAAAGCCCGCTCGCCTCGTTCGCAGGCGGCCGTCAGAAAGGTCAATGCCAGGCTGGATTTGCCCGTTCCCGGCGTGCCGGATACCAGGATGCTGCTGCCCCGGAAAAAACCGTGCGCGCCCAACATGCCGTCGAGGTCCGGAACTCCGGTAGAGATCCTCTCCGACGAAGCCAGGTGCGTCAGTCCAACCGACGAAATGGGCAGCACGGAGATTCCCGATTCGCCCATCAGAAACGGATACTCGTCCGTGCCGTGAAGAGTGCCGCGATACTTCACAATGCGTACGCGACGCGTGGAAATTTGGTCCGTAACCCGATGGTCGAGGAGAATAACGCAGTCGGCAACGTATTCTTCCAGGCCGTAGCGCGTCAGGGTGCCGTCGCCGCGCTCGCCGGTGACGATGGCGGTGAGGCCGCGGTCCTTGAGCCAGCGGAAGAGCCGTCGCAGCTCCGCGCGGATGATGGATTGGTTCTTGAGCCCGCTGAAAAGGACTTCAATCGTATCCAGCACTACCCGCTTGGCCTTGACTTCATCCACGGCAGCGCCCAGGCGGACGAAAAGGCCGTCGAGATTGTACTCGCCCGTTTCTTCAATCTCGCTGCGCTCAATAAATACATGGTCGATAGAAAGCTTGCCTTCGCGCTGCAGTTGGTCGAGGTCGAAGCCCATCGAGGCGACGTTTTGCGTCAGGTCGCGCTCGGTTTCTTCAAAGGCCATGAAGACGCCCGGCTCGTTGTAGTCGAGAATGCCGTGAATAAGGAATTCCATCCCCAGGACAGTCTTGCCCGATCCCGCGCTGCCGCAGATTAGAGTGGTGCGGCCGGTGGGGAGTCCACCGTTCGTAACTTCATCCAAGCCTTCAATGCCGGTGGGCGTCTTTGGTAAATAGTTCGCTTCCAAATTCATCAAACCACTCCATGGCCCCAGGGAAAATCGTTATGGCGCGCGCGGCGCATGTTGTGTGCATATTGTAAATTTGCTCGAATTCGAGGTATCCCGGGCCCTCTGAAAGAAACGATATTTCGAAGTCCCAACATCGGTTGCATTGTGGCCTTGACAATCTTGCTTCAGGCACACTGAACTTGAGCCCAAAAAGCGAGCCCGTCATTGACCGGTAATCGAACGCAACCGCTCGATGCAGCCTTCAATTCGCAGGCGAATAGCCACACTCTACTCTGCTGAAATCTTGCGAACAGTGTAGCACGAAAGCGTCGAGAATTCTGTTCCTGACCGTACAGTTACCGCCTAGTCCCTAGTCCCTGCTCTTTCCCCCTCTGTTCGTTGCATAAAATTAAGCTCATCTCGCGCATACTTTAGATAGGAGATTCCACCGTGGTCTCGAGTCCACCCCCCATTCCGAGCCGAAAACCATCGAAAATCCTCCTGCCACCACTCCCTATTTATTTTTCCCACGTTTTTTCACTTTTCCCCAAATCATCAGCGCTAATAAGTCGTAAAGAATGAATAAATTGTAAAATTTACCTATTAACTTATCAGTAATCAACACCCCATGATTTCGACTCTTTTTGAACCGAATATCCTGCTTTGCGTCGGTTCATCGAGGCTTTCGGCTGAAGAAGTCCTCCACATCCGTAATCGTCGCCGTCATCCGATAAGGCGGCAAGCTGGCCAGAAACGTTTGCCCATACCTCTTCGTCCGAATGCGATTGTCAAGCAGCACCAGCACGCCTCGGTCTTCCAAAGACCGGATCAGCCGGCCGAACCCTTGCTTCAGTGTCAGCACCGCCGCGGGCACCTGGTAATCGAAGAACGCCTTGCCGCCAGCCTCTTCAATAGCCTTCATTCGCGCGGCAACAACCGGGTCGCTGGGCACCGCAAAAGGCAGCCTGTCAATAATGACGCAGCTCAGCGCCTCGCCTTGCACATCGACACCTTGCCAAAAACTCGACGTCCCGAAGAGCACGCAGTTCGGCGTCGAGCGAAATTCCTCCAGCAGCGCCTTGCGCGGAGCGGTTCCGTGCAGCAGGATGGGAAAATCCAGCACCGGCATCAGCCGCTCGTAAAGGTCCCGCATCTGGCTGTAGCTGGTGAAGAGGCAAAACGCGCGGCCCTTGGTTATCTCCAGCACGCGCCGGATGCACAGGGCGGCAGCCTCGGGAAACTCGGGATCGCGGGGATCGGGCATCGACGGCGGCAGATACAGCAGCGCCTGCTCCCCATAGCGAAAATGAGAAGGAACCACAAGCTCGCGCGCTTCCGCCAGGCCCAGCCGCTTGCGCATGTGTTCAAACCCGCCTTGCACGGTCAAGGTGGCCGAAGTCAACACCACAGTTGGAATCTGCTCGAACACCATTTCCGACAGCAACTCGGAAACATCGATAGGCGTGGCCTGTAAAAAAGTAGTCCGCGACTGCGAACGAAATCCGCCTCGTCCTGCAGTCCTGTCCGCGGAGCCGCCGCCCGCAATCCGCCGCTCCATCCAATAAACCATGTTGCTGGCATTGGACTCGAGCAGGAATTCCAATTCCGTGCGCAGCCGCACCACGCGCTTCCTCAATCCCGGTGCCTCATCGATGCCGGTCAACTGCTCCATCTCCGCTTCCAGGCGTTTCAACGTGGCGCGAACACCCATATAGAGGTCGCCCGAAGTCTCAAGGAACTCCTCGCGCCCGGTAAACGGTTGGCGGCCATCTCCGGCCATCGGCAGCCCGGCGAAGAACATGCGCGCCCGCTCCCGCAATTGATTGGTAGCGGCAGGCAAATTTTCCGCGCCCTCTTTCCCTCGCAGCATCGCTTCGGTATCACGCGCCAGTTCTTCAAAGCGGATGTTGCTGACCGAGAGACCGAAATAGCTCGACGCAACCTCCTCCAATTCATGCGCCTCGTCGAACACGACTGCCGCGGCCTCAGGCAGGATGCCCGCATCCGGCGCGCCGGCAGCCTCCTGGCGCACTGAAAGATCGGCAAAAAACAGGTGATGATTGACGATGATGAT
>PLZC01000382.1 GCA_003151985.1 Acidobacteriaceae bacterium
GCGCTGCTCTCGCGCTGCCGCGTTTATGTTCTGGAGCCACTCAGCGAGGAACGCATCGCCGCCCTGCTGCGGCGGGCCATCGAAGACCGTGAGCGAGGCCTTGGTGCGCTTGGGCTCACCGCGGACGACGACGCCCTGACGCTCATCGCCAGCTACTCCAGCGGGGACTGCCGCAACGCGTACAACACGCTTGAGGTGGCTGCGCAACTGGCACAGCAGGGCACGAAGCATATCGACAAGGAACTGGCCGGGGTGGCTGTCCAGCAGCGCGTCCTGATGTACGACAAGTCCGGCGAAGAGCACTACAACCTGATCTCCGCGCTGCATAAAAGCGTGCGCAACAGCGACCCCGACGCCGCGCTTTATTGGCTGGCGAGGATGTTCGCCGCCGGCGAAGACCCACTCTATCTCGCGCGCCGCGTGGTGCGCATGGCCTCTGAAGACATCGGACTGGCCGCTCCGGAGGCGTTGAATTTGTGTTTGTCGGCGAAGCAGGCGATGGAGTTTCTTGGCTCTCCTGAAGGCGACCTGGCGCTGGCCGAAGCCGTTGTCTATCTTGCGCTCGCCCCCAAGTCAAATTCAGTCTACACAGCCTACGCAGCAGTCCAGCAGGAGATCGAGCACACGCGCCAGGAGCCTGTGCCGCTGCATCTGCGCAACGCACCGACCCGCCTGATGAAGGAACTGGACTACGGCAAGGGCTACAAATACGCCCACGACGAAGATGGCCGCGTGGCCGACATGGACTGCCTGCCGGAATCGCTCAAAGGCCGAAGCTACTACCAGCCCACCCAGGAAGGGCGGGAAAAACTCCTCGCCCTGCGCATGGACGAGATCCGCCGGATTCGCGCGGGAAAGCGTGGTCTAGGTTGAAGTGCCAGCCGTCACTACAAATAGTGTACAATATGTACATACGAAGAGGAGAGAATGAGCTTCGAATGGGACCCTGTTAAGGCAGAGGCCAATTTCACAAAGCATGGGGTTCGTTTTGCTGAGGCGGAGCCTGTCTTTGTGGACGATCTCGCTGTTGCCATCACGGACGATGAGTCGGACCCGCATGAACAGCGATTTGTATCCATTGGAAAGGGTGTGAAAGAGAAGGTTTTGGTAGTGGTCTACTTGCTATCGCGGCAGCAACATTCGCATCATCTCCGCGCGGCTAGCCAATGCCCACGAGCGCGCGAGGTACGAGGAGCAACGATGAAACAAAGTTACGATTTCAGCAAAGGCAAGCGTGGACGGATTGCCCCGCCGGAGCCGGAACCGCGCGGCAAGACGCGCATCACGATCCGGCTCGATGAAGACCTTGTCGACTACTTCCTCCGTGAAGCCGACGCATCGGGCGGAGCAACCGGCTATCAAACCCTGATCAACGAAGCCTTGCGCCAACATGTAGAGGGCAAAGCGCCGAAATTGGAGGAGACGCTGCGTCGCGTTTTACGTGAGGAGCTGCGAGCGGCCAGCTAATGAGAGGCTATCGGAATCCCAGGTCTCAAAGCGAGACCTGGGGCACCCGCTTCCCTAACCTCTTGATCCCTGATCCCTGTTCCCTAGCTTTTATCCCACGGATTCACCACGGAAGACGCAATATCCTCGAAGTGCTTGACATTCCGCGTCGCAAGGGTCGCATGAGAGGCGAGCACGATGCCGGCGATCATGGTATCGCGCAGTTCGCCGGGCCGGCCTCTGCGCTTGCGCTCTGCCATCAAATAGGCCGCGCACTCGGCCGCCGCACTGTCGAAAGGCACAATCCGTTCCTCAATCACATCCGTCAGTATTCGCTCGAAGGCGGCAATCCTGTCGGTCTGGCGCTTCCCGGCCGGCATTGCGTTCAGCCCAAAGCGAACCTCGAAGGCCGTGATCGAGCTAGTCCAGATGGAAGGATAAGGCTGCCGGTCGAGCCAATCGGCAACCACCCGATCTGGACGATCCAGCATGAGAGCAGAGATAACGCTTGAGTCGAGCAGGATCATTCGTCAAAAGAGATTGGCTCCGCCGGGAAGCCGCGGAGTTCCTGAATCTCCTCCCCTTTTTTGAGGCCAATACCCTGCCCGCTGAAAAGCGCGACGATCTCCGACCCCAGCTTGCGCGCGCGCGGTTCCGGCTGGCGTAGTGCCTCGTACAGAATCTCGCGAACTTCCCCTTCCATGCTGCGCTTGTTGCGCCGGGCGCGGCGCTGTAGCTCGCTCTTGAGCCGGTCATCCACATTGCGAACCAAAATCTGCGCCATCTTCACCTCCACTGCTATCATGATAGCAAATACCGCCGAACCCGCTTATCCCCCTTCAAAGAATCGTGGTAAACTTCCGTCGTACGGATCGCAGGAAGACCACGCAATTCCCCCCATTGCAAGTTTCCCCGGAGGATAGTTCAACGCGTCTTCGATAGTCTCGCCAGTGCGTCCGTAACGATCCCGGGCGTGAGCACCTCAGGCAGCATCACCGGGGCGGTTTGCCCGGTCGAGTAAAGCGCGTAGGCCGGAACCCCGCTGCGTCCCAACGCCGCCAAAGCTTCCGTGATGGCCTCGTCGTGCCGCGTCCAATCGGCGCGCAGCAGGGCCACATTGCCAGCCAGAAAGGCTTGTTGGACCTGGGTTTGCTGGAGCGCTACCCGTTCGTTCACCTGGCAACTCAGGCACCAGCTTGCGGTAAAGTCCACAAACACAGGTCTCCCCTGCGCCTGGTAGCGCGCCAACGTCTCGGTAGACCACGGCTCCCAGCCGCCGGCCGCGACGGCTTCTGCCTTTCCTGACGCAACCGCCGTGTCCCCAACCAGCCTTTGCCCGAAAACCGCCAGCCCCACCACCCCCAGCAGAATTAAAGCGGCAACCGCTGTAGCCCATCGCCGCGCCGGCCAGCGGCCCAGGAACCACCCTGCGATTGCCAACAGCAGGAAGCTGGCCAAGAGAGCGGCCAGAATTCCTGCTCCATAGGCCTGCGCCAGCACCCACGCCATCCAGATCACCGTGACAAAGATCGGCACGGAGATCGCTTGCCGCAGCACCTCCATCCATGCGCCGGGTCGAGGCAAAAGGCGCGTCCAGGCCGGTTGCAAGGTCAGGGCGACGTATGGCGCGGCTAGTCCGAGCGCCAAGGCTGTAAACACCGCAAACGTGACAGCGGGAGGCTGGGCCAGCGCATAGCCAATCGCCGCGCCCATAAATGGCGCCGTGCAGGGCGTTGCCACCACCACCGCCAGCACCCCAGTGAAGAAACTGCCGGTATAGCCTTGCTTGGCGGCAAGCGATCCACCCGCGCTTGTCAGCGTAAGCCCAATCTCAAATTGGCCGGCCAGCGAAAGCCCCAAAAAGAAAAGCAGCCCCGCCATCAATGCCAGAAACACCGGCGACTGGAACTGGAATCCCCACCCCAGGCTGGCGCCTGCTGCCCGCAGCCCCAGCAGCACGGCCACAAGCACCCAAAACGAAATCACGATTCCCGCCGCATACACCAACCCTTGCATCCGCAGCGTGTGCCGCTCCTCGCTGCCCGTTTGCACCAGCGCCAGCCCCTTCAAAAACAGCACCGGAAAGACGCAGGGCATCAGGTTCAGCAGCAAGCCGCCCAGGAAAGCCAACCCACCGCTCCGCAATAGGGCCGACAGTGAAAGCGCAGGCGCCGTTCCCCGAACGGGCGAACTCGGCGGGACTTTGGCTCCAGCATCGGAAGCCGTGGTTGAAACCGGTTCACCAGGCGCGGTAGTTTCGGACGCCTCTCTTGCTGCCGCAGCCAACGGAGCGGGCTTACCTGGCAGAACAGCCAATTTAAAAGCCCGGCCGCCGGAGAGTTCCAGAACTCCATTTAATTGAGCAGGCTTGGCCGCGAGATTCGCGTCCTTCTTCAGGTCGAGAATCAATCCCTTCGCCGTCGGTGTCAGCTTCTGCGGCGCTGGATTGTCCAGGATGTTCTGGTCGGAAGGGAAAAACGCAGCTTCGATCTCTTTCTGGCCGGTTTCGACCACAAGGCGGAAGCCATCCGCGGCGGGCTGAAATCCAGCCTTGAAACTGGATGGAGGCGGCTTGGGAAGACGGTCAACCAGGCGGTTGAAAATCTGGGAATCCGATGAGTTTTCAGCCGAAACCGTCCCGTCCTGCGCGACATTCCGGTTGACTTCCAGCTCAGCCTTGCCTGGAATACAGCTTGCCCGGCAAACCAGCCAATCCACTTTGGCGTGGAGGACGGCCAAGCCGGGAATCGCTGTTTTCGCGATGTTGAGCGTCAACGGAAACAGCACCTCGTCCTCATACCCAAAATCCATTAGCGGACCGAGCGGCAGCCGCCGAGGAGCAGGAAACTGCAACGCTCCGGCCGTGATCCCTTCAGGCAGCGTCCACTTGATGTGCGGCGGTTCGCCGGCATCGCCCGCATTCTTCCAATAGACATGCCAGCCCGGTTCCAGCTTGAAATAGAGGCCCGCATCTGCTGGCTTGCCGCTGATTAGTTGGTGCGGAACCACGAGTTGCACGTACACATGCGGCGCGTCGGCGGAATTGGAGGCGGCCAGCACGGGCAAGCCCGGCACAAGCAACAACAGCACGAAAATCAAACGGAAAGATCGCATGGCGAGTGAAACGCTGACTCCCATCAGTTGGACTCAGTCTACCGGACGATGGTCGCATCGAGTCTCGACTTCATCTCCCAGATTGCGAATCCGCCCGCGCTGCATGCTCCCTGAAGATGCAATCGTTCTCGATGCATTTGACGCCGGCGGCGCGTGCGCGGGCCACGGCTTCTTCGTGCATAACATCGTCCTGCAGCCAGAGGTAGGGAATTCCGAGGCGGATCACATCGTCCACGATCGCCGGAACGTATTGCGGGGCGCGAAAGACGTCGACGAGGTCGATTCCGCTGGCGTTTTGCTCCTTCGCGGCTGCTTGCGCTGCGTCGAGGTCTGGATAACTCGGCATCCCAAGCACTTGTTTGAGCGCAGGGTTGACCGGAAGTACGCGATAACCATTGGCAGCCAGGTATTCGCCGATGCGATTGCTGGCGCGCCAGGTTTTTTCGCTCATGCCGACCACGGCGATGGTTTTGGCGGTTTGCAGCATTTCGTCGATAACGGCGGGATCGTTCATGGCATTCCATCTTATCTGGAGAGATAAGGTGGACGGCGAAAATCCTGGATTTTTGCGTGAAAAGGGGGCATTTTTGGCCTGAAACGGGCAAAAAATGGGCCAAAATCGGCGTGCGCTAACTGCCATTGAATCAATCGGTTGAGTTTGTAAATTGTTCATTTGTTGCCACTTACAAAAGATGCTCTGGTTGAGAAAATGGGTTTTTGGAGGGAGTGTATTCGGCTTGTGTAGGAGGGTGGGAAGGTGCGGATTCGGACGGGTTGGGGTTCGTGGGTCACCCACCCTTGCGTAGAAAAAACGCAAGGGTGGGTGACCCGGCTGAGTTGCGCGATCCTCGCGAGGAATGGAATCCTTTGAGCCAAAAAAAGCCGCTTTTTTATGCCAAATCATCGAAAATCAGCGCCTGCTGCCGCGATAAAATCAAGACTCGCCTTCATTCCCCAATCGGGCGCATCCCACGCTTGAGCCAGTGAGCCCATGTACATTTCCGAGCAGGAAGTTCGTTCCGTTCTCACCTATGAAGCCCTGATCCCCGCCATTCGCCAGGCCCTCATCGACTATTTCGCCGGGCTGGTCAATCAGCCCCCGCGCTCCGTCCTTCGCGCCGGCAACGCGGAAGGCCCGCGCAACGGGTGGTTCGCCGTGATGCCCGTGGTCGCCGGCGACATGATGGCCGTCAAGACGGTGACCTTCTTCCCCGGCAACGCCGAATTGGGCCTGCACACGCACATGGCGGTCGTTGAGCTCTTGCGCCGCGCCACCGGCGAGCCTCTGGCTATTATGGATGGCCGCCTCATTACCGAGATGCGCACCGCCGCGGTTTCCGCCGTCGCCGTCGCCGCACTGGCCCCGGCTCAGGCGGCAAGCTTCGGCATCCTTGGCTCGGGAGTTCAGGCGCGGGCCCATATCCAGGCGCTCAAGCAGGTTTGGCCTGGAATGCGCGAAATCCGCGTCTGGAGCCGCAACCCGGCACACGCCGAAAAACTGGCCGCCGAGACAGGAGCCCGCGCCGTGGCGATTGAAGAAGCCGCAGCCGCCGACGTAATCCTGACGGCCACAGCGTCGCCAGAGCCGGTGCTTCGCGGGCGCTGGCTCTCGACCCACTCTCTTGTTTTGGCCGTGGGAGCAACCGGCGCCAGCCTGCGCGAATTGGACGATGAAGCGATGCTCAATTCCTATGTGGTCGCCGAATCCCGCGAATGCGTCGAGCGAGAGGCCGGCGACGTACTACTTTCCGGCGCCAGGGTACAAGCGGAAATTGGCCAGATTCTCGCAGATTCCACGGCCGGCTCACTTGCCTTCCCTCGCGACCGGCATATTGTCTTCAAGTCGGTCGGCATGGCCATTGAGGATCTGACTGCGGCGAGGTTAGTGTGGCAAGCGCGTCAATCCAGTCCGAAGTAGGTTCCCCCCCCCCCGGGACTTCCCACTTCGCGGTATTCTACTGAAAATGGGCTTCGCAGTTTCCCAGGTCTCAAAGTCGAGACCTGGGGCACCCGGCAGGTTGGGGTTCGACGTTTCCCAGGTCCCAAAACCGGGACCTGGGGCACCCGGCAATATCACCCACGCTACAAAGCACGCATAAACGCCACCAGATCCTTCTTCTCTTGATCCGTCAGGTTCGTGCTCAGCACCAGATTGAAGTACTCCACCGTGTCATCCAGCGTCAGCAGCCGTCCGTCATGCAAATACGGCGGCGTGTCCTTAATTCCGCGCAGTGGGAACG
>PLZC01000322.1 GCA_003151985.1 Acidobacteriaceae bacterium
CAGATATCAATGCACATTCCGCATTCCTCGCACTCCAGATGCTCGTCCTTGTTGGGCACAATCAACTGGGCCGAGTTTCGGTTGGCGATTCCCAATGCCCAGACATCCATTCCTTCTCCGCATACTCGGACGCAGCGGTAGCACATGATGCACCGCGGCCGGTCGAAGTACACAATGGGGGACCATTGCTGCTCATCGCGATGATTCTTTATGTCCACCAACCGCGACTCTGCCGCTCCGTAAGTGTATGTGGCATCTTGAAGTTCGCATTGGCCGCCTGCATCGCAAACCGGACAATCGAGAGGATGATTCTGCAGGACAAATTCCAGCATGGCCTTCCGGCTCTGCCGAACAATTGGGCTGTTAGTTGTGATGACCATGCCTTCAGCCACGACTGTTGTACACGCAGTCTGCAACTTCGGCATCTTTGCGATCTCCACAAGGCACATGCGGCAGGCGCCCTGAAGTGAGAGACCGGGGTAATAGCAGAAAGATGGGATCTCAATCCCTGTCCGCTTGCATACATCGATGAGCAGAGAGCCTGAAGCTGCCTGGATCTTCTTTCCGTCCACGGTGATTGTGACTTCAGCCATTGATTCGCGCCACCGCCGCTTGGACCTCGGGACGCGTTTTATGCATGATCGGGAGCCGTCGCTTCGGGCCATGCAATGGTGAGCAGAAAGGCGCACTCTTCCAGTGCTTCAACATCGTGTTCAAGTCCGCGCTCAATAGCGAGGAGGTCTCCAGGAACAAGATCCTCGGTCTGATCGTCGGGAAGATGTATCCTGATTTTCCCCAAAACTGCATGAACGGAGATCGGTCTTTCGGCGCGGTGGTGGCTCATGTAGCTTCCCGGCTTCATCCGTATAAGGACGATGCGAAACTCTGGATACTTCACGATAGTCTCCGAACTCCGGCCGGTTTCTCGCTGCCAGGACTCGGCATTCTTCAACTTTTCCAACTCGTCGGTAAGGTTCTTTCGGATGACCTCGTCTGCGAGTTCCGGCAGACGCGTCATAACCTCGGGTTGACTGGCAACGCGGCGATTCTGTTCAGATATTGTCACTGGGCACCTTCACCTGATATGTCTCGCAGCGAGGCAGGAACTCGCGTCGCATTGGACTGCCTTGAGCCTATTCCTCGACAACGCAGCGTGGAATGGTCCGGTTGTCACGGACGCAAGGACATTTGTACTGTTTCATCGTTGATTCCTTTCTGTGGCTGCCTTTACTTCAACTTTCGAGTCATCCCGGGCAACCATTCTGCTTCCCGTTGGGGTCCAGAACGTGCATCGCTGGCGACGGTGCTGCATCTACAGGACAGAAGCAGCTCATTACGATTGGACGGAGGAAGTGTGGCAAGTAGTCCTCCAACGTACTGACACGACAAATCCAATTTCAGACTGGTGGCCGGGAGTGACAAAGAGAATCGCAAAGCTATTTCTGGTGGTTCTTGCTGCAGCGGGTGTAGGACGCATCTAAACATTCGCGGCCGCCTGGTTGTTGACAAGCGTAGGTTTACAGGAAGGAGAACTCTATGGACTACACATTTCTAGCCAACCTTCAGCAGGAATTTGTGCTCCCGGAAAAGGGCATCCTAAGTCGTGTTCTGCAAAAGGACGACTATGTCAACGTTACGCTGTTTGGGTTCTCAGCCGGTCAGGAACTTAGCGCGCATTCGGCCCCAACCCCCGCAGTGATCTACTTTTTGGAAGGAGAAGCAGAAGTGCAATTGGGAGAGGATAAAGTGCNNCTGCTTGTTCAGATGAAGAATCATCCGGTTTAGTCGCGGTATTGAATCGTCATGCGTTTGCCGCAGAATATCAATGTTCCTTTGTGAAGGGTTCGTGGCGGGGATCAGAATAGATCGCGCGTACCTCACAGTGAGCCCCGCTGCTGGATTTCGGTTCATGGTTGCCCGTCTCCGGCCGAGGGGAGTCGATGGTTTTTCACCGCGAAGAAAGGAAGTAGAAATATGAAAAGGCCCTGTATCTTTACGGTGGGCCATTCNNAGGTCGCGCCATAACCCTCAGTTTAACGCCGATGTGCTTCAGTGTTCTCTCGAAGAGGGCCACGTAAGCTATAGACACATCAAAGAACTCGGCGGTCTCCGCCATGCAAGAAAGGATTCGCTCAATCTCGGCTGGCGAAATGCATCATTCCGGGGTTTTGCGGATTACATGGCAACCCCGGAGTTTTCAGAGGGGTTGGAAGCACTCATTGAAGTCGCAAAGGCAAAAGAAACCGCTATTATGTGCGCTGAGGCGGTGCCGTGGCGCTGCCATCGGTCCCTTATTTCGGACGCCTTGACGAAAAAAGGATGGATTGTGCGGGATATTATGAGCCGTACCCTTGCCGTGAGGCACCTACTGACGCCGTTTTTAAAGACGAGGAAGGGGCAGCTTATTTATCCCGAAGAACCGCTACAAAAGCGCTCGATTTCGCAGGGCTAGACTCGTGGTGAAAGATGACTGCAACAGGCATACGGATTTACCTCATGGGTTTCAGTGTGCCCTGATAATCAGCCACAAATTTCTGGATGCCCTTATCTGTGAGTTCGTGGGCTATGTTGAAGCTCTGCCAGGGAAGGTCTAGATCCAACGGTTTGTACGGAATTGTTTTCAGATGTGGGCCACTCGCATCGACCCCTTGGTACCTGAAATCTTGTTCTGGCATTGGAAATCCGCTTGCTGCCCACTCCTCCAATACTTTAGTGGGTACGGTCGCAAGCTCAGCCCTTAGAGCAAACGTAAAGAGTAAGTGGTTGAGGTTACGTATGCTCGCCGCCAGGACATGCACATGGCCGTCGCCCTGCTCGAACATCTTCTTGATATTCTTGACCAGGTCCATGCCGTCTTCACCGCGATCGTCGAGCCTGCCGACAAAGGGTGAAACGTAAACGGGCTCATTTGATCCCTTGGTTGCGGCATATACGGCAGCCGCTTGTTCCTGCGAAAAACACAGGGTGATGTTGACCCGAATCTTCTCTTGGACCGACATCTGTGCGGCTCGCAGGCCTTCGTGCGTACACGGATACTTGATATAGGCGTTTGGAATCCAAGAAAACATTTCCTGGCCTTGGGCAATCATCTCTTCTGCACTCGTATCAAGATCGGCAAATACCTCGATAGAAACCCCAGCATCTCCCACCAGCGGTGAAATACTCTGAACAATCTTTTTGTATTCAATCTTTTCCTCTTCGGAGCTTAATCTGTGGCCGGATGCGATGAGCCGTTGAATCTCCGGATTCTTGGCAATCAATGAGGGATTCGTGGTCTGGCCATCAACAAACCCGATCAAGCTCTTGATCCGAAGGGTCTCTT
Source organism: Acidobacteriaceae bacterium (assembly GCA_003151985.1). Classification (GTDB taxonomy): domain Bacteria; phylum Acidobacteriota; class Terriglobia; order Terriglobales; family Acidobacteriaceae; genus Telmatobacter. Next base: position 3,323 of record PLZC01000322.1, read on the forward strand.
TAGGGTCGCCGCCGTCGACTAGAATTCGTGTCTTGGGTTTGTTTGTCAGCATGTTGATCACCTTGAATGAACTCTTCTTTCTTGTTTGACCGACCGTGGTTGCGCGTTTCAGTATCCGGCGAAGTCCTCGGTTCGGATGTCGTCCTCATCAACGTTGGCGCCGACAAGCATTTGGCGCAAACCCGCAACCATGGCGGGTGGTCCTGCGACGTAGTAAATGGGTCCCTGCAGGTTGGTCAGATGTCCCGACAACATTTCTTTGTCAATCAATCCCGTCTCCCCCTGCCATTCGAGCAGGGATTGCTGCGTTGCTGTCATGGTGCATACCAAATGGAAGTTTGGGTTGCTCGTTTCCAGCATCCGTAGAGCTTCGAGGAACGGCGTATCTTGGGGGCGCCGGTTGGAATAGAAGAGATACAACTTGTGCCGTAGCCGGTCGTGATCGGCTTGCCGCAGGATGCTTAGAAAAGGTGTGATTCCGATCCCACCAGCCAGGAACACAGCCGGCTTGTCGGAATTCTTATGGAGCGTGAAGGACCCCATTGGCGAGTCAATCTTCACATCTGTACCTATTGGTGCTTTCTTCAACGAGCGCTTAAACGCAGTTTCGCGCATGCGGGTGGCGAACATCAACTGGTTTTCAAATGCAGAACTCGCAATCGAAAAAGTGCGGGTATTCCCCTCGGAGTCAGTTTCTGGAGGATTGAGCAGTGTCACGTCGGCAGATTGGCCCGGCGTGAAATCAAATTGTGGCGGCCTCTCGAAATGGAAGGCCGTGGTGCCTTCCGCTACCTCGGCTCGGTGCAACAACTTGGATATGTAGCCACCCTTGGGAACCACTTGAGTAGCCATGCGTGCCTCCTCGGTTTTACGGTCAGGCTCAGTTCTTCGCGTACGTCGCACGCGCGAACAAGGAACTTACTTCACTTGCCGGTACCGTCCGAGTACAGCCTTTCAAAGACGGCTTGAACGACGCGGTCACACCTGGTGGCGTGGAATTCGAATGCCTGTGCACTGGAGGCTCCGGCACGCGTGTATAGGTCAGAGCGCAACAGTTCATGTGCTCGATGCAGGCGCACCTTCACGTTCGATTCGGTAAGTGAAAGGGCTTCGGCCGTTTCCGCCGTGCTCATTTCTTCGACGTCGCGTAGAACGATGACGGTGCGGTACGTATACGGAAGAGCCATTATCGCCTCTTCGAGAAGACCACTCACTTCACTGCGCGAGGCACTAGCTTCCGGAGTAGGCGAATTCGACTGAANNGTTGAGAACTGCGCGCGACCTTCGAATTGAATGAGGTGCTCATAGGCGCGGACGTAAGCTTCCTGCATCACGTCCTCACTTTCAGAGTCGTCGCGGAGAATGCTGCGTATGGCGCGATAGACGCGTTGATTGTGGCGGCGCATCAGGAGTTCGAAAAGAACCAGGTCACCTTGGAGGACACGGCGCACGATCTCCCCATCTGCCCAACCCTCTGTTCGGGCCTTTTCCAGCACTGCCACACTGGCCATCGTCTCACCTCTCCATCTCACTCTAAACATTGGAGCCGCCAACCTGTCAGAAGGTTACAAAGTTTCCCCGTGTAACCAAATCGGCTCCGCCCGCTCCATTGAGTAGTGGAGGTAATCATGCAATCCGATCCCCGACTTAATCACGCCTGGTGGACGCTACGCATCGGGTTTGGACTCGCCCCGCTGCTCGTCGGGCTCGACAAATTCTTCAATGTGCTTACGAGCTGGGAAATGTATCTGAATCCAGTAATTCCCCGGCTCCTTCATCTGTCCGCGCCAACTGTCATGCATATTGTGGGCGTGGTGGAGGTCTTTGCAGGCCTACTGATATTCAGCCGCTTCACACGCTACGCCGCCTACATCGTGATGGCGTGGTTGTTGGCAATTTCAGCCAGTCTGCTTACCCAGGGACTGTTTCTCGACATTGCGGTGCGCGATATCGAATTGTCGCTTGGAGCCTTTGCGCTGGCCAAACTCAGTGAGGTGCGAGAGTTCGGCTTGCTCGAAAATGCTTCGGAACAGAACCGCAGTTTGACTGAGCCGAAGACAGCATAGCACCTTGCCCAATCTAACTAAACCCGAAACCTTCAACCCGAAAAGGAGAATCCGTGATGAAAAGACTTACGTTTCTGATGGTCCTTGCCATAGCTTTACCGGCGTTTGCTGCCGCCGAGACCTGGAGCAATGTTTCGATGATCGACACGCAGTGTTCCACAAAAGCTAAAGCCGATCCCGATTCACACACTCGCGAATGCGCCCTTACTTGTGCCAAGAGCGGCTTTGGCATCCTCGATAAAGACGGGAACTACCTCAAGTTCGACGCCAGGGGAAACGCGGAAGCAATGAAGCTGTTGCAGAACACCACAAAGAAAGACCATCTTCGCGTGAACGTCACCGGTGAAAAGCAGGGGAACATCATCGAGGTGCAGTTGTTGAAGATGTAGCTGTCACCGTCTCTATCAGATCCGGCGGTGTCAGCCTCCGCCGGCCTGCTTCTATCTCAGCTCATCGGCGGACGCGAGCAGTTCGCCGACCACGGTTCGCCTGTCAGCCTCGTAAGTTGCGGCGTTACAACATCGACACCTGAACTCGGCGTAACCGATTGTGGGATTCACGCTCTATGGCTATAGGGAGGCAAAATGAAACTACTTCACGCAACTCTCTTCGTTCTACCCGCTGTGTTCCTTACTGGGATTGCCATGACGAACTCAGTAGACGGCGAAATGGGGTCCCAGTTTCTCGGCAGCGCTGAAGACAATTCGAAACAACTGATCGAGCAAGGACGTCAGATATTTCGATTTGATACCTATGGCGACGAGGCGTTCTGGACAGATCAGCTTCAAATCCAGCAGGCGGTTAAGAGCCTGACGCCACGAACTGCCCTCGCTCTCGGGTTGAAAGTCGACGCTGGAGCACTCTCGCCGTCGATTGTCGAAGCTATCAAACACGGCAATGTGAACCTCAATGATCCCGCTGTAACGCTGCAGCTAATCAAGCAGAATGCCGTGCTCGGGGTGGTTGGCACCTTCAATAACAACAGCCTCAGCAAAGTCGGCTTCACCTGTGCGCTCTGTCACTCAACTGTGGACAATTCTGTAGCACCAGGAATCGGCAAGCGAATCGACGGGCTGGCGAACCGCGATCTCAACGTGGGCGCCATTGTGGCCTCCGCGCCCAATCTGCAGCCCGTGGTGAACCTGCTACGCCTGGCCCCGCAGGACGCAGGTGTTACCGCGCAGGATGTTCGCAACGTGCTTAATGCTTGGGGTCCGGGCAAGTTCGACGCGGAATTATTCCTCGACGGCAAGGCCGCCAACCCGCAGCAGGTCACAAACGGCGTGTTGACTGGAACGAACGTTTCCGGTGCCACATTGTTGCCCAACGCACGTGGCCTGTCGGGACACAACCTGCATACATGGACCGGGGGTTGGGGCTCAGTGACTTACTGGAACGCCTTTGTGGCAGTCAACGAACTCCATGGTATTGGCACGTTCTTCGATGAGCGTTTCGATGACGCGGCCCAATTCCCCATCGCCGCAGCGGCCAAGCTTGGCCATGTTTCGGTGAATCCTGACAGTGATCGGGTCACGGGCAAGCTGGCTGCTCTTCATTTCTATCAACTGGCGCTGCCCGCGGTGCATCCGCGCTCCGGCATCGATTTCGATCCGGTGGCCGCATCTCGCGGTGACGAGCTTTTCAGCGGCAAGGCCAATTGCAATAGCTGCCACCATGAGCCTTTGTGGACGGAACCTGGTTGGAACCAGCATACGGCCGATGAACTGAAGATCGACAGTTTCGAAGCTGATCGCGCCCCAGGCCATGCATACCAGACGATGAACCTGGCGGGCCTGTTTGTGCGCGAGCGCGGTCTTTTCATGTTTCCGCAGAATAAGGGCCGCTTCTATCACGATGGGCGCTTCCCGACCCTTTTGGATGTCGTCATCAGCTATGACAGCCGTTTCAATCTTGGGCTTACAGATGAGGAGAAACACGATCTCGTTGAGTACCTGAAGTCGCTTTAGGGGCGCTACGTGGTGCCGGTGGCCGTTTGCGTCGTTTCGGAGAACGGCCACACGCCCCTTAAAATATGCGTAGTGCCGCAGATCCTGGCCATCCCGCAAGGAGTCCGCCAACCGGCGAGCCGCTTGTTTAACGCACCTGCCCTCTTGCGCCTTTGGCATCTCGCAAGCCTAGACGCGCCAACAGTTGCCGCGACCTGGTCGTTGGCTTTTGCCAAAGCGGCAGGAGTACGACTACCGGCATGGGTGCCGTTATTAATCGCCCTGGTTACCTGGGCCGTTTACATCGGTGACCGGCTTCTGGACGCTCGTTCGGCAATGCGCGCAAGACGGGCCGATCATCTCCGCCAGCGCCATCTCTTCCAGTGGCGGCACCGCCGCGCGTTTCTTTTTCTCGGCCTCGCGGCTTCCTGTGGTGGCGCCTGGATCGTTCTCTCATTTATGCCCACCGGTGCACGCGAACGGAACGCTGCGCTCGCCTTGGCTGCGATGGCCTATTTCTCCTGGGTCCACGTGCAAAACAATCTCCGTAACCTCTTTCCCAAGGAATTATTGGTAGGTGTTTTGTTCACGGCAGGTTGTGCACTTCCTACGTTAGGACGAGCCGCAGATATCTCCGCTGCGTTCATCGCCGCCTTATCTTTCTTTGTCGCGCTGGCATGGCTCAACTGCTACGCCATTGAACACTGGGAATCTGCCAGGCAAACCAAATCCCGGTCAGGAATCGCTTCTATATCCTGTCTGCTTGCACTGGGCGGTTTCATTGGCACGACCGCATTCCACGCAAGCCTGTTCCGTGCAGCAGACCTGATCGCGGCTGGTACCGCCAGTGCTTTGCTTCTGGCATTCCTCGACTGCACCCGCAGTCGCCTTACTACGCTGACGCTGCGTGTGACCGCCGACTTCGTACTGCTTACTCCTCTTGTGGTGATTCTCCGATGAAGGCGCCACCGAACTTCAATCGGCTTGCGCGTCTCTATCGCTGGATGGAGTTGTTTAGCTTCGGCCCCTGGCTCATGGTGTGTCGATGCGCCTTCATGAATGAATGCCTTAATTCATGCCGCGCTCTAGCTCTGGGAGATGGCGACGGACGGTTCACGGCACGGCTGCTCAGAGAGAACCCTATCATTCGCATCGACGCAGTCGATGCCAGCTCGGCCATGCTTAGTGATCTTTTCCGCCGCGCCCGACCTCACGCTGACCGCGTTCGCACATATCAGGCTGATGTGCGCAGCTTGCAACTTGCCAATCCCACCTACGATTTGATTCTTACTCACTTCTTCCTGGACTGCCTCAGCACCGAAGAGGTCAAGTCGCTGGCAGCCAGTTTAGGAGGCGCCGTCTGTCCTGGCTGTTTGTGGATTGTTTCCGAATTCGCCATTCCTTCAGACCGGTTCGGGATGCTCGTCGCGAGACCGATCGTTTGGGCACTCTACCGCGTCTTCGGGTGGCTGACAGGGCTTCAAGTGCGCAGCTTGCCTGACCATCATCTTGCGCTGAGGCAAGCCGGCTTCACGCTTGAAAAACAGCGGTGTTGGCTGAAAGGACTTCTCATCAGTGAGGTGTGGTCCGCAGCTAATTCCAGTCCAAGCTCTTCAGCCGGTCTATCGGGTCGATGATAGCGACTGAGGCAACGCTTGAACTCCCCGGGTGTGCAAATGCATGCGACTGATCTCTGGGACAAGAAGCTACAACTTGCCGGGCATCTGTCAGACTCACACCAGTGCGTCACAGCCGTTGAAGATGTAATAGCAATAATCTCTTCTCGATCCGGCAGCGTCAGACTCCGACGGATCGTGTTTGTTTCAGCTCATCGGCGGCAGCGAGCACTTCACTGATCACAGACCGTACATCCTCTTCCGTGGAACGGTGATTGACTATGCACGCTCTCAAGCAAAATTTGTTCGAAATCATGGCATTCGAAATATAGACACGGCCACGTCGCACCACCCTGCTCAGAATTGATCTGTTGATTGCGTCGAGATCGCCGCTGCCCACATATCGGAAACACACTGCGCTCAGCGCAACCGGAGCGAGTCTCTCCAACCGTTTCTCGGCGTCGATGGATTCCGCTAGAACCTTGGCGAGCCGAAGGTCCTCATGAATCGATTCCTTGAACGCGCCAAGTCCGTAGTAGCGAATCGATAGCCACAGCTTCAGCGCTCGAAATGGCCTCGAAAGCTCCATCGATTCCTCGAAGAAGGCGAATCCTTCAATAGGATCGTCAGACAGAACGCGTGCATACTCTCCCGAGTGGGAGAAGGCACGCTGCGCAGCGGTCGAGTCCCGGTAGAGGAGGCAACCGCATCCCGTGGGCTGATAGAGCCATTTGTGCGGATCAAGAGAGAGGGAGTCTGCGCGTTCCATTCCGCTAAACGCATCCGGAATAGCGAGCGAGGCAAGCGCGCCATATGCTCCGTCAACATGCAGCCAAAGCCCGAACTCGTGGCAAATGTCCGCAATCGTGTTCAGTGGATCGATGCTACCCGTCGCGGTGGTCCCTGCGCTGGCAACGACGGCAATTGGCAACTTGCCGGCCTGCAAGTCATGCTCAATCGCACGATGAAGATCCTCCGTTCGCATGCGGAATGCTTCATCCACTGCGATGAGTCTCACTGCTTCGTGCCCAAGCCCGAGCAGAGCTGCGGCCTTCGGAATCGACATGTGAGCTTCCACTGAGCAGTAAATCACTCCGCCTCGAACTCCGGAATTGTTCGCGGGAGCCTGCGCTTCACGGGCCATGCAAAGACCCATAAGATTTGCCGAAGAACCCCCGAGGGTGAGGCTTCCGCTGAATCCCGCGCATCCGACTGCGCCGGCCAACCACCGGATGACCGTCCGCTCAATGGTGATCGCAGCGGGTGCCGATCGCCAGGCCGCTGCGTTCTGGTGCAGCACGCTCGCCGCAAACTCGCCGAGGGCTCCTACCGGCTCGCCCGAACCAAATACATATCCGAAAAAGCGTGGAGAAGCCGGGCGTGAATTCTCAAATACTTTTGGCAAAGAATCGAAGGCCGCGGCGCCAATGCCGTCCATGGGGATTTCGCCACCAAACAAGTGCTCGGTTTCTCTGCCGTTGATACCAGATGGATAAGAAGGAAGCTGAGGAATCTTCTCCAGGTAGTCGGCTGCAAAATTGGTGAGATCGTGGGCAAGCGCTCGAAAAGTCTCAGCAGATAAGTCCAAACTTCGCATAGGCAACCGACCTCATCTTACACTCGACTGGTCGCAGGGAACCATTTCTTGGCCCGGGAAGCCAGATCCCTGCATTGCCCAAAGGTCTTCCGGTTCCGAGGTCAAGGAAGCAGGTTGAGTTCGAGTATATATCGTGTTACGATATGTCAATGACCGTAAGGGCCGCTCAGTTAACAATCCGCGAATTCCGGGAACTGGCCGAATTCCGCTACCAGATCCGCAGGTTTTTGAGGTTCAGCGAAGATCAGGCGCACGCTAATGGAATCGAGCCGCAACAGCATCAGCTCTTGCTGGCTATCAAAGGCTTGCCGGATGGCGAGAAGCCCACGATTGGAGAGCTCGCGTCGCGGATGCTTATTCGCCATCACAGTGCCGTTGAACTGGTGAACAGACTGACAGAACACGGAGCGGTGGAGCGGGTGATAGGGAAAACAGATCACCGAGAAGTGCTCGTTCGGCTTACGAAGAAGGGTGAGGCGCTGTTGCATAGCTTGTCGGTTGCACACCATGAAGAACTTCGGGCCAAGGGGCCCGAACTGATGAAATCACTAGGCGGGGTACTGGGCGGCGCATGAAACTTTCTCCAGAACTTAAGAAGCTGGGCGATTTTACGACCACGATGCGGGTGCTGCCAATCGCCGGCATCGCCATGGTCATTGGCCTCATCGCCGCGTTCGTTGCGCTTGGACTGCTGCGGTTGATCGGATTCTTCACCAATCTCTTCTACTACCAGAGACTCGGAAGCAATTTGGTTTCGCCTGCGGGAAATCACCTGGGCTGGTGGGCTGTGCTTGTGCCTGTAGCCGGCGGGCTAATCATCGGCCTGATGGCTCGATACGGATCGGAAAAGATTCGAGGACATGGTATACCGGAGGCCATCGAGTCCATCTTGATCAGCGGCAGCAAGGTTCATCCGAAGCTGGCAATTCTCAAGCCGCTTTCGGCAGCACTGTCAATCGGGACCGGCGGACCATTTGGTGCCGAAGGCCCCATCATCATGACCGGCGGTGCATTTGGGTCGATGATCGCACAGTTCTTTCATCTCACCAGTTCTGAACGAAAGACCCTGCTCGTGGCCGGGGCGGCTGCGGGCATGTCCGCTACTTTCGCCGCTCCACTCTCGGCCATCCTTCTTGCAGTCGAGTTGTTGCTCTTCGAATGGAAACCGCGCAGTCTTATTCCGGTGGCGCTGGCTAGCGCAACTGCGGGCGCCGCGCGAAGATACCTGATCGGACTCGGCCCACTCTTTCCCACGCCGGCGCACCCTGTATTCATTGGTCCTGCCGGGCTCATTGGCTGCATCATCTGCGGCCTTTTAGCCGGAGCATTGTCCGCACTGCTCACCGGCGCCGTCTATGCAGCCGAGGACGCATTCGCAAAGCTGCCGATTCACTGGATGTGGTGGCCGGCCATCGGGGGTCTGGTGATCGGGGCCGGAGGCATGATTTTCCCTCAGGCCCTGGGCGTTGGTTACGACACTATAGGTTCCCTTCTCCAGGGCAATGGCGCTATCGGTCTCCTGCTTGGCATCTTGCTTGTGAAGTCTACTATGTGGGCGGTATCGCTTGGGTCAGGGACATCTGGCGGAGTTCTTGCTCCGTTGCTCATGATGGGTGGCGCATTGGGCGGTCTTGAAGCATCGTTTCTTCCAGCTGCCGGCGCCGGCTTCTGGCCACTGGTGAGCATGGGAGCAATCCTCGGTGGCACCATGCGCTCGCCGTTCACCGGAATCGTATTCGCAGTGGAGCTGACCCACGATGTCAACATGATTCTGCCCCTCCTGGTTGCCGCCATTATTGCCCACACATTTACCGTGCTGGTGTTGAAGCGTTCAATCCTGACCGAAAAAGTGGCACGGCGCGGTTTTCATCTAAGCAGAGAGTACAGCGTGGATCCGCTGGAGGTGCTTTTCGTTCGAGAGGTGATGCGCACCCGGCTGATTGCGTTCGATGGCAGTGCTACGCTCGACGATGCAAGGAGAATGCTGAAGGACGGTCATCCCTCTCGCGGCCAGCACCTTTATCCCGTGATTGACGCAGATCGTCGCCTCAGGGGAGTGCTCACTCGCAAGGATCTGGCCGGGGCCAGTGGCGACCGGACTTTGATCTTCGAACTTGAGCGCCGCGACCCCGTCGTGGCGGTTGCGGACGAGTCGCTGCGAACTGTCGTATATCGGATGGCAGAAACGGGTTTCACACGGCTGCCGGTGGTGGACAGCGCCGAAGAGCGCAGACTAGTCGGCATGCTTTCGCTCGACGACCTGTTGCACGCACGCGCCCGCAACCTTTCCGAAGAACGCAGCCGCGAACGCGTCCTGCACATTCGTCTACCGTTTCGCGGAGCCAGGAAGCCGGTTCCGGTCGAAGAGTGACCTTTCCCACATTCGAATCGTGCAACGAGGTTGTGAAGGTTCCAATTCCGCTTGATGGAAGTGACTTCGACCTTGGCTCAGGATGCGGATTGCTCTAATTCAATTGCGCGTGGAAAGAGGATGTTGTTTTCCAAATGAATGTGCTGGTGAAGGTCTTGTTCGAATTCCTTCAGCCCGTCATAGAAAGCATGAAAGGTAGGGCAGGCATCCTCAGGCGTCGTGAAATCGTGGCTGAGACGGCGAATTTCAGCCAGGAGAGTTCCGGCCCCCTCGTGTTCCTGGGTCATCATCGCAATCGGATTGGCAACGGTTCCAAAGCAGCTCTGTGGCTTTGCGGCGCCAATAGCAACCGCCCGCTCAAGATTGGCGATGTAAGGAAACAGGACGGCTTCTTCCTTCCCCAGGTGCTGGGTGAGTTCCTCGTCGAGTTGAGCCAATGTCGCCGCGATGACCGGCAATTCTGTCTTTGTCGGGCCATGACGATTCACAACCTTCTCCGCCAGCATTGCGAGCCTCGGCAGTTCCCGTTTCACATAAGCGTGGTGCGTGGTCGCGATGTGCGTGCTCAAACTCTCCAGGGACTTACCGGCCCAATTCTCAACCTCTGAATTCGGTGTCGCTGCAGCCGCTTCCAGCGCGGCGATTACAGTGTCGACCTCAAGATTTCCTGCAGTGCAGGCTTCGGCAAGAGGTCTGCGGCCCCCACAGCAATAGTCGATGCCGAACTTCTCAAATACTCGGATTGAGGACGGCTGCTCCAGGGCGATTTCGCGAACGGTCTGTGTTGTTGGGGTCATTTCGATCTCCTTGAATCTCACCTTAGGCGCTTCCTGCAACCAGCACAGCGACTTTGGTCACTCGCAGCTCAAAAAACGAAAACCGCAGGGAGGCCGGAGCTGTGACTAAAGTCGCTGAGCTCTCTGTCCTTGCCAGACTATGCTTGAGATGCAAACCAATTTTGACAGAGAAGGTGCATTCAATGTTCTGTTACCAATGCGAGCAAACTTCCAAAGGTGAAGGCTGCCAGACTATCGGCGTCTGCGGGAAAGATGAAACAACTTCGACGCTTCAGGATCTTCTGATCCATGTAGTCAAGGGCATAGCGATGTATGCCCACCGCGCGCGGCAGCTAGGCGCGTCCGATCCGGAAATCGACGCCTTCACAATTCAAGCCATTTTCTCGACTCTTACGAATGTGAACTTCGATCCAGGCCGCCTGGTCGGATTGATCCATCAGGCCGTCACAACCCGCGATGCAGCTCGCGACCTGTATGAGCGTGCCAGCGTTGCGGCGGGAATCGCTCCAGCTTACCTCGGCGGGCCTGCGGCATGGATTCCAGCTCCGTCGTTGGAAGGTCTGCTCGCTCAAGGTCAGCAGACCTTGTTGTCAGCCCGGTTCCTTACCGAAGGTAAAGAGGTCTCGAACCTGCAGGAACTCATTCTTTACGGTCTCAAGGGTGTCGCTGCTTACGCGGCACATGCGCTTGCATTAGGCGCAGGAGATCCCCTGTCCTTTGCAAAGATTCACGAGCTTCTCGACTTCCTGACGAAGCCGGCCCCTGCTGCGGACGAACTTCTGACCAATGCCCTTGCAGTCGGTGAACTGAATTATCGTGTAATGGAGATTTTGGACAAGGCCCATACCGAGACCTTTGGCCATCCTGTGCCTTCGAAGGTCAGACTCCACGCCAGAAAAGGCAAGGCGATCCTGGTATCGGGTCACGATCTCCATGACCTCTATGCGCTCCTGGAACAGACAAAGGGACTCGGCATCCAGATCTATACGCATGGCGAAATGCTCCCTGCGCATGGTTACCCAAAGTTGAAAGCCTTCGAGCATCTTGCAGGAAACTATGGCGGTGCGTGGACAGAGCAGGCAGATGAGTTCGCGGAATTCCCGGGCGCAATCCTCATGACCTCAAACTGCATTCAGGAGCCCAAAGTCAGGTACAAGGAGCGCATTTTCACCTCGGGCGCAGTGGCTTGGCCAGGAGTCTTGCATATCGCGGACCAGGACTTCGGCCCGGTAATTGCCGCCGCTCTACTCGCACCAGGCTACGCGGAAGACGGCACAAATGAAGAGATTACTGTGGGATTCGGCCACAACGCTGTCCTTGGCGTCGCCGACCGCGTGATCAGTGCTGTCAAGGCCGGAGCCATTCGGCACTTCTTTCTTGTCGGGGGCTGCGATGGCGCGCGCTCGGGTCGAAATTACTACACCGAGCTGGTCGAATCCATTCCTGCCGATTGCGTGATCCTCACCCTGGCCTGCGGAAAGTTCCGCTTCAACAAGCTCAATTTAGGAGAGATTGGCGGCCTTCCGCGTCTGCTCGATATCGGCCAATGCAACGATACTTACTCCGCGCTGCAAATCGCGCTGGCTCTCGCCAAGGCCTTCGATTGCGGGGTCAACGATTTACCTCTCTCGCTAGTCCTCTCCTGGTATGAACAGAAGGCGGTGGCCGTACTGCTGACGCTACTCCACCTGGGAGTCCGCAACATCCGCATCGGACCGACGTTGCCAGCTTTTCTCTCGCCTGGGGTAATCGAAGTGCTTCACGACAAATTCAACCTCATGGCAATCACTACCGCGGAAGAAGATCTTGCGGCAATGCTGGTCTGATTCCTCTCGTGTTCGGGCGATGTGCACCGTCGCCCGGCACTTCACAATTCGAGATCGGAGACCAGCGCTCTCTTCAGAAGGGCAAATCGATATGGACATAGAAGCAGCAACTGCAATCCACAAAATACAGGAAAAGAAGAAACTTGTCCGACGGTCAAGTCTCGATCGTTCCCAGAAAATCAGGCGAATCGTTCAATGGCTGTTTGTCGCTCTAAACGGATGGCTAGGGATCCAATTCATTCTCTGGGTTCGCTATTGCGAGCACGGCGGCGTGGGGCTGGACGTACCGAGACCTGCTGGTGCCGAAGGCTGGCTGCCCATAGCAGGGATGATGAATACGAAATATCTTTTGCTCACCGGACACGTGCCCGCGATCCATCCGGCCGCGATGGTACTTTTCATCGCATTTCTAGTGATGAGCGTTCTGCTCAAGAAAGCCTTCTGTTCGTGGTTGTGCCCAGTCGGAACCCTTTCAGAACATCTCTGGATGCTCGGCAAGAGAATCTTTGGACGCAATTTGCGTCTCCCCAAATGGGTAGATATTCCCTTGCGGCCGCTGAAATATCTGCTTCTAGGCTTCTTCGTCTTTGTGATTGGCGCCATGTCCGCCGAGGCAATCAATGAATTCATGTCCACGCCGTATGGCCTGATTGCAGACGTCAAGATGTTGAACTTCTTCCGCGATATCGGGCAAACAGCAGCCATCGTCATCACGCTGTTGGTTCTGCTTTCGATGCTCGTCAAGAACTTCTGGTGCCGGTACCTTTGTCCATATGGCGCGCTCTTGGGAATTGCGTCACTTCTCAGTCCATTCAAGATTCGCCGAGATGCCGAGGCGTGCATCGATTGCGGCAAGTGCGCGCAAGCATGTCCATCGAATTTGCCCGTAGACCGGCTCGTGCAAATTCGATCTGCGGAGTGTACCGCGTGCATGGCGTGCGTTGCGGCCTGCTCAGCTCAGGATGCCTTGCAATTTTCATTGGTGCCGAAAAAGGCTGGGACGCCCGCGGAGCGATGGGGACGACGCGCTCTTAGTCCGATCGCCGTTGCCTCCGTTCTCGCGTGCATTTTCTTCAGTCTCGTTGTCGTTGCGAAAACAACCGGACATTGGCAGACGAACTTGCCACGTGAGATTTATATGGATCTGGTGTCTCATGCAAATGATGCGACGCACCCAGGCATGTGAGGAGCGAAGCAAATTATCAATGGCCTCAGCCCGCGCGAGTTTGTCGACGGGAAGCGATCTGCTCGTCGCAATAGCTGGCGAGGCTACTTCCGCCGGAATCGAAACTCGGTCCCGATCGCTGCGATAGCGTGGCTGTCCAGCAACTGGATGGCGCGAGCGAAGACAATGGTCTCCTCCACCTGGATATGGTCCGAATAAAGTTGCTTTAGATGCTTAGTTTCGGACAGCAATTGCATCGTGTCGTTCGAACCCAGCACGCCGGACTCAATCCAGGTTGTGTAAAACTGTTCGACCGATTCGTGCAGCTTGATTGCCTCGTGATGGTCATTCTCAAGCCTATCGATGTCCTTGAAGGAATCTGCGGCGGATTTGCGGAGTCGGGGAAAGAGCGACTCTTCTTCATCTAACGTGTGGCGTTGCCCGCCGGTTCGGAAGTATTTGAGGGCTGCCTCAACAGCATCGCGCTCCTCGCCGGTTAGGCTCCTGTCCTGCGCGCGGTCAACCACTACACAGAGAATGCCGAGGAAGCTCTCGATTCTCCTGTGCCAATCCTTGAGCATACCAATCGGGTCATCAAAACCGCTGTCGGGCTTTGCACCAATCTGAATCGCCATTGCTTTCCCCACTCGTTCTTTTGTTCCTTAGATTGTCGCCCTACCGACAGGGATTGTCTCTCTCAAGCGCCGTGGAGAACATGAAGCGTTGACGCGGTTTTCATCTGCGGCGCGGGTCGCAGATAGCCCTTGGGAAAATAAGAACAGCACGGCTCTTCTGCGTGCGGATTTCCGGTGAGAGCATAAGCGCGGGCTCTCGATCCACCACAGATGTTTTTGAATTCGCAAGAGGCGCACTTTCCCTCAAGCTTCGACGTATCTCGCAAATCGCGGAAGAGCGGCGAGTCTCGATAGATGGTGGCCAACTCCTGCTCACGTATGTTGCCGGCGGAGAGGGGAAGAAAACCGCTCGGGAAGACTTCCCCCTTGTGCGAGATAAAAACGAATCCCTTACCGTCATTGAGGCCGCGCGGTGCGCGCCCGATTGCGTCGGCAACCAGGTCGTGCTGAGAACCGAGGTCGATTCCCAACCTGCGTTCAGCGACGCGTTGCTGCAAGAGAAAACGCCTGTAGTGTTGTGCTTCGGTTGTCTTGATATCGAAGATTGCGGTTCTTGACAGATCGTAGACCTTCGCAAAGACCGCTTCGAACTCTTCGGCACTCAATAGATCGTTTAGCTTCCCGCGTCCCGTGGGGACGAGGAAGAACGCGCTCCAGAGGGTAATCTGCAGGCTTTCCATCAACGCGACAATCTCATCAATTTCGTCAATGTTCCTGCGGCTAAAAGTAGTGTTGATCTGTACGGGAAGTCCAATCTCGTTCGCCCAGCGAACTGCGTCGAGCGTCCGAGCAAATGACCCGCTCAAACCGCGGAATGCATCATGCGTCTCGGCACTTGCGCCGTCCATACTTACGGCGAGCCTGGCAAGGCCAGCCTCCTTTAGTCTGACAACGATTTCCTTCGTGAGCAAAGGAGTGGCGCTGGGCGTCAAGGATACTCGGACCCCCATGGAGCGAGCATGGCCGATCAACTCGAACAAGTCTGGCCGCTTGATAGGATCGCCTCCTGTTAGTACAAATACCGGGACCCTTAAAGCGGCGATCTGGTCGATCAGGTTCTTTCCCTCGGCTGTGCTGAGTTCCATGCGATGTCGATCCGGCTGCGCTGATGCTCGACAGTGGACGCACGCCAGGTCGCAGGCTTGCGTCACTTCCCAAATGGCAATGAATGGGCGCTCATTGAAATCGATCGCATTGATTTGCGGGTTCATGGTCCCATCAGACTGCGCGAAGCCTAGCCCGCGCAGTGACTAAAGTCCCAGACTGCTAGAATTTCCAAGTGACCGCTGAACGCATCGATCTGGCCGAGGTTCTCGGCAAAACCGCATTGCTATCGGACCTTTCGCAGCCCGAACTGCACACTCTCGCAACTCGGACAGTGCGCAAACTATTCAATACAGGCGAGTTGCTGTTTTCTGAAGGAGAACCGTGCAACGGTCTCCACATCATCGCCCGGGGAAAAGTTCGAATCTTTAAAACCTCCATAAGTGGCCGGGAACAGGTGCTGGCGGTGAACATGCCTGGTGAGTCAGTCGCGGAGCTGCCAGTTTTCGACGGTGGTCCCTTTCCTGCATCTGCTATGGCAACCGAAGAGGCGGAGATTGCCTACATATCGAGGCGCGATTTTCAGGCCTACTGCATGGACCATCCGGAGGTTGCGCTGAAAGTGCTTAAGGTGGTGGGGGCGCGGTTGCGGCGCCTGGTTGGAATCATCGAGGAGCTGTCATTTACTACGGTGCGCCAGCGGCTTATTTCGGCATTGCTCAAGCTCGCGGAGAGTGAGGGAATAGGCTCCTCGCGTGGAGTTGAGTTCCAATTGCCCGCGAGCCACCAGGAACTGGCAAACCAGCTTGGAACCGTGCGCGAACTCATCTCTCGTAATCTCATGCGCCTCCAGGCCGAAGGACTATTGGATGTGGATGCGCGGCAGATCGTCGTCAAGGACATGAAAGGTCTGAGTGCGCTACTGGAATCGACGTAATAGCCTCCGAGTGACATAAGTTACTGCGCGCAAATTGCGGACACTCTACCGTTATGGGTGGAGAGTGCTTATGCCCACCTCAACACAGTCAATTCGAGAAATCGTCGCAACCCAGCCGTCAGCAGCGAGGATTTTTGAGCGCTTTGATATTGATCTTTGTCTGCAAGCGGAGAATCCGCTCAGCCGTGCTTGCGCGGAATTGCAACTTTCGGTCGATCAGGTCCTCGAAAAGTTGGCAGATGCGGAGGCTCAGGAACAAGGCGGATTGCCCATAGATCCTGCCACCCTCTCCATTGAGCGGTTGATTCAACTCATCGTCCGCGCACATCATCAGTATGTCCGCCGCGAATTGCCAGGATTAGCCGAGATGGCGCAGAAATTAGCGGCCAAGCGCAGCGATCGCGCTCCCGAATTAATCCATGTTGCCGAGTTGGTTGAGCATCTGCGGGCCAATCTGTTCGCACACATTGGGAAAGAAGAGCAGATCCTATTTCCGTTTATCGCTCAAATGGATCAGGATTCGATCATCGCTTATCCGCCCGCGCATGCGTGCTTCCGGTCGGTCTCGCATCCCATCTTCATGATGATGCAGGAGCACGAGGCTGCCAACGGCATCGTGGCTGAACTTCGCCACATCACAAGTGATTTTGAGATACCTGAATGGGCATGCGCAACACACACCGCGCTCTTTACCGGCTTGCGCGCGTTCGAGTCTGATCTCAAAAAGCACGTGCATCTCGAAAATGATCTTCTGTTCCCTCGCGCAATCAAATTGGAAGCTGAGCTGAATAGCAGGGGGTAGAAATGGTCACATTCTCTCAAATCGAACCCACACCTTCTCTTTCGAGCACATCTCCCGTTCTCGAAATCGTACATCGCGAGCGCCAAAAGAGTCTGATGCTTCGCGTCTGGATCTTGAGCGGGCTTTTCTTCATGGCACTCCCAGGCACCTTGCTGGGCTTTTCAAACCTGATGGCAATCAGCACCAGCCATGGCGCTTCGCCCTTGCCCGCCGCCTGGATGCAGGGTCACGGGCACGCCCAGGTCTTCGGCTGGATTGGCAGCTTCATTCTCGGCATCGGCTTCTACTCGCAGCCCACTAAGGCACGATTCGGCGCCTGGCTTCCGCGGCTCTGCTTCATCCTGTGGACGCTGGGTGTGGCGATCCGCTGGTTCACGAGCATCTACGGCTGGCATTGGAGGATTATGCTGCCCCTCTCCGCAGGCCTGGAACTGGCTGCCTACATGCTGTTCTTGAAGTCCGCATCCGGCCACAAGCGGGAGACGCAGCCTGGCGCAGAAAAAGTCAAGATGCCCATTTGGATGGTCACGGTGCTAGTGAGCACGGCGGGGCTCTTCGCGGCCATCGCTTTCAACTTTGTGGAGTGCGTAAACCTTGCCATGCGCGGTGCCGAGCCCGCGTTTCCGCATGCATTGGATCAGCGCTACCTGGTGCTGCTGGGCTGGGGCGTACTGGTTCCCGTGGTTTGGGGATTTTCGGCGCGCTGGCTTCCATCCTTCCTCGGCATTGCCCGTCCCGATGAGGGGTGGACCCGGCTGGCGCTTGCGCTGGACATCTCGGGAGTCCTGTGCGGCCTGGCCGGATGGATCGGAGTTGCAACAGTCTTGCTCGCGTCCGGCACAGTGGCAATGGCATGGGCGCTGCAGCTTGTGCGCAAGCCGCAGGCACCGGCCAAGGTCCAGGGAATTCATCCCAGCTTTACTTGGTTCATCCGCATCGCTTATCTTTGGCTGATCGTGGCAGGTTCGATGAGCATTTGGGCGGCGCACGCCGATTTGCACGGCGGTATCTGGGGTGCTTCTCGTCACGCGCTCACAGTAGGCTTTGCGGCCACGATGGTCTTTTCAATCGGCCCGCGGATCCTGCCGCATTTTGGCGGCGTTCAAGCGATCTTCAGCAAGCGCCTGATGTTTCTAAGTCTGTTACTGCTGCAAACCGGCTGCACGCTGCGCGTGAGTTCCGAGCCTTTGGCTTACGAGGGCCTGCTACGCTTTGCATGGAAAGTGCTTCCCGTTTCCGGTGTGCTTGAGTTAAGCGCCGTGTTGCTCTTCGCTGCCAACCTCGCACTCACATTCCTGCTCGGCCACCCTGCATTTGCTGCGAAAATGTCGAGTGAGGCAGTGGAAGCGCACTAAGGCAGTTATCGTGGCAGCGGGAATCCTCGTCATTTGCTGGACAATGAGGCCCGCGTTGCAATGACTAGAATCGACCGAGCGACGTTGCAGGCGGCAATTTCTGTATTTGAATGCTACTTCGAATCCAAAGATCTGAGCGCGCCCTTGATCTCGGTGTCGATGGTTTCAACAAACACCCCAAAACAAATTCCCAGGCACGCGCCAATTAGACCACCGAGTATCATTCCACCGATCGCACCTACGTCCCTCGAAGGACCGGAAATAAAGAATCCAATGACCCCACCAAACGCCGCCCATACTAGCGCACTGCCGGCCGCGGCACAAAGAGTGCTCTCGTCACTTGTGGGGCGCCTTCTAAACAGGAGCCACGCAACACCTCTGCCAAGCCATTGGAAACCCTGATCGGCAATTTCCCAGATGCCAGGTATCAACCCATTCATTCAAGCTCCTTCAGCTCTTGCGGGCACAAAGCAGTTGCGCGACCTGGGTCGCATCCAAGGTAAGGATAGTAGCCATTCAGCTTTTGAGAAATGGAAGATTCGTACCTTGCGAAAGTACAGCCGTCCTATGTGTTCCTCAATCGGCGTGGCAAAGTGCCCTTGGAAGTATTTGAGCCCCAATGAATGAGAGCTGGTTAAGCGTGTTAGTCTTTCGCGCCTTTTTCAGCTCCGGGATGCGCACGTTCGTAGGTTGCCCCCAGCCATGAGCGGCCTGATGACGCTTCGGGCAAATGGGGAATCAGAGCCCACACGCCGATCATCGCCAGTCCAACGAGGTTTGGAAATAGCAGTGGAGCCATTGGGGGAGCACCATTCACCAGTCTGTCGAAGATGCTGCTGCGTGGCTCGAAAAGGTTCGCGCGCATATGAAACCAGAATCCGAGTACTCCGACGAAGGCCTGCGCCAGCATTACCACAAGACAAGCGTCGAGAAATCTGCGCGTTACGTCGGACACGAGGAGAACGATCAGAAATCCGGTCGCGAATGCCGATGAGATGACGGGGATCCATTCCGTTCTTGCAAAGAAGCCGTTCGACGCATGATCGGTCAAGGACAGAACGAAGTTCCCAAAGAAGCCGCCCAAAGCCAGGAGAATCACCCACCGCGCCCACTCGGTACTTCGCGCGGCCACCATGCGATTCATGAGTAGTAGAAAGCCGAGGCCGGTATATGCGAGCGGCGCGGCAAATGGCGCCGCGTATGTAAGGCTCTTTAACGTTCGATCGAGAAAGAACCGGCTCTCCAGGTGGTAAAGCACTCCGCCTAATCCGACCAGCACCGAAAGCCAGCCGACCAAGTATCCGACATCGCGCCATGGCGCTTCAAATCGCCTCATCCACCGCAAAGCGATCACGGTCGCGAGTATCACGGGCGCGGCAATCGAAAAATAAAACGGGATGTACTCCGCCGCTTTTTGAAAATGATTCACCGAGTGGGCGAGGAATATGTCCGCCGCAAGGATCGCGAGATTTAATGTCACGAACACTTCGACCCAAAGAGGCGGATCGTGCGCCCAGCGTAGACGTGGATCGAGGGCGATTCGCTGAACGCGAAGGAGCAGTTTACTTGTGAGCATGCTCTCTCCGCAGTTCGTCGGCATCGTGCTGGAGTTCAACGGTCTTCGATAGCAGTTCATAGTTGCCGTGCCACTGGACAAAATCGGCTCCGCCCATGAAGGCACCGTGCTTGCTGGTGCGACCGTCGTAGTGCCACAAATTGAAGTAGATAAAGTCAATCGGATGGCTGAACGGCGGGCCTGTCAGGGTGCCGTCTTTGTGCAGGCCGTCCATGATGTCCTTCGCTGCGATCACTTTGGCGTTAGTGCTTTCGATGACTTGCTCGCCCTGACTGTAGACGCGGTCGATGCGGGTCTGGCTGTGGCATTGGGTGCAGACTTGTTTCATGTTGATCTGGGCTTGGAGGTAGTTTGGGCGATGAGTTGTAACTGCGTCGGCGAGGTACCAGCCGAGTCTGTCGGACGGATTGTGCGTAACCTTCAGGCCGTTAATGCCGCTCATATGGCAGGTGGCGCAGGTTGGCACAAACATGTCGCGAGTCGTCAGAGTACGGGGATCTGCGTCGAGTCGAAGCAGGTTGCGTTGGGCAGCGAACATCACGCCATGCTTTGACTCGCTATAGATCTCTACCTGTGAGTGGTCCGGACCCATGTGGCATTGGCCGCAGGTGGTGGGCAAGCGGGCGAGAGCGACGGAACTGCTGTGGCGGGAGTGACATTCCGTGCAACTGCCAATTGTTCCGTCCTCGTTGGGTTTGCCGATCGCGTGGCATTGCTCGCAGCCGGACGTGATCGCAGGGTGACCCTCGGGGAGAGTAAGAGGGTTGGGCGGGCGCTTGGTTCCACCGGGCTGGAACTGTTCGCTGAAGGCAACCTGTTCAGTGCTCAACCCCTTTTCGCCATGCACGGCTGCCCAACTGGGAGCGGCATGGCGGCTGCGAAGAAACTCCTGATAGATACCTTCGTGACAGGAGCGACAGTTGCCTGCCGTCAGATGCGTGCTGATCACGAAGCCGTGATGATCTACCTTCTGCTGGCCGGGGCCCGGCTCGTGGCAGTCCAGGCAGTTCACGCCTTTCTTCGCATGGACAGACATCTCGTATTCGTGAACGACCGAGTATTGAAGCCGCGCATGGCATTCAGCACACTTGCCCGACGCTCGGACGAAGTCGGCGGTGGGCTGATCGGTTTCAGCCTTCGGCCGGGCGCGATTGACAAGGAAGGCGGAAACAATGAGCGCGAACGCTATGACCACAGCCAGAAAAACGGAACGAAACGACATGGACCTGCCCCTCCGGGGAGGAAAAGATGTGCGAGCGGTCTCGGGGGCTCAAATTCCCCAACAAAACATGACAAGGGAAACTTTATCAGGCCTACCAGGCGATTTCCTTCAATGGGACACGACTGGAAGAGTTCCTCACCAAAAGATAAATCGGTAATCACTTTCGTTTGAGTGACAAAAGTCCCTGCAATCAACAAAGCGAGTCACTAAGGTGGTTACTGAGGAGCATAGTCTCTTGCGTTTTCATTCGAGGAGGAATCATGTCCTATAAGCGGTATTGGGTGGCACTGGCCATCGTCATNNCCATCGGCGGTCAGGAGATCGGCACCGTTTGGGGCCACGGTGCATATGTTGCACCCGACTGGAGCGCGGACTGGCTGCACCGGGAATCCGAGATCTTGCTCAACACATGGGCTGCGAGGGCCGGTGCGACAAGCTTCGCCGCTCTTGGGCCGGATCAGCAGGCTGTGTTCAAGGCCCGTTTGATACGCGAGATGAGGACCAACACCTACATCGCTTCTAACAATCGAGTCACCCTTAGCGCAGATCGCACAGCTGCGTTCGATCAACTCCGCGCCTACTACACCGACGTCTTTGCCACAGGCCGGTCGGAGTACGCTATTCCGGGCGGCGCGCTGACTAACACAGCTAAGCAGCATCAACTGGCCGCGTTCTTCTGGTGGACTTCATGGGCTGCAAGCACCGACCGCCCAGGATCCGAGACCACCTACACCAACAATTGGCCGCATGAGCCGTTGATTGGCAATGTTCCTACTTCCGGTGCCGTGTTGTGGAGCATTCTCAGCATCGCTGGCTTGCTTGCAGGCATTGGCGGCCTGGTCTGGTGGAATGCTTCTCAGGAAAAGGTCATTGTTCAAGGGCCTTATCCGGAGCTGGATCCGTTCCTCGCGTTCCGGCCCACGCCTTCGCAGCGAGCAACCATGAAATATTTCTTCGTGGTCATCCTTCTCTGGGGCGTGCAGATTCTGATGGGCATCCTGACCGCTCACTACGCGGTTGAAGGCCACGGATTCTACGGCTTCCCCCTGGATCGCTATTTACCCTACGCTGTAACCCGCACATGGCATCTACAATTGGCCATCTTCTGGATTGCCACATCATGGCTGGCAACAGGGCTCTATGTTGGCCCGGCCGTTAGCGGACACGAACCAAAATATCAACGGCTGGGAGTCAACGTCCTATTCGGTGCGCTCATTCTCGTGGTCGGCGGCTCTCTCACCGGCGAGTGGCTCGGCATCCAGCAGCGTCTTGGCAACATGTGGTTCTGGCTTGGCAGCCAGGGTTATGAATATGTCGATCTGGGAAGACTCTGGCAGATCCTGCTGCTCGTCGGCCTGGTTCTTTGGCTTATCTTGATGGTGGCCGCGCTCAAGCCGGCGCTGGTTCGCAAGAGCGAAGACCGGTCGCTCCTAATTCTCTTTCTCATCTCCAGCATCGCCATTCCACTGTTCTATTCGGCGGGCCTCATGTATGGTCAGCGCAGTCACCTCGTCACTGCGGAATATTGGCGCTGGTGGGTCGTTCACCTCTGGGTCGAAGGCTTCTTCGAAGTATTCGCGACAGTCGTGATCGGGTTCCTGTTCACGCGTCTCAGGCTCATCGAGATTCGAACTGCAACCAAGGCGGCCCTCTTCTCGACTACCATCTTCCTTTCAGGAGGAATAATCGGCACATTTCATCACCTTTACTTCGCCGGGGCAACTCCCGCCGTTATTGGCCTTGGAGCAATTTTCAGCGCGTTTGAAGTTGTGCCGCTCACTCTGATCGGCTATGAAGCGTGGGAGAACATTCGGCTTGCGCAACCAACAAAGAAGTCTGAGTGGATCGCAAATTACAAGTGGCCCATCTACTTCTTCGTTGCGGTTGCATTCTGGAATCTTGTAGGCGCAGGCCTATTCGGCTTCCTCATCAATCCGCCTATCGCTTTGTACTACGTTCAAGGGCTTAACCTCACCCCGGTGCACGGCCACACCGCCTTGTTCGGCGTATATGGAATGCTGGGCCTGGGGCTGACGCTTTTCTGCCTGCGAGCTTTGAAGCCGGGTCGCAAGTGGAAGCAAGGGCCACTAAAGCTCTCATTCTGGTCTCTCAATCTGGGTTTGACCTTCATGGTGGTTCTGAGCATGTTGCCCGTAGGCCTGCTGCAAGCCTGGGCATCCATCGAACGGGGCACCTGGTATGCGCGATCTTCGGAATTCATGCAGTCTGGCACAATGCAAACGTTGCGCTGGATGCGTGTTCCTGGAGACATCCTGTTTGCCATCGGCGCGGCGTTGTTTGCTTGGTTTGTATTTGGGCTTCTGACAGGACATTCTTATTACAAAGAACCGCCAGCTGATCTGGAGAATATGTTGCACGACACTCACACAGGACGTGAGGCAGAATTGGC
Source organism: Acidobacteriaceae bacterium (assembly GCA_003151985.1). Taxonomy (GTDB): domain Bacteria; phylum Acidobacteriota; class Terriglobia; order Terriglobales; family Acidobacteriaceae; genus Telmatobacter. The sequence goes on from PLZC01000322.1 coordinate 26,688, forward strand.
GGTCCGCTGATTCTGGGATATTCAACTGTGCGGCGTCTTCAACGCGTATCAGCTCGAAGACGCTGCGCGGATCCAAAGATGACATTGTTGTGCGACCTCCCATGCAGCCTATTGTGCGAGCGTCCTCAAATTGCTACTCCTTTCGGCAGAAACCACCATTTCCGGAATGCTCAAGCTACGCAGGCTGGGGCGCGAGCCACTTCGCCGAACTCTGGTATGTCTTCGACCATCTCGATCAAGATCCGTGGAAGTGGACTGAGGCAGATCGGAAGCTGGCTGGGGAGATGTCCAGTTATTGGGTCAACTTCGCAAGATCTGGCGATCCGAATCGCTCCGGGCTCCCTACGTGGCCGGCCTTCACCAAAGCAGAGAATAAAGTCCAATATCTCGGCGAGCCGATCAGCGTCGGAGGGGTAGCAAACGTCGATAGCCTGAAGGTCTTTGACGCCGTCTACTCGGCTGTGGGCGTTAAAACATTCGGAGCACGATAGAGGCCGACGTGAAGAAACGTCTCGGTAGGCTCGTGGCTGGCTCTCAAATGCTTGCCGGCGACGAAGGGACCTCCGTTACCATGTGACTTGCGAAACTGCCAATTCCGTTCGGATAACGGGGCAGCGAGTGTGCAATTGGAGTTTGTCTCAACCGAGGGGTTCACCCCAATGTCAAGGATAGGTTGCTTTAACAAGTCTATCGGCGATTTTGTTACGCTGCAATCTGTTCTGCAAA
>PLZC01000081.1 GCA_003151985.1 Acidobacteriaceae bacterium
AGAAGGCGGTGTGGTTGGAGTGGCCGCCGCCGTTGTTGCGCACCACAGTGCGGATATCCTCGGGGACCTGGGCGAGGTCGCGCACCAGGTCGTCGACCGATTTGGCGGCCAGGTCGGCATGGCTGGCCAGGGCGGCATTCACGTTGTTGATGTAGGCCTGGTGATGCTTGTCGTGGTGCAGTTTCATGGTCTCCGCGTCGATGAACGGTTCCAGAGCGGCGTAGTCGTAAGGCAGCGGTGCAAGTTCATAAGCCATTGGGGAAATCTCCTCTGTCTGATTTTGTGCTGTTGGGGCAGGCTTCTGCGGTTCTTGGGGAAGGAGCGCCGCCGGCAACGGACCAAGCGCAATGTTTACATGAGTCTACAAGACCCCGTACTTGGATGGATGCGGCAAATGGGCTGCGGGATTCGCCGATGATGCAGGAAACGGTGAGGGAATCGCAAATTGTAACCTCCGGCCTGTGCGCAACATCGAAGGAGGGTCAGCGCACGCTCTTGACAGAATCCCTAACCGCTATAGCGCGACCCTTCCCAGACGATGACCGAATATACCCCATACCGTTGGCTTGAGCAGCAGGGCGAGGCTTTTGGGCGGCCGGGCCTTGAAGCCAGGTGGACTTCGAGCGTGAAAGACGCGGTGGGGACGGCGTACTCAGGCTCGAGCCGGGTCTGGTTCACCTGCTCGCATGGCATTTTGAACGAGATTTATCACCCGACCATCGACCGGGCCCAGGTGCGCGACATGGAGTTCCTGGTGACGGACGGGGAGACATTTGCGCACGAAGAGAAGCGGGACCTGCTTTCGACCTTCTCGTACATCCATCCGGAGGCGCTCGGTGTGCGGTATGAGAATCGCGATCCCGAGGGCCGTTACACACTGACCAAGGAGATTATCTGCGACCCGCACCACAGTGTTGTATTGATGCAAGTCCGGCTGGAGACGCACGAGGGCCACGAAGATTTGCTTCCGCGGTTGAAGGTGTACGCATTGCTTGCTCCGCACCTGGACGATGGCGGGATGGGAAATACGGCACGGGCACTGGATGTGGCGGGACACAGAATGCTGCTGGCCTGGAAGGACCCCTGGGCGCTGGCCATGGGAACAAGTTGCGGGTTCTCGAGGGTGAGTTGCGGGTTTGTGGGCGCGAGCGACGGGTGGCGCGATCTGATGGAGAACTTCCACATGAACTGGGAGTTTGGCTCGGCTACGAACGGCAATGTGGCCATGATGGGTGAGCTGGATCTTGAGTGTGCGCCAGATGGCGGCGGGCGGGAGTTTACATTGGCTATCGGCATTGGCGAAGGCCAGCACACAGCACTGCAAAAGACGATGACCGCGCTGGCCATGCCCTTCGAGGAACACCGCGCCCGGTTCATCGCACAATGGCACCGGGCAGCGAATCCGGAGTGGCTGGCGGCCAAAGCTTGCGATGGCGGAAAGTTGATGCGGGCTAGCCACAACGTGCTGCTGGCACATGAGGATAAGACGTTTTCCGGGGCGTTTGTAGCCTCCGCGTCGATTCCCTGGGGGCAGGTAAAGGGCGACGACGATTTGGGCGGCTACCACCTGGTGTGGACCCGCGACATGGTGCAGACAGCCAGCGCGCTGCTGGCCTGTGGGCGAGTGGAGACGGCGCGGCGGGCGCTGGTTTATCTGGCCTGCACGCAGAAGCCGGACGGAGGGTTTGCGCAAAACTTCTGGGTGGATGGGCGACCCTACTGGTCCGGCGTGCAACTGGATGAGGTGGCGTTTCCCATCATGCTAGCTTGGCGGCTGTGGAAGGCCGGCGGGTTGGGGGAGATGGACGTCTTCCCCTTTGTAGAGAGGGCGGCTGGGTTTCTGGTGCAACACGCGCCCCTAACCCATCAGGACAGATGGGAGGAAAACGCCGGCTATTCGCCGTCAACACTGGCTGCGGTGGTGGCAGGACTGATTTGCGCGGCAGAGATGGCGCGGGCGCGGGATTCGATGGAGCGGGCGGAGTTTCTGGAGGAATTTGCGGACTGGATCGAGCGCCACATCGAGGACTGGACGGTGACCAACGAGGGCGTGCTGCTGCCATCCGTGGCTCGGCACTATATGCGCATCCGGCCGCCGGAGAGCGGAGCGGCCTATGCTTGCGAGAGTTGCGGCACGGAGATGATCCGGCTTTCAAATCGGCCTCCCGGGACGCGGTATGCGTTTGCGGCGCGGGAAGTGATCGATGCTGGTTTTTTGGAACTGGTGCGCTACGGAGTGCGGCGGGCGGACGATCCGCTGATCGTGGACTCGCTGAAAGTTGTGGACGCCGTGCTGAAGCGCGAGTTGCCGCAAGGCCCTGGGTGGCTGCGCTACAACTGGGATGGATATGGGCAGCGGGAGGATGGCGGACCTTACCAGGGTTGGGGCCAGGGGCGGGTTTGGCCGCTGCTGACCGGCGAACGCGCCCACTATGAGCTGGCCGCAGGCAAGGATATTAGCCCGCTCATCCGGGCCTACGAGCGCTTTGCCACCGGCGGACAGATGATGCCGGAGCAGGTGTGGGATGAGCCCGATGTGCCCGACACCAGCCTGCTGCCGGGGGAGCCCGCGGGGTCGGCCGTTCCGTTGGTGTGGGCCCACGCCGAATATTTGAAACTGCTGCGCTCGGCCGTGGACGGCAAGGTCTTCGATCGCATCGATTCCGTCTACGAGCGGTATTGCGAGCGGGAGGGGCAGGGCCGGACGAGGCGGAATCTTGAGATTTACAGCTTGCGAAGGCCGATCCAGAAGATTGCCGTGGGGGACAAGCTGCGCGTTCTGGACGGAAACCGGTTCGACCTGGTTTGGAGCGTGGACGGGTGGCAGACGCCGCAGACCGTTGCCAGCCGCAGCCTGGGCAGCGCGGGTTACTCAGTGGACCTTTCTGCCACCGACCTCGCGACTGGTCAGGCCGGTGGTCGACTATCATTGACGCTTCATTGGCCGGAGCAAGAGCGCTGGCTTGGTTACAATGTGGAAGTGAAGATTGAACCCAAGTAACAAGCAACTGCGCATAAATTGATCCATCTGTGAAGCGCCCCAACGAAAGGACATCGTAAAAACGCTTATGACTACAAGTCCCGTGGAAATCTCTCTCGACCAACTGTCCATCGACACACTGCGGCTGCTTGCCGTGGACACTGTGGAAAAAGCCCAAAGCGGCCACCCCGGCGCTCCGCTAGGCTGCGCGCCCATTGCCTACCTGCTGTTCCACAAGCTGATGAAACACAATCCGGCGCACTCGAAGTGGGCGGACCGGGACCGGTTTGTGCTGTCGAATGGGCATGCCTCTGCACTGCTGTACTCCACGCTGTTTCTCTCCGGCTATGGTTTGACACTGGACGACTTGAAGGCCTTTCGGCAGTGGCACTCGAAGACGCCGGGACACCCGGAGTCCGGCGAGGCGGACGGCGTGGAAGTGACCACAGGGCCGCTGGGTCAGGGCTTGGCCATGGCTGTTGGCATGGCGATTGCGGAGAGGCACCTGGCCGCGGTATACAACCGGCCCGGCTTTGAGGTGGTGGATCATCATACGTATGTGTTGCTCGGCGACGGGGACCTGATGGAAGGCGTGTCGCACGAAGCGTCGGCCTTGGCTGGAGTGCTGGGGCTGGGCAAACTGATTTTTATCTACGACGATAACTTGATTTCGCTCGACGGGCCCACGGAACTTAGTTACAACGACAATGTTCTGGAGCGCTTTGAGGCTTACCACTGGCATGTGCAGCGCGTGGCAGACGGCAACGATCTTGCCGGCATTGAAGCTGCGATCGAAGCGGCGAAAGCCGAGACCGGCAGGCCCTCGCTTATCGCGGTGCGCACGGTAATTGGCTACGGCTCACCCAAGGCAGGGACCAGCAAGGCGCACGGCGAGCCGCTGGGTGCTGCGGACGTTGTGGCATCGAAAAAGTTTTTCGGATTCCCTGAGGACAAGAGCTTTTACGTCCCTGAAGAGGCGCTGGCCAATTGGCGCCAGGCAAAGGAACGCGGTGCCGCTGCCGAAGCCGAGTGGAACAAGCAATTTGCCAGCTACAAGGCGGCTTTCCCTGAGCTCGCGGCAGAATTTGAGCGCACGCAAAAGGGCGAGCTCAAGGCCGGATGGGAGAAGGCGATTCCCAGCTATGCGCCCGGCAAGCCGCAGGCTACGCGCAACGCGGGCGGCGCCATTATGAACGCCATCGCCAACGACGTGCCCGAACTGTTTGGCGGCGCGGCCGATC
>PLZC01000244.1 GCA_003151985.1 Acidobacteriaceae bacterium
AAGGCCTGGATTCAAACGGAATCGGAGACAAGCATACCGCAGGGGCTAAAGCCCGCCCTTTATATTGAGGCATTTGCGGCACGACTGAAGTCGTGCCCTAAAAAGAAACTGAGTTCAAGTTGATGTGTGAGTTAAACAATCCAAATGGTAAGTGAGAAGAAAGTCTTTGAACAAAAGCAGCGAGTTAGCCCACGCTAACGCGGGGTTGGCGAGTGGGCAAGTTAGCGGGTAGCAGGGATCGGCGCAGTTTCATTCCCTCGTGGGTCGGCAACGCCGGTGGACGACTGTTACAAAGCGCCTTGAAGGGAGTCTTTCCGCAGCCTGTTCAGACCCGGAGGGACGTTCTTCGGGATCTTCGCGCTGAATCACGCCTTCTCCTGCAACTCGCTTACGCATTCTTCCCAGGACTGCTCCGCCTCCCCACAAAAAGAAATCGGGTGGCAGCCCATCGCGTCAGGCTACCACCCGAAAGTCACACCGTAAGGAAGACCAATTCAGGAGACATGCATAGAGTATCGGCAGGTCGATGACCTGTCTTGAGCCATTCGAGTGAGATTGTTGTCCATCATTGGGTGGAGACTGGGGTAGAGGCCAGGTGCTCTTCTGCGGCATATTGGTTTAGCTCCTGTGCATTTCGGCATCAGGCCAGTTACTGTGGAGTTGCGCAGTTTTTCCTGATTGGAGTGTTGCCGGCAAGATACACGCCCGCTCTCGTGGCCCAATGCGATGCCAACTCGAAAGGTGCAGTGGCGCAGGCCGTCGGTCGCTTGCTGTGCCTTGCCGCGCTGGTGCTGGCGAGCGCCGCTGCCGCGCTGGCCTTGGAGCCTACAACACCGTTGGCGAACTACGGGCGCCAGTCCTGGCTGATGGAGAACGGCCTGCCGCAGAACACCGTGCAGGCGCTGGTTCAAACTCGCGACGGGTTAGTGTGGCTGGGCACGGAGGTGGGCTTGGTGCGCTTTGACGGCAACGGGTTCGCGGTGTTCGATCGCAACTCAAGCCCCGCGCTGCCGGGAAACGACATCCATTGCCTGCTGGAAACTCGCGACGGAGCGCTGTGGATCGGGACCAGCGAGGGGCTGGCGCGATGGAAGGATGGGGTGGTTACTGCGTTTTCCAGCAAAGATGGGCTGCCGGGGAGTGGGATTCGCACGCTGGTTGAGGCCGCGAACGGTGCGCTTTGGGTGTGGACGGATCTTGGGCTCGCACGGTTTCAGGAAGGTCGGTTTGTTGAAGATACAACTGCAACCGGGCTTCAGGCCAACGCGATCACAGGAGTCATTTCGGATGGTGAGGGAACGCTATGGGTAGGAACGCAGGACAGCGCTTCGATTTACCGGGACGGTCGCTGGACACAGCCTAAACCTCAGAGCTGGATGTTTCCGTGGATTCCGGCAGGGCCCATTGAATTCATTCAGTCTTTCCACGGAAGAGTGGCCTCCGCTGACAAGAGCACTGTAGCGATGCTGGATGGGGACAGGAAACGCGGCGACAACGCGCTGGATCGCTTCACCACAGGCAAAGACCTCCCCGGCAGCCGCATCCAGGCGCTGTTCGCCGACCGCGAAGGCTCTCTGTGGATTGGCACCAACAGCGGGCTCTCGCGCTGGGCCGCGGGCAAGTTGCAAAAGCTGCCCGTCACCGATCCGTTGGCGACCGCGTCCGTGCTGACGCTGATGGAAGACCGCGAAGGCAATCTGTGGGTGGGAACCGAGACCGGCGGGTTGCACATTCTGCGCGATCAGCGATTCCGCACCATGGGCGCGCGGGAGGGGCTTTCTTCTGACGCAACAACAACTGTGGTCGAAGATGCGGCGGGTACGCTCTGGGTGGGAACCAGCGGCGGCGGGCTCAATGGGTTCAAAATGAGCAAAACTGGGGCCGCCGCAGTCAAGACGTATTCGGTTCGCAATGGCCTGCTGAGCGACGTGATTCTGTCACTGGCCGCTGCTCCAAACGGAGACCTATGGGTGGGCACTCCGGACGGGCTGAGCCGGATCAGCAACGGCGCGGTCACTTCATTTACTTCCGCAGATGGGTTGCCCGATGACTTTATTCGTTCCTTGCTGGCGGACGCGGACGGTTCACTATGGATTGGGACCCGGCGTGGCCTGACTCACTGGACCGGCGGCCCACATGCCACGCATATCCAGACCTACACGCAGGGCAGCGGCCTGGGCAGCGACCTGGTGGGAGCCATGGCGCGCGACGCGGGTGGAGACCTGTGGGTGGCCACGTTTGCCGGGTTATCGCGGCTGCGCGGCGGCACGATTGAGAACTTCACCACGGCCAACGGCCTCTCCAGCAACGTGATTACAGCATTGCTGCCGCGCGGCAACGGAACCCTGCTGATCGGCACCCAGGATCACGGCTGGAACCAGTGGGATGGCAAGCGCTTTACGCCGGTGACCCACAACGGACCGGATCTTTCCCAGACGACCATTCGCGCCATCCTCGAAGACGTCGGCAAGCATTTATGGTTTGCGACAGGCAATGGCATCGCCCGCTGCGAAAGTGACTTGGGCGGCGGCTGCCTGCAATGGATCGAGTTTGGCGCCGCCGACGGGCTGCGCAGCCGCGAGATGGCGATCAACAGCCACCCCTCCGCGTGGCGTTCCCGGGATGGACACTTGTGGTTTGCAACACCCAAGGGCCTGGTGGAGGTGGACCCGGCGCACTTCCCGATCAACAAGATTCCGCCGCCGGTGGCGCTGGAGCGCTTTGCGGTGGACGATGTTGACCAACCATTGCATGCGGCGGATTCTTTGCTGCGAGTACCGGCCGGGCATGTGCATTTCCAGTTCGACTACGCCGGGTTGAGCTTTACCGCGCCGCAGAAGGTTCGCTACCGCTACATGCTGGCGGGCTTCGATCACGGCTGGACCGAAGCGGGCACGCGTCGCACCGCCTACTACACCAACATTCCTCCCGGCAGCTACGCGTTCCGCGTGCAGGCGGCCAACAACGACGGCTTGTGGAACACAGAGGGCGCGGCGCTCCAGTTCGAACTGCGGCCGCATTTCTACCAGACAGCCTGGTTTTTTGTGTCTCTGTTTGCGGCAGTAGTTGCGATGGTTGTGCTGCTGCTGCGGCGCCGCTTGCGTGTGGCTGAGCGCGAATTTTCGGCAGTGCTGGATGAGCGCAACCGCATTGCCCGTGAAATTCACGACACGCTGGCGCAAGGCTACGTGGGTATCTCTGTACAGTTGGAGGTGCTGGCTGAGTTGCTGCGCATGAACAAGGTGACGGCCGCGGAACTGCAACTGCAAAAGACCAGCGGCTATGTGCGCGAAGGACTGGCTGACGCGCGGCAATCGATTTGGGCGCTGCGTTCGCAGGATACGGGCGAGACGGCGTTGCCGGTTCGGCTGCGCCGGATGGTGGAGCACGACGCCGGCAATGGTCTCGAAGCCGAGCCGCGATGCAATATTTACGGCGCATACAGGCCGCTCCCGCCGGGCACCGAGCGCGAATTGCTGCGCATCGCCCAGGAAGCCATCCATAATGTGAAGAAGCACGCCGGGGCTAAGCACCTTTCGGTCGAGTTGGAATATGGGCAAGATCAAATTGCCTTGGAAATCCGTGATGACGGGCGCGGATTTGCCGCAGACAGTCAGCCGGATTCCACGCCGGGTCACTACGGACTTACCGGCATGCGCGAACGGGCCGCGGCCATTGGCGGCACGCTCGAAGTGACCAGCGAGCCGGGCCAGGGAACGGTTGTCCGGCTGCGAGCGCCGGCGCCAAGGGGAGCGAGAGAGAGAGCGGAGAGTGAGCGTGGCAATACCTGAGACAAAGGCACCGATTCGCGTTCTGGTCGTGGAGGATCACCACGTCGTGCGGCAGGGGCTGGTGGCTCTGCTCAACGTGGTGGAGGGCGTTCAGGTGGTGGGCGAAGCCGCTGACGGAGTCGAGGCCATCGCGCAGTTTCGCAAGCATCTGCCGAATATCACTTTGATCGATCTGCGGCTGCCACGGCTGACGGGCGTGGAGGTGATTCAGCGCATCCGCATGGAAACGCCGCAGGCTCGCTTCATTGTGCTGACGACTTACGACGGCGACGAAGATATTTTTCGCGCATTGCAGGCAGGGGCGCGGGCGTACCTGCTGAAGGGCATGACCACGGAAGAACTGATTGCCACCATTCGCACCGTGCATGCCGGCAGATCGCACATTCCGCCGGCCATTGCGGAGCGGCTGGCCGAGCGCATGGGCACGGAAGAATTGACGCCGCGAGAGTTCGACGTGCTGGAGCAGATTGTGCACGGCAAGAGCAACAAGGAAATCGCTACCGAGCTTGAGATCTCCGAGGCCACGGTGAAGACCCACATCAACAGCCTGCTGGGCAAACTGTGCGTTACCGACCGCACCCAGGCCGCCACGGCTGCACTCCAGCGCGGCATTGTTACCCTTGAATCCTTGAGAAAGCCGAAGCCATGAATTTATTGCTGACTAAAGACCTGTCCAACCGATGTAATTTGAACGCGTGCCTTTTAGCCCAAGGGGCTTCAGCAGGGGCTAAAGCCCGGTTGATTCTGTCGGCTTTATCGGCACGACTGAAGTCGTGCCCTGTTACAAAGCTGCAAAGATTGGGTTTTTCGGCAGCCTGTTTAACTCCTGGGGAAGCGACCTCTCTAGGGAATGCCAGTCCCTCAGGGGCTAAAGCCCAGCCTGATTTCAGGCGATTGATGTACGGGCTAAAGCCCGTACCCTTCCTAAAGCCCGTACCCTTCAATGCTCACCTCTTGATGGGTTCGATCCAGGTAATTTTGTGCGTCGTCGTGCTGTTATCCCTCTGCCTGCCTGCGCTGGCGCAAAAGTCGGCGTGGCGGCAAGCTACCGACGCGGAGTTGGCGTCTCTCTTGCCGGCGCGCGCTCCGGTGGAACGAGAACACATCGAAACCGAGATGCGCACCGCTTCCGGCATTGTGAACAGCCGGGGCCGCTACATTGCAGGCGTGGTGCTGATCACCGCCGGATACTCAGCAGACGGCAAGTACTCGCACTATCTCATTGTGCAGACGCCGGTTCGGATTGGAGGCATTGCGCTCAAGCCGGGCGAATATGTCTTTGGATGGACGCGTTCAGCCGATGCGCTCAGCGTGCATTTTCACGTGGCCGCGACCGGTGCGCTGGTGGGAACTACGGATGCGCATCGGATTGCGGGGGGGAGCCGCGTAGAGAGCCTGCATATCTGGCCGCCAGCGGATAAGGCGCTCATCCAGATTGGAAGGTTCGGGATTCCTTACGAGATGAGAGAAGAGTAACGGCGAATGGCCGGGTGCGGATTGGCGGTTTCCCAGGTCCCAAAATCGGGACCTGGGGCACCCAGTATTTGAGGAAGAGAAGAGTGCCAACAACAAAGGCCCGCGGGACGCGGGCCTTTGTTGTTGAATTGCAGGGGTTATTTGTGTGCAGTCAGCAGCGGCTTAGGTGCGGCGGGCGGCGGCGGATTGACTTGGGCGTTGAGATAGTCGGCCAGGTCGTCCACGTCTTGTTTCGTGCCGACCATGGGCGGCATGAAGCGGCGATATGGCGAATCGGACATGTGTTCATGGAGCATGGTGATGAAGTTGGCGATGTTGGCGCGGTCGCGGCCGGCTAACAGTGCGTTCAGCGAACGATAGCCGGCAAGCGTATGACAGGAACCGCACTCGCCGCGGAAGATGGCTTCGCCGTGCGAGTAACTCGAAGCCGAACCATTCCATATCCACTCGGAGTTGGGCAGATAGCCTGTGTCGTTGAGATGAGCGACGTTGTTCACGCGTACTCCGTTCGAATACATCCAGCGACCAATGACGAAGGGCTTGCGCAGCATCTCGCGCGAATACTCACCGGCGCCGGTAGCGATGAGGGCGAGGAGCAGAATTGATAGTGCGTGCGACAGGTTGAACTCGAGCGGGTTGCGATAAGCCAGATAGTACGCGACGCCGACGATAGTGGCCGAAGTTACGATGATGACGAGCGCCATGCGGGTCACGGCTGAAAAGGTGCCGGCGTTGATGGTGTCGATGCCTAGGGTCAGCAAAGCCTGCTGCGATGCGGGGACCATCATGTAGTACCAGATCATGAGGAACGGCATAGCCACGAAGGAAGGCACCAGCCACTGAACGCTCCACTTGACCTTGCTTTCTTTGAGGGCGGGGTGCTTGTCGCCGTCGATGCGGCTGGCGGTGATGAGCGCCCAGACGCCAGCGAGCGAGATGGAGACGCAGGTGCGCAGGAAGAGGCTCGGCCAGTAAGTGGGATTGAAGAAGGCGTTCCAGAACTTGCCGGCCTCCTGGCCGTTGCCGGCGACGCCGATCCATGTGTCGCCCGGCGTGAGCATGAAGGAGAGAATGCCGTTGATGATGATGAGCGTGAAGACCGACGCCCCGGCATAGACCCAGCCCACCTTGAGATGAAGTTTGGGATCGATGCGGCCCCAGGTGTAGTAATAGACCGCGATGGTGGTCAGCTCGACGATGAAGAATACCCACTCCATGGCCCATCCGAAGACGAAGTTATGGATGAGTGTGCTTGTGGCCTCGGGGTGAGTAAGTCCGATGGCGAACCAGATGCCTACACCGGAGACCGTGCCGAAGACAGCGGTGAGAATCAGGAAGAACTTTGAATGGCTGGCCAATTGTTTGAGCCACTCGGCGCCCATCTGCTTGTCGCCCATGCGCATGGCCTTGCGTTCGGCCATGGGTAGGTAGAGGCCCCCGCCCACTGCAAACTGCGAGATCATGACGTGGAAGATAGCGATAATGCCGATCACCCAGCCCGAGCCGAGATATGGAATTTCCCAGAATGGATAGTTCATGGTTGTCTAGCTCCTAGCTATCAGCTTTCAGCTATCAGCTT
>PLZC01000180.1 GCA_003151985.1 Acidobacteriaceae bacterium
GTCAGTGAAATGGTTGATGGAGACGAAGCCATCGATGTGGTCTTTCTGACTCATGTAATAGTCGATGCGCGCCAGTCCCTGGTCGTTTCCGATGGTCTCATTGGTGACGGCGGACAGGTTGTACCCTGCGCCTCCAGTTCCCGAAGGAGCCACATAATAGGCTGCCGCCTGCTTTGCGAAATTGCCAATGCGGCCGGGATCGATCATGTTAGGTACGCCACCGTAGGCAAACTGCTTGCCCGTGGTGGGGTCAATGGCAACCGCGCTCATCGACGTAAGGTCGCCGGCCAGTTGAGCCGCGGTGGGATTCGTGATGTTGGACACATTGCCCTGGGTAGTGCGCGTGGCTTCATAGTTCACGAAGAAGAAGAGCTTTTCCTTCTTGATGGGGCCGCCAAAGCTGCCGCCGAACTGTTGCTGTTTTAGCGCGTTCTTCTTGCCGCTGAAGTTGAACGCATCGTTGGCATCCAGTGCGTCATTGCGGATGAAGTCGAAACCCACGCCGTGAAACTGGTTGGTGCCGTTCTTGATGGTTGAGTTGAGGACCGTCTGGCCGTAGCCGTACTCGGCGGAGAAGGTGTTCTGCAGCATTTTGAATTCGCCGATCGCATCGATGGACGGGCTCACGCCGTAGGAACCGCCGCGCTCGACGCGGATTTCAACGCCGTCAAAAAGATAGCTGTTGCTGAAGAGACGGCTGCCTTCACTGGTGATCTGGCTGCCGGCCGAATCGCCGTTGTTATTCGCCCCCACGAAAAAAACGTCGTTGGCAAGGCCGGCTAGTTGCACGAAATTGCGCCCGTTGAGCGGCAAATCCGTCACTTGGCGGTTTTCAATCACTTCGCCCACGTCCGCGGTGTCGGTGTTCAGAGTCGCCAACGACCCCGTCACTTCTACACTTTGGTTTATTTGCCCGAGCGGCATGGTTATGTCAGACCGAAGGGTCTGATCGACCTGGAGTTGAATATTTTGCACATCCACGGATTTGAAGCCTTGCATCTCCGCGTGGATGACATAGGAGCCAGGGAAAAGGGTCGTGAAGGCAAAGGAACCTACATCGTTCGTGGCCTGAGTGGTTTTGACTGCAGTGCCCAAGTTCGTAACGGTGATCTTGGCCCCCACGATCACGGCGCCGCTGGAGTCACGCGCTGTGCCCACGACGCTCCCGTAAGTGGTTTGCGCCTCGCAGCGCATAAACATTCCGGAAACAAGAAGCAGCGCACAGGTCGCAATGACCGCACGCCTTAAAGCAAAGATACTCATAGGCCCTCCTCAAATTGTCCTGCTGTTCGCACCCCTTCTTGCCATCTGACGGCACTCGGCGGAATGAGCCCGACGGATCGGCACGATCGAGAGGCGCAACAAACTCTCGAGAGGTGCGGATTTTGCGCACTTGACATCATATGACCTGACATCTGAGGCGCAATCCTAGAGAAAACGTTTGCAATTGTCAAGTTGCTTTTGCAGGGGTCAAGGGAAAGACTGCGAACGATGCCTGAGTTCGCCGCGACTGCCGGAATTTCTTATCTTGGGTCGGTCGCCGACGCGTTCGATTTTTTGTGCTGTGTCAACAATTGGTTACGGCTTTCCGGTTGCAAGTCTAATATATTCAAATAGTTGCAGGAATCATTTAAGCCGTTGGGGGTTATCGCCCGGGAAAGGACATTTTCTCGAATGGAGTAACACTGAAGATCTGTAGAAATTGGTTGAGGCTGGCATTGAGTCCCATATTCTTGTGCAGGATGCCCACCCGCAAAAGGACCGAAACCGCGATCCATTTCCGGGGCTTCACGGCGTTTTCGCCGGTTCCCTAAAATGCCTGTTGCGTAGAGGCATCTTGACCGAACGAAAGAAGACCTCCACTTCTCAGTTTATTCTATGGAACAGGCTGAGAGGCCGGCCCGGATCGGGTTTCAAGTACAGTCTGGATATCCGTTGCCGCAGAGCGAGTGATTACGATGGTTGCCGCTCTGGCGGCTTCGGGATCACGCCGGCTAATCGCTTCAACGAGCGCGCAATGGAGCGGTAAATCTCTAGCCCAACCGCCGGGCACCTGAATGGAGACGTCCCGGCCTGTGCGCAGCGCCGTGCCGATAGATTGGACTATTCTTTTCAGGATATCGTTGCCGCAAGCCGCGATGATCTCATTGTGAAGGGCCATGTCGGCCTGAATGTAGGCTTCTGCATCATGAACATGCTCTTCCATTCGCATGTACCGGGCCTTGACTCGTACGATGGTAGCATCGTCGCCCCTCTCGGCTGTAAGCGCGGCAGCCGCAGGCTCCAGAATCTCCCGAACCTCACTCATGTTGCGCAAGAAGACCTCGTTTGCGCCAAATTCGCATTGCCAATTCAGCACATCGGGATCGAGATGGTTCCAATTTGCACGGTCGCGCGATTTCACACCCTGACCGTGGCCAACCTCCACCAACCCCTTGGCCTCCAATACCTTCACGGCTTCTCGCAGCACAGTCCGGCTTACCCCGAGCATGCGACATAGCTCCGGTTCGGCGGGAAAGATGATGCGTTCGGAGCCCGCACCAACAATCTCGCGTGCCAGACCATTCACCACCTGAACAAACAGCTTGTCACCCCGAATCGGGCGCTTTACAGCCTCCGTTTTCAGGACTTGAAGGCCCCTGTCTAGTGATTCCAATGGCAAGCACATGCACCCGATGGTACTATTTCCCGAGTCATCATATGACATTTTATTTTGAAGGCTCTATGAACGCTGTCATCATACCGAAGAGCGTCGCTTCCGTTGTGATAGGGGCCAGGGTTGCCCGGCACACACCGAGGAAGTAAGGAGCCGCTGCCAAACCAAGCGGCGGGATTGTGTTGCCGTGTATGAGGAAGACAACGATGAAAATCCTTCGGGTGATTCTCGCGGTTCTCATCCCTTCTCTGCTTCTGGCCCGCCTTGAACCCTTAGTGGCACAGGATCAAAGCTCCTCGGGATTCCACCTTGTGGCGGTCGATGACTGTGGAAACGCTGCCCACGAGACTCATTTAGTGGAAGGCCGCGACGGAGAGATTCCCGCGTTCCTGGCACCGAAGGCGAGTCCTGAAGAGAGGACCATCTCCGGGGGCGCGGCAGTGGTGTACAGATACTCCGGGCTGCCGCCCAACGGACGGTACAAGCTGCGCGTGGTTTACCTTGGCGACCATGCCGGCCAAGCCGTGAAGCTGAGCGCGGGAGGGATTGAAATTGAAACGCGATTTGAGGAGCCGGAACATCAGGCTGTCAAGCGTGAGATCGATATCCCCTCGACGGCCTTTCAGAACGATGTGCTGGAATTAAAGTTCAAAGCTGCAGAACAGGGGGAGATCGCGGTGAGCCTGATTGAGCTCTGGTCCACCGCCGCTGAGCTTGCCGACAACCTTCACTTGCAAGTGGGCGGAGACAGCCAGGGAGGAATCACCGGGGTAGTCACGGACTGGCTGAACCGTCCGGCGCCGCGAACCTCGATCCGGGTCCAGCCACCTGACATCGCGGAAATTCGCGGCACGGCGGACGCGGCAGGCCGCTTCTCCATCCGGGCGCCTTTGGCGTGGCGCTCAGGAGAGCCTCGGCTCGTCAACGTACAGGCGGCGAGGGGAAAGCACTCGGCATCATCAACGATCAATTCTCTTGAGATTTTCGCCCCCGATATCCACCTGACTCCACGACCTTCGGAGGTTCCAGGAACGGACACACTGAGGGTGGAGCTCGGCGGAACGTGGAACTTTGTCGTTCAACCGGCCGCACAGTTCTGGGAACAAAAGACTGCATCCCCCGGTTCCACAGGCACGATTCAAGTGCCCGGCGAATGGGCGATGCAGGGCTATACGGTCCCCAAGGGCGGCGCCGCAGGATACTGGCGAACCGTTGAGATTCCCCGCGATTGGCAGGCGAAACGAATCAAGCTTAAGTGTGATGCGGCCTTCAGCCTGGCCGAGGTCTGGGTGAATGGCAAGAAAGTGGGGCAGTACGAAGGCGGCTTTACGCCTTTTGAATTCGACATCACCGAGGAGGTCGAAACCGGCAAGAGTGCCGTGATCGCCCTGCGCATTGAGCAGGACACCATGGCCGCAGACCTCTCCTCCATGATCAATTACGCTCAGCACGATTTAGGCGGAATCACGCGGAAGATCTATCTGTTCGCCGTACCCGCCGTGAATCTCTATCGCTTGCATGCCGAGACGCAATTCGACGGTAGATTCCAGGATGCCACCCTGCACCTGACTCTGGGAGTGGCGAATCAGTCTCAGTCGACCGTCGAAGGAACGGAGTTGCGGCTGCGTCTGGCCGATCCTGAAGGGAAGCCCGTCACCCTTCATCCGGATTCGGTGTACCTGCCGGTGTTGCGGGCTGGCGAAGACCGCGTGCAGGCGGTGGATATCCCCGTGACCAGGCCTCAGCATTGGGAGAACGAGCACCCGTGGCTTTACAAGCTGACCGCTGAACTGGTTGCGAACGGCTCGATGGTGGAGACGGCCGAACGCCGCATCGGGTTCCGGCAAATTGAGATCCGGGGGAATCGACTTTTCTTGAACGGCCAACCCATCAAACTCCACGGAGTGGAAAGGCATGAGACGAATCCGGCGCGGGGACGTTCACTGCAAGCAGGGATGTGGAGCCAGGACGCCAAGCTGCTGCACGAAGCGAACATGAACTACGTTTTCACTTCCCACTACCCCGTGCCGGAGGAATTCCTTGATGCTTGTGACGAGGTGGGGTTACTGGTTACCGAGGAGATGCCCTCCGTCTGGGTCGGATGGCAGAACGGAACAGGAGATGCGCCTGCGGGTAGCACCGATCCTCGCTATTACCAAACCATGGCGACAATCGCTGCGACCGCGATCGAGAAAGACCGCAGCCATCCTTCCATCGTCTTCTGGCAGAGCTGCGACGAATGTATTTGGGGTAGAAACTACGCCAGCCTGATGTCTCTGTTTGCCACCATGGACTCGAGTCGGCCGATTAACTTTTCCTACGAAGCCGGCACCAGTAAGTTCTTTTCGCAGCACTACCCGTCGATCGATGAAGCCCGCAAAGCGCCGGCAGACGGTAGTAAACCCATCATCTACGATCAGTATTGCCACATCAACAACTACAATCGCCGCGAGCACTATACCGATCCCGGTTTGCGCGACTACTACGGCAAAGCTATTGCCCCCATGTGGGACGCCATGTACGCCAACCCGGGTATCGCCGGCGGGGCCATCTGGGAATGGAGCGACGACGTCTTTCAGGTCCCGCCTACGGGCCATGAGCGCGATCGCTTCCAAGGCTATCTGGATCCGCAGAATGGCCGCTGGCTTGTGGGTTACGGGCCCTGGGGAATCGTGGATTCCTGGCTGCGCAAGAAGCCCGAGTTCTGGAATGTCAAAAAGGCATACTCCCCGGTGCGGATTCGGGAGCACGAGGCAATCCCCGTCGATTCGAGCCGCCGGTTGCGTATCCCGGTCGAAAATCGATATTTCTTCGCCAATTTGAACGAATTGAAAATCGACTGGGTCTCCGGCCAATC
>PLZC01000357.1 GCA_003151985.1 Acidobacteriaceae bacterium
CCCAGCGCGGGTCGCGTGCGATGTCGAGAACAGGTGAAAAAACCTGATTGACGCCGCGCGAGCCGGCCTCGTCCCCGACCGCGGTAAACACTCGCTTGACCAGCGCCGGGTTCCACGTGCTGGCGAGCGCGAGAGCTTGCGGAAAGCTGGTGCTGCCGTATTCCATGAGCCCGTGCAGCGCCTCACCTTGAAACATTACAGGAATGCCGAGTCGCGTCTTCTCGCGTTGATACCGCTGTACACCGTTGCGCAGGATCGCCGATTGGCGCGGGGTGACTTTCGTTTCTGTCCCCCAGACGTTGAGGATCACTTTCCGCGCCGCCTCGCTTGTGAATGTCCCGGTGGGGTCAATGACCTCGAGATTGTTCTCCCACCCGCTGGCCAACTGGTCCACCTTCTCCTCGAGCGTCATTCGGGGAAGCAGGTCGGCAACGCGGTCCTGGATGGGAAGACTGGCGTCTTTGTACTTTGGGTCAACGGCCTGCGCGGCGGGCTTATCAGGACTGATCGGCTTTGTTTGGCCCTTGGCCGTCAGGGTAAACAGGAAGAGACTCACAAGAAGTGCTGGAATCATATAGAGACGAGCATTGCGCATTGCGTTTGTCATTTTGAGTGCAGTCGCCTGCGGTCCTTTTAATTTTCTAACGCTGGATTCTACCTAGACTACGCGCCCCGCGCCGGAAATGTTCATCGCGGTTGACGAGATTCGGGTTGAAGATTTGCATCGCCGCCGGTCCGGCTGCAATCATCGCTGCTGACCATTTTGACCGAGGTACCTTTGGCATGAAAAAACCCGCAATCATTCTCGCCGCCGCCGTGGCATTTTCGTTGAGCCTTTCTGCCCAGCCCTCCGGTTGGCCGCCGGAGTCCAGTCACCTTACCTTGCGTGTCTGGCCCGGAGTTGCGCCCGGAGCACCGGCAAATTTGCCTCCGGAGGCTGATACCACAACCTCGAAGGAAAACCTGATCGCCGGCAAGCCACTTGTGCGTCTGGGCAATGTTGCAACGCCCACAGTGACCCTCTACACGCCAAAAGGCGCGAACACCGGCGCGGCTGTCGTCGTCTTCCCCGGGGGAGGCTACCATATTCTGGCTATCGACCTGGAGGGGACCGAGGTATGCGACTGGCTGAACTNNGTGCTGCTGAAGTATCGCGTGCCCGACACGGGCCCCTATCCCAAGTCATCTGCGGCCCTCGAAGATGCGCAACGGGCTCTCGGACTGGTGCGGGCTCATGCGGCGGAGTGGCACATTGACCCCAACCGCGTCGGCGTACTTGGATTTTCGGCCGGGGCGCATTTGGCGGCGGCCCTCAGCACCCACTTCGATCAGCNNACAAGCTCAGTTGCCGCCCGGATTTCGCCGTGATCGTTTACCCCGGCTACCTGGCTCTCGCCGACAAGAACTTCGCGCCCAATGCGGATATCAATCCGACTGAAAAGACGCCGCCCTCGTTCATCGTGCAGGCCGAAGACGATCCCGTGCATGTGGAAAACGCCACGGTCTACTTCCTTGCCCTGAAGAGCGCCAAGGTACCGGCTGAGCTGCACATCTACGCCGGAGGCGGCCACGGTTACGGGCTGCGCCGCACCGAACTTCCGGTAACCACCTGGCCGCAGAGCGTGGAAACCTGGCTGCGTACCATCAAAGTTTTACCGGCGCAGTAAGCCATAGGATCGAAGCCATGCTGATTGGCGTACTTACCGTTTCTGACCGATGTTCGCAGGGCCTACTGACTGACACTGCAGGCCCGGCAGTTTCTGCGCTGCTGCGGCAAATCTGGCCGGAGACCGAATTGTGGGCTGGCCTGGTTCCGGACGATGAAGTTCTCATCGCCGATACGCTGGGGGAACTCAGCCGGAATGGCGCAGCGATGATATTGACTGCTGGCGGCACCGGTCTGGGACCCCGCGACCGCACACCTGAAGCCACCCGCCGTGTGGTCGATCGCGAAGTGCCGGGGCTTGCCGAGGCAATGCGTGCGATTGGTGCAACGCGCAACCCCTTCGCATGGCTCTCGCGGGGCGTGGCGGGGATGAGGGGAAGCACGCTAATCGTCAACCTGCCTGGGAGCAAGCGCGGGGCGGAGGAGAGCCTTGCATCGATCCTTCCGCTTCTGAAACATGCTATCGAGGTTGCCGGCGGCGGTCAAAGGCATCCTTGAGGGAGCAGTGGAGGTTTCGGGGCGGGAAACGCTTTCCGAAATATGCCTTTTGAGTCCGTTTCTGGCCGGGGATGCGCGGACGCAAATCCTGGAAAAACCTTGAAACCTCCCTATTTTTCGCCTCTTGTGCCACTTCTTCGTTACAAGTTCTAGTCGAGAAACAATGAGAAAGGGTACAATCGTCGCACGATGAGTGCCACTAGAAAGACCTCCTCCGAGCGTCGGCGGCCGGGCGCAGTCAGCATCCGCGATATCGCGACCCGGGCGGGTGTCTCGATCGCCACGGTGTCGCGCGCAGTCAACGGGATTTCAACGGTGAACCCGGAATTGGCACGGAAGGTGTGGCAGGCAATTGAGGAGGTTGGCTACCTGCCGAATACGCAGGCGCGGGCGCTTGTCTCCGGCCGCAGCCATACGTTGGGGCTCATTGTCTCGGAGATTACCAACCCCTTTTTCCCGGAGCTGNNTGCAGCGCAATGTGGACGGCGTGGCAGTTATGACCTTCGGCGTTGAAGAGCAACTGGTAAAGAAACTGGTGGAGCGCGAGTTTCCACTGGTGTTTGTCGATGCCGGTCCCGACTTGCCGAATATACGAGTTCTCAAGGTAGATTATGGCGAAGGAATTCGCCAGGCGGTTCAGCACCTTGCCGCACTCGGCCATCGCAACATTGCGTTCATCAGTGGGCCGCTTTCGCAGCGCTCTCCCACCGCGCGACGCGATGCCTTTCTCAAGTCCATGGGCGAATTGGGGCTGATTGTGCCGCCGGAGCACCTTGTCGAGGGGAACCACGCGATGGAGGGCGGCATCGGCGCCATGGAGCGGCTGATTGCGCTGAAAGAACTGCCCACGGCCGTGATGTGCTCGAACGACATGACCGCGATCGGCGCGCTTCATGCGCTTTACGGGACCAAGTACAAGGTCCCCGAAGATATCTCGGTGGTGGGATTTGACGACATCCACCTGGCACAATTTGTGCTGCCGCCGCTTACCACGGTACAGATGTCATGCAAGGCCCTTGCGGCTGCAGCGGTGGAAGCTCTACGGGCCGGAATCGAACAGGATCACCAAAAGGCAGCGAAGACGGAGTGGCATATTCCAACGCGGCTTGTGGTGCGGCGGTCCTCGGCTTTCCCTCGCGGCACCTTGCCGGCACTGGTTGAACATGCAGCCGGGACGAGGCGCTGACTTTTACACAACTTCAAGCGGTCGCTGAATCCAAGACGAAATGGAGGCATATGCTTCGGAGAATTTGTCTTTCGGTTGGCNNGTCCTTCTGCTCGTGTGCGTGATCGCGGCACCCAGACGGCAACCATTGGCCGGAACCCCGGTAGTTGAGGCCGAATCCGCGTATACACCCACTTACACGAAGGAAGGCCGATTGCTGTTTCCTGCGACTTATCGCGAGTGGGTCTATCTCAGTTCGGGTGTTGACATGAGTTACAACCCCAAAGTGGAAGCGATGGGCCACTCAGCGTTCGACAATGTGTTTGTGAATCCCGAGGCTTATGCCAGGTTCAAAGAAACCGGCACATGGCCCGACAAGACGGTGCTGGTGCTGGAAGCGCGCATGGGCATGAACAAAGGCTCGATCAACGAGAAAGGCCACTTCCAGGGCACGGAAGTGATGGGCCTGGAAGTCCATGTAAAAGACAAGGCGCGATTCGCGGGCGATTGGGCGTTCTTTGACTTTGAGGACCAGGTTAGTGGGAGCTTGTTCAAGAAGGATGCGGATTGCTACTCATGCCACGCCCAACACGCGGCTGTGGACACTACGTTTGTGCAGTTTTATCCTACTCTGCTGCCGATTGCGAAACAGAAGCAGACGCTGAGTGCGAGTTATTTGAAGGATGAGGCGGCGGAGAAATGAAAGCCGTCTCAAAAGCCCTCCAGCCCTCAGAATTTGGAGCAAAAAGTGAAAAAATTGGCCTAAAAGGGGCTGAAAATCTACTGACCAGTTATTAGCTTACCTTTTTAACTTGTTCATTCCTTGTTAGTTACAAGCGATGGGGGGCTCGAAGTGCGGTAAAAAACGGTGGGGGGGTGGGGGGGCAGGCGAATTTTCGACGTTCTGGCCCCGATGGAAGGCGACGAGGGCGCTTGGAACGGTGGGGCAGGGATCGATTCGTCGATGGGTGCAACGTGTGTTGTGCGGATCATCGTAAACTCTCCTATCGATAGTCTGCGCCACATCGTCGTAATGATCTGCAAATGGCTTTAGCAGCGTGACCGGCCAGGTGTTATGGCGCCAAATTCGTCAGGCGGCACAATAGTCCGTGGTCTTGGTCTGCTTTGCATCCTGATGCGGCGTGACGGTTAGCCGCAAGCCCAGAGTTTTGAGAACCGCGACGAGAGTCTTGAGCGTGGGATTGCCCTTGGGCGACAGGGCACGATAGAGGGATTCGCGGCTGATGCCTGCCTGCGCTGCGACCGCGCCCAAGCCGCCGTAGGCCTCGGCGACGGCGCGAAGCGCAATCAGCCCGCCGGCACGCTCTTCGGGGTCGTCGAGCGATTCCATGGCCACCTGCAAGTATGCGATCGCGAACTTGCGGTCCGCGCGCAGTTCTTCGACCTCTCGCTCGTGGTGAGAAACAACTCCAACAAGCTTGCTCATGGTTGCCTCCGTTTCCATTCTGTCCACAGCGCTTTGGCCCGGGTGATGTTCTTGGCTTGACTGCTCTTATCTCCACCGCAGAGAAGGATGATCAGGTATTTTCCATGCCGCGCGCAATAAACCCGATACCCCGCTCCGACATGGATCCGCAATTCGACAATGCCCTCGCCCACCGGCTTCGAATCGCCCAAGTTGCCGGATTCAATCTGGCGAAGTCTTGCTGCGACGCGAACCTTGGCAACTTCGTCGCGAATGCCGCGAAACCATTCGGTATATGGTTCGCGCCCATCCTCTTGCTGGTAACGGACGAGTTCGATCGCGGGGTGATTGTAGCATAAAAGCTACAAACTTAGATCGATTTTGGAAATATGCGTCCGGGCCCGCAGACCGCTGGATTAATGCCCACGGCAACGTTGCTGAAAAAGTAACTGACGGATAGGCGGTTACTCGCTCGGATTCGTCT
>PLZC01000401.1 GCA_003151985.1 Acidobacteriaceae bacterium
CGCCCAGCACATCCTTCATGCGGCCATTGCCATCTGCCTTGCCGCC
The DNA here is from genome assembly GCA_003151985.1 of Acidobacteriaceae bacterium. GTDB lineage: Bacteria > Acidobacteriota > Terriglobia > Terriglobales > Acidobacteriaceae > Telmatobacter. The sequence continues at coordinate 47 of PLZC01000401.1, forward strand.
ACCGAAGAAATACACATACTTGGTTTTCGTTGAGCCTGCTTTTTCGGCAAGCGCCTGATCCACCACGCCCTGCGTCATGGGGTAATGCCTCCATTTTGAGATTTCCCACCCCATTGACGAACTGCGGTCACAAGGGGACCTTGGGATTTCGAGACGGCGGTCAAGTTGAGAGGGTGGCGGAACGGAGGCTCAGCGCTTCAACGCACATTGGCGGCAAGCAAGCTGAACACGTACGGGTCATCCAGACAGGCGACTGCATCTCGCGGTACTGATAAGTCGTGAACACGAATATCTATCTAAGTATACGACTCCCGGTGGCCCCTCGTCACATACGATTCTCCAGCGAATGGAGTCTCGTTATCTTCTCTTGTGTGAATTTTCTTGATTTGACACGAAAGCTGTTGCAAGGACGCGTGTTGGAGCTGGTGGGGCAAGTTTCACGCTGCGGGGCAGACGAAGCAATTGCCGGAATGCGACTTGCAGACCGCATTCTGGGACAAAAGAATGCGGTCCAGCCCCACAAGTTTTAGAATCTCTTCGACCCGCGCCGAAGCATTGGCGACTCTAAAATCGTGCCCCGCATCCCGCGCCGCGCCATAGAGGGAGATCAACACCGCAATCCCCGCCGCGTCGATGCGCTCCACCCGTCTCAGGTCAAGAGTCATGCTCCCGCGGCGCACCATGGGCGTCATCTGTTCCAGGAGTTTTCGGTCGCAGCCCCGTACCAGTTCGGTCAGTTCTCCGGGCGCGTACAGCGTCGTGTCGAACATGTTCGAAATTGTGCTGGTCATAAAAAAACCTCCTCGGGGCCGTGCACCATCCTGGAAACTTGCACATCGCATGCCAAACCGAACCTGGGCGAATGTACTGAAACTGCAAACGATAGAAGCACTCCGGATTTGCCTGCAACAGCCGCCAGTGTCCGCCTTTGAAATCCGCGTCCGCAAGCGAACACTCAATTGCTGTATACGTAACTGAGAGTACCGTTGGTTCCGTGTCAATTCCTTTTCCCAGTCCCGCACCAGGTCATGCGCCGGCTTTATCTCGCGAGCAGGTTCGCGCGATGGCTATTGAGGCAGGATTCTCAGAGTGCGGCCTGGTCGCGCTACCTTACGCAGGCGAGGATCGGGACGCCTCGCGATTTTCCGAGTGGGTCAACGCCGGCTACGCAGCAACCATGCACTATCTCACGCGCGCCGGCGAGGACGGGAAACTGCTGCGCTCGCGAGTGGCGCTTCCCTTCCCCTGGGCGCGCTCGGCCATCGTCTGTTATGCGAACTATCACGCCGCACAGCCGCTCTCGACTGACCCCGCTCCCGCGGGTTCCGGCTGGATCGCTCGCTACGCCTGGTCAAGCCGTCTTGACCATGACGGAGCGAGGAAACCCAGCGACTATCACAAGGTGCTGCTCAAGCGGCTCAAAACGCTGGAGGCCCGCTTGCGTGAGGAATACGGCAGCTTCGAGTCGCGGGCTTACGTCGATACTGGTCCGGTGGTTGAGCGCTCTCTGGCGACGGCGGCCGGCCTCGGCTGGACGGGAAAAAACACCTGCCTCATCCATCCCAGGCTTGGCTCGTTTGGCTTTCTGGCCGTCTTACTGACTTCCCTTTCGGTCGAAGATGAAATGGCGTCCTTTGCGCCGCTTCCCTACCGTTGCGGAAGCTGCCGCCGTTGTCTTGACGCGTGCCCCACCGGGGCGCTCTTCGCCCCCTACCAGATGGATGCGGCGCGGTGCATCTCCTACCTGACCATTGAGCACCGGGGCCCCATTTCCCCAGACCTGATGGCCGGCATGGGCCGCCAGGTCTTTGGCTGCGATATTTGCCAGGACGTGTGCCCCTGGAACCGAAAGGCTCCCATCAGCGCAGACCCCGATATGGAGTCCCGCCCGGAGCTTGTCAATCCAGCGTTCGAGTGGCTCGCTCAACTGGACGAGGCCGAATTCGAGCGCAACTTCAACGGCTCCCCAGTGCGCCGCGCTGGTTTCCACGGACTGCTTCGCAACGCAGCCATCGCCATGGGCGACAGCGGCCTGCGCCGGTTCGCGCCTTTGCTTGAGAAGTGGACCGAAGCCGCCGACGAAGGCCTGCGCAGCGCAGCGCGTTGGGCACTTGAAAAACTGCACAGTGCCTGATCGGAAGGTTGACCCCCACCCCGCCTTCGCCGTCGTACACTTGTAACGTCGAACAGGATCCCCCGATGAAGAAACCCGCCATAACCCTTTATGTTGCAGCTACCGTCGCCTTGATGATCTGGGGTTACTACCAGGCCATCTACGTCGCGCCTATCGACGCCATGCAAGGCGAATCTTATCGCATCATCTTCTATCACGTCCCGTCGGCCTCCGTGGCTTTTCTGTTCTTCGCCATCAGCCTCGTGGGCTCGATTTGTTTCCTGGCCTTCCGCCGCGGCCGCCCGGAGTGGGCACAGGTCTCCGACGCCTGGGCGCTGGCCGGCGCTGAAGTGGGCGTGGTCTTCTGCACCGTAGTCCTCATCACCGGCCCACTGTGGGCACGTCGCGCCTGGGGCATCTGGTGGACATGGGATGCACGACTCACGACCACCCTTGTCCTGTGGCTCATCTACGTCAGCTACTTGCTGTTGCGTCGCTTTGCGGCCGGACCCCAGATGCAGACCCTCGCCGCCGTCCTCGGCATCTTCGGCGCCCTGGACGTGCCCATCGTCTACATGTCGAACCGCTGGTGGCGCACTCAGCACCCCGCCCCGGTCTTCGGCGGGAGCGAGGGCTCCGGCATGGACCCGGCCATGGCGCACGTCTTGCTGTGGAATATGCTCGCCTGGCTGGCGTGGGGGCTTCTCATCGTCGCCCTGCGCTACAAAGTCGAACGCCAACAACAGAAAATCCTGGCCCACGAGGCCATGCAAGCCCTGGAAGAAATCTCAAAGGCCTGACAAGAGCGACGAATCACCGGAAAGCGAGGGGAAAATGGATCAGCGTGCAATTTTGGATCACCAGTTCGTGGTTGCCGCCTACGTCATCACGTGGGTAATTCAATTGGGTTACGTGGCGTGGCTCGGCCTTAAATGGCGGGCACAGAGGCGGGATTCGGCCCGTTCCAGCCGCAACCGGCTATAACACCTATGGGTCAGCCTCATATAGCACTGTTTCTGAATGAGACACAGTCTTTGTGGTATTTAATGTTTTCCTAATTTAGCCGATGATCCATATATGAACGGCATTCCACAAGCCGTACAAGGAGAAAGACCCCCATGCACGACCTCTTGATCGCCCTGGCCTTTATCGGAATGGTAGTTGCCCCCGCAATCGTAGCCGCCAAGTCTAGCGCCGAAGACATCGACGAACTCGACTAAGTTGCCTTGGTTCTCTCACCCTTTTTGCGGCGCCCCGGATCTGCGCTGTTACCGCCGCCCACTCAACCTCAACCCCACGGATGCGAAAGAGCCCGACAGGGCCGCCGCCTCCAGAGTAATTGCCCTTCGCTGCCCCAACCGTTAGACTGATGGTTCGAGGGCCAGCCATGTTAGTTGTCATGAAGGCGCAGGCCACGCCGGAACAAATCCAGGCGGTCTGCGACCATATCGAGCAATTGGGCCTCCGTGCCCACCCACTCCCCGGAGCTCAACGAACCGCCATCGGCATCACCGGAAACAAAGGTGAAGTGGACCGTGGCAACATCGAGGCACTTTCCGGAGTCGCCGAAGTCATCAGAGTCTCAAAGCCCTACAAACTAGCCAGCCGCGATGTCAAGGAAGAAGACACCGTCATCCGCTTCCCCAGCACGGGAATTGGCCCGGACGCCACCATCGGAGGCCGCGACCTTGCTGTCATAGCCGGGCCTTGTTCCATAGAGAGCCGCGAGCAGGCATTTGCCATTGCTGAAAATGTGGCCGCCTCCGGCGCGCAGTTCTTCCGCGGCGGCGCCTATAAGCCCCGCACATCCCCTTACGCGTTTCAAGGCCTGGGCGTTGAAGCTCTGCGCATCATGGCGGAAATCCGCGACCGCTTCGGCCTGCGCATCGTTACCGAAGCCATCGACAACGAGAGCCTGGAACTGGTGGCCGAATGGGCCGATGTGGTCCAGATTGGCGCCCGCAACATGCAGAACTTTTCCCTGCTCAAGCGTGCCGGCAAGTTGCGCAAGCCGGTGCTGCTCAAGCGCGGTCTCTCCGCCACTCTCGATGAGTTTTTGATGGCCGCGGAATACGTCATGAGCGAAGGCAATTACGAGGTGATTTTGTGCGAGCGCGGCGTGCGCACCTTTGCCGACCACACCCGCAACACCCTCGACCTGAGCATCATTCCCGCCGTCCGCCGCCTCAGCCACCTGCCGATTCTCGTCGACCCCAGCCACGGCACCGGCAAGCGCGACAGCGTACTGCCCATGGCCCGGGCCGCGATCGCCGCGGGAGCCGACGGCATCCTGGTCGAAGTGCACAATCACCCTGAAGTCGCCCTCTCCGATGGCCAACAGTCCATTTACCCCGACCAGTTCGCCCGCATGATGGACGAACTCGCGCAGATAGCGCCCGTAGTTGGCCGCAACCTGCCTCGTGACATTCGTGTCGAAGCCGCCAAGTAGTTTGTCATCCAAGCGAAGACGTGTTTTTGAACGTTGGACCTACCACGAACCCCGGGTGCCCCAGGTCTCGATTCTGAGACCTGGGAAAGCAACGAACCTCTGCTAACCGGGCTTTTTGAATGCCGAAACAACCACCAACCCTGGGTGCCCCATCTTTGGCGCGGCTTCATCGCGCCTAAGATGGGATAGCACGAACCCTCACCAGACCGCATGTATGAATGCTGGACTCATTTCATGAACCCCAGGTACGCCCACCTCGCCACCCTTGCCTTGCTGCTCACCGGCTGCCGCCCGCACGACTTCCCCCAGTACGACGCTTCCTATCGCGAATATGCCTACGTGACCAACGGCGCCAGCAACACGGTCACCGTGCTGGACGTGGTCAATGTCCGTCTGGATCGCGAGCTGGCCGTGGGCCAGAGTCCGATTGCCGTCGTCGCCAGCCCCATCCGCCCGGAAGTCTACGTGGTCAACGCAGGCGCTCCCACGGGCCAGGGCTCGGTCTCGGTTATCAATGCGGAAAACAACACGGTAGCGGCCACTATCGCGGTTCGCCGCCTGCCGGTATCGATTGATATTGATTCCACCGGAAACGTGGCCTACGTCGCCAACTCAGGGTCGAACACAATTTCGGTTCTGGACTTGAAAGCCCGCCGCGAGATTGCCCTGATCGGCGCGGGAGAGGAGCCGGTCGCGGCGCGCATCACGCCGGACGGCAAGACCCTGGTAGTCGCCAACCGCCGCGGAAACTCGGTGAGCATTGTTGACCCTGCCGCCCGCAGCGTACGCTCGGTTTTCGAAGGTTGCCCCGGCGCGGCTGATGCCGTTATCCTGCCGGATTCGACCAAGGCATTCGTTGCTTGCGCGGGCGGCCACCAAGTGATGGCCATCGCCCTGGCGCGCTCGGAAAGCCGTCCTGACGGCCGCCCGGCACAGGCTGACCGCCTGGAGGCCTTCATGAATGTTGGCCGCGCCCCGGTTCACCTGGCTCTGAAGCCCGACGGCGGCGAGTTGTTTGCATCCAACTCGCTCTCCGATTCCATCTCCGAGATCGTCACCTCCACCGACGATGTGGGGGGCGCCTACATGATTGGGGAATACCCCGTCCGCGGCCTGGTCTCCCGCGACAATGCCATGCTCTATGTCGGCGATCTGAGCTCGCAGTATGTGACCGTGTACAGCATCGATGACGGCAAGCGCATTCCAGACTCCCAAGGCGGCTCAATCCACGTGGGCGACGGCCCTTCGGCACTGGCGTTTTCAGCCGCCGGGCATCTGCTGTTTGTAGTCGATTCCCGCTCCGCCGACGTGGCGGTCGTCCGGACCGCCTCACGGTCGCTTTTCACCATGCTCCCCACCGGCCGCGCCCCCAACGCCATCGCCGTCAAGGCATTCAAGGTTCCGTAAGCGGGGTGTGATTTCCAGAGAATCTGGGGCAAATGGCGATATTTTCAGCGCTGAAAGGCGAGGTTTTTCGGGTCAAAATGGGGCGAAATCCGGGAGTTTTGAAAAGGGGGTTTGCGCTTGCAAGATGAAGCTATAAGCAACATCCCAGCCCCAGACAATTATTCTGAAATGTGACCACAACGCCATCCCTCCCCCCGAAGATCCCGCTTCGGAAGAAACTCCTCCCTTCCTGGGTCCGATGGCTTGGCCTCGCTGTGGTGATTTTGTGGTCGCTTGCCGCGCTCACCCTTGTGGCTGTGCGGTGGATCGACCCACCGACAACCGC
>PLZC01000349.1 GCA_003151985.1 Acidobacteriaceae bacterium
TCATGATGACCTCGGTGGCCGCCGATTTGGTGCCGAGCCCGATCTGCAGGCCCGCCGAAACCGTGGACTGCGACTGCGCCGCACCCGGCGTGACAAGATTCTGATAGACCATATCCTGGAACTGGAGGCGTAGCTGGCGAAAACCGGTCGTCGAAGAGTTGGCCAGGTTGTTGGCGATCGTGTCCAGGTTCATCTGCTGGGCGCTCATGCCGCTGGCTGCCGTGTACAGCGCTCGAATCATGACAACTCCTTTTCAGTGGACAGTGAGCAGTGGACAGTGAACAGTTCGTTTCAATGCCGCGTTGGCCATCTTTCCTTACCACTGACTGCTGACCACCGCCCGCGACTTCTTACGCTTCATGTTTCACTTGAGGATCAGACTCTAACGCTCACAGTTCCCTGTCTTTACGCTGTTCACTGTTCACTGTCCACTTCTCACTGTTCACTGTCCGCTGTTCACTTTTCCACTGTCGTTAAACCCGCGGCAGGTCTTCCGTGGCGGTCTTGTTGAACTCGGTATGAAAGACGGTCAGCGCCTTCTGCATCATCTCCGCCTGTCGCTGCATCACGATCAAATCCAGCGTTCCCTGGATCACATCCTGGTTGGCGCCCTCGATGGCGCCTTGGTGGACCGCGGCATCTTTTGAAAGTGTGGCCGTCGTGCTTTCTGGCGGGACGTAACGGTTGGCGCCCTCCGGGGTCAGCGGGGTTCCAGCCGGGAAGGTAAATACCCCGATCGTGGCCACTGCACCTCCCGCCACAGAGATCACTCCCCTTGCGCCAACCGACACGTCTCCAGGCGGAATGGCAATCGCCTGGCCGCCGAAGGAAAGCACAAGTTCCCCCGCAGCCGTCGCCAGCTGCCCTTTTTGCGTGCGGTGAAAGCTGCCATCCCTGGTATAGCGAATGCCGTTGGGCGTCTCGACGGCAAAGAATCCCTGACCCTCGATGGCCAGATCCAGGGGATTGCCGGTCTGCTGCAGTTGGCCCTGGGCCAGGTTGAGCTGGTCGCCGCCCAAGAGGCCGAAGTTGTTCACGGTGCGTCCCAATTGCGAATTGAAGGCGTCCGGACCCAGAAGCACGGAGCGGAAGTACTCCCGCTCCGCCCGGTAACCGGGGGTCTGCGCATTGGCGAGATTGGCAGCGGCCGTATCCAGGGCCTGGGTTCGCGCCACCAGGCCCGTCATCGCGGCATAATATCCACTGTCCATAAGGTCCCTCCTGCACCTGGGTTCCTTGCAGATAAAGGACCGGAACGGGTGCGGAGGGATTAGAAGAAAATCATCCAGTGGACAGTGATCGGTGAATCAGTGATCAGTGATCAGTGATCAGTGACCGGTGAATCAGTGAGCAGTGATCAGCGATCAGTGGGCCGTAAGTGACCAATGGTCAGTGGTAAGGAAATACCGGAGCCGCGGCAATGAAACAATCTGAACACTGTTAGCTGTTCACTATTAGCTGTTCACTGTTAACTTTTCACTGTCCACTGTTCACTGTCCTACTGCAGGCCATCGCAAACAATGGTCACATCGAAGCACGCGTCCTCGAACCGATAAGCGTGGTGCAGCTTGAATTCGGGGGCCTGAACACGAAGGTTGTAATCCCGGCCGGTGATCACCGCCGGAATGGACAAGCCGCAGTTGGCCGCCAACTCCGGGACCTTGCCTTTCCATACTCCGGCCAGCATGTTGCAGATCTCGCCAATTCCGTCCTTCACCGTGTCGTCGGTCTCGGTAAACTCCATGCCCGTCATATGAGCGGCGATTCTCATGGCCGCCCCGGCGCCTGAATGGAAGACACACGCCCCGCTCAACAAGCCGCCAAACCCAACTACTGCCGTCACCGACTCGGGCTCGGCAGCAACCGGCAAGTCATCGCGATGGCACTCCACGCCCAACATCATGTGAAAAACCTCTTCCACGCTCGCGTCGAGGTTTCGCGGATCGGAAACCGTCTCCACAGATTTTCGCAGCGATACCGCCATCGTAGGCTCCATTCCAGTCGTGCCGGCCCCCTGCGCGCGCAGAAGTGCGGCCGTTCGTACTCCGTTGAAATTCACTTGCGATTCCTCTCGGCTCAAGCCGCATTCAGCAAAGGCAACACCCGCTCTTTGACCTGCTCGGCGGTAAACGGCTTGCGGATGTATCCCTGCGCTCCGCACTGAATAGCCTGCTTCACGTGCTCCTCGCTCGATTCGGTGGTAATCATCACCACCGGAACGCCGGGGGCAAGATTCTGCGCCCGGATCTGGCGCAGAAACTCCAGCCCGTCCATCAAGGGCATGTTGATGTCGGAAAGAATCAGGTCCACTTGCTTCACTTTCAACTGTTCCAGCCCTTCGGTCCCGCTGCCGGCCTCATAGACCACCAGCGAGTCCAGGCCGGCCTGGCGGAGAGAACGCTCAACAATCTTGCGCATTACCGAGGAATCGTCAACGATCAAGGCTCGAACTTCACTCATACCCAGGCACCTCTGCTGTTGTGTCTATCGGCGTGCGGGGGGATTTCATGAGCCGGAAGGTTCGGATCGAATTCTGCTGCCATGCCGGCTTCTGCCTGTTCAACCCGGGCCTACTGGGCTCCGATCGAGCAGATCAGGTCCTCCACCGAATCCCGCTCCGGCAACGGCCCGGTCTGCGCCCGCCGCCACATCCTGAGCCAAAGACAGTCATGGACTCTGACCAGCCGTGACTCCGCGGGCCGGGCCCTTTCGATTGATTTGGTAAAAGCATGCACCGCCGCCTGTTCCGAGCCGGCCTCGATCAGGCCGACTGCCGGAAAACCGGCATTCAACATGCGGGCGTGCGCCAGCCGGAAGAGGGTTCCCTCGACCAGCCCGCTCTCCACGCGGAGCCCTGTCATGCGTTCCAGAGACAGGGCAAGGACCGGGTCCAGCCTTTCTTCAAATCCCAAATAGAGCAGCTTCCCTGCCGCAACGCGCAAGGGCAGCGCGCCAAAGGCGTCGATAAAGAGCCGCGGCACCAGGGGGGTCAACCCTTCGGCGTCGTGAAACTCCAGGGGCAACACCGGGCAGCTCCACTGCAGGCCCAGCGCACGGGTCACCAGGTTCTCGCTCACGCCCTGCTGGCGAACCAGCCAATGGCCCAGGCGGCCCGCGCCCGCCACCTTCTGCGCGTCCAGCGCCTGGCGCAACTGGCCGGCGGTGATCCATCCCTGCTCCAGCATGACCAGGCCGAGCGGGATGCGATGCCGGTGGTTTTCCACGGCGCTTCCCCGCCCCTCCATCTCGCGCCGCACAGCCGCTTCCACCCGCGCCGCCGTGCAGGCGGGGGAACAATTCCAGCCGCCTTCAAACACCGGCGCTGTGCGGCTGCGCCACAAATGCAGCCACCCGGACCCGCACCCGGGGTTGGCGCAGGTCTCAAACAGACTCGCCCGCGCGGCCTCTCGAACGCCCGGGGCAGTTGGACGCGCGGCGCGGCCGGCCCCGATTTCAGGTTCCGCGAACGCGGCCGCAAACGAGCGGGATCCGGGCTCCCGAGCCGGCTTCCGGCTTAGAATAGGCATCGAATACTCTCCAGCCGCTTCCTGGGCGCGGCTACCTCGGTCACCCGCAGGCCGAAGTTGCCATTCACCAGCACCACCTCGCCGCGGGCTACAATCTTGTCGCCGACAATCAGGTCCACGGGGTCCGACACATGGCGATCCAACTGGACCACGTCGCCCGGCCCCAGCTCGAGAATCTCGCCCAGAGGCATCTCCCGGCAGCCAAAACGCAAGGCGGCCTCGAGCTCGACATCGAGCAGGAGCTCTACTCCGGGGCTGAGCGCCACTCCTTGGCCTTGCCCCGCTCCCGCAGTCGAAGCCGGCGGCACGGCCCCGGCGGGCGCCGCATGGGTTGAGGAAGCGGCTGGATGCGCCACGGCTTTGGGAGCGCGCACCTCGTCCCGCACCAGGATGGTCCAGGCGCGCTCGCCGGTCCTGAGCTGAAAAGCGCGCGATACCTTGCTCTCTCCGGCTGTCTCCTCGAACTTCTCTACGCGGCACTTCTTCCCGGTTTTGGCCAGCAGCTCTCCGCCGGCGGAATCGGCAATCTCACGCAGCAGCTCGCCCCACCCGGCCCGCTGGTCCATGCCTTCGCCCACCAGCGGCGAATCCAGGACAGCCGGGTCGAGAACCACGGAAAAGCGGCCCTCTTCATCTCCTGCAATGGTGGCGGCAAAGCCGAAGGCCCCGGCGGCAAGCGGCTTGGGCAAAGACTCGGACAGTTCCGGCTCTCCGGCCAGGGCCTGCGACAACAGGGCCGTGGCTACAGAGATCCAGCAATCGAGATAAGTCATCATGCCTCGGCCTCCACCATTTCGCGCTCGACCCGCGCGGCGCGATGCGCACCCTGCCGGATGGCCTGCGCCTGAAACAGGGATTGCCCTCCCACGCGCCACTCCGGCAACGTATTGGCGGGCTGGTCGAGACGCAGAACCATTCCCGGTTCCAGGTTCTCAACCATGCCGGCAGCCAGGCGCACCGTCGGAAGCTGCAAAGTGCCGCCAAAACGAATGCGGCGCGCCGCGGCTTCCATCCGCTTCCGGATCTCGCCGGCGTGGCGGCGTCCCCGGCCCCAGTCCGCGGTCAGCCGGCGCAGGATGGTGTTGGCCACAACCGCCGGGAAGGCCAGGTTGAGCAAACCCGAACTGTGCGGCATGCGGATTTCAAAGCTCAGGCAAAGCGTCTTTTCGGTAACCGACATGACCCGGGCCACCTGGGTCTGCATCTGGCGGCGCTCGAAGTTGAAGCTGAGCCCCACCGGTTGCCAGGCCGCGGTCAGCTCGCGGCAGATGATCTCGACCACGCTGCCCAGGATGGACTCCTCGATGTCGGTCAGCTCACGCAGCGGCCCGTCCCGCCCCTCGCCGCCCAGCAACAGGTCGATCACCGGCGGGGCCAGACCCAGATCCAGTTGCAGCACCGAGAGCGCGCCCAGGGGCTCCAGGCGCACCGAGGCCACGTAGCTGATTTCCGGAATGCGCAGCAGAAACTCGTTGAACTGAATCTGCTCGGCCGAAACCAGGTTGACCTGAAATCGGGTGCGCAGCCAGGCAGCCAGATTATGGGTGAGGTTGCGCGCGAACAGGTCGTTCAACATGCTGATGGCGCGCAACTGGTCGGTCGAGATCTGCCCGGCGGAGGAGAAGTTGTAGGGCACGACGCGCGCCCGCACCTCGGCATGGCCGGCTTCCGGGGTCGAGCTCCGGGCAGCCTGGAACAAGGCATCGATTTCGTCCTGCTTGAGCGTCTTTTCCATCACCTGTCATTCCCCCGGCTCGATCTGCCATGGTTTTGGGACAATTCCTGGCTCCTGATCCCGGACTTCACAATGCCGCCTCTTCCAGGCCGATCCGCCGCTTTGCCCGCTCCGGCGTCTTGCGCGCCCGGTTCCCTTGAAAGGCTCCTCGCGCGGCCAGGTCCTTGAGCGCCGTCCGCAAATGCACCACCGCCGAGGCATGCATCTGTGAAACCCGCGACTCGACCACCCCCAGCGCGAGGCCGATCTCGCGCATGGTCATCTCTTCGTAGTAGTAGAGGCTCATGACCAGCCTCTCCCGGTCCGGGAGGCCGGCAATGGCCTCTCCCAAACGTTCTTCCAGTTCGCCCCGCAAACAGCGGAAGAGCGGATCCTCATCGGGGCGTCCCGGCACGTAGGCAAGTTCCTCCTCGCCCGAGTCCTCGTTCCGCTCCATGTGCAGGGTGCCGATCTCCAGGCCCTTCAGGTCGCCCAGCAACTGCTGGTACTCATCGAGGCCCACGCCCATCTCCTCGGCAACCTCGGCCTCGCCCGGCGCATGGCCCATCCTTGCCGTCAGCGCGCGGACTGCTTCCTCGACCGCACGCCCCTTGCGCCTCAGTTCGCGCGGACTCCAGTCCAGCGTCCGCAAGCTGTCCAGAATGGCTCCTCGAATGCGGAATTGCGCGTAGCTGCGGAACTGCACCTTCTTGTCCGGGTCGAACTTGGTAAAGGCATCCATCAATCCCACTCCCCGGCCGAGACCATGTCTTCGATGTCCACATGCTGGGGAAGCCGCTCGTGGATGCGGCGCGCCAAAAACCGCACGATGGGCAGATGTTCGAGCAAGATCCGTTCCTGCTCGCCGGTGAGCAGGGGGACGGCGGCCGCGGCGGGCGGATAGCCGCCCCCTGGCGCTCCCCGGCGCATGATCTTCTGGCTTCCCAATGTCGTCGCCGCTTCGCTTCCCATATTTCTCCCCTTCGCCTAACCCCATGCCCTTGCTGCCCGCGTTCTCGTGCCGTTCCCCGTCTCAGGCCGCCTTATACCGCTCTAATCTGCCTTTGCCTGCCTGTTCTCTCAGCGCACCGTTCCTACCGGCCGCAGCCGGATCTCGGCAGGGATCTCGGCCGCGGAAACCACTGCCAGCCTTGGCAGCATCGGCTCCAGCCATCGCTTGAGGTGATATCGGGCTGCACCTGGAGCTAAAAGCACGGGAAGGGCCGCTGCGGATGAATTTCCAATGAGTTGCCGCAAAGAATCCGTGAGACGGCGAACCAGGGGGACGGCCGGCACATCGCTTGCGCCCAGGAGGCGCTGCCCGGTCTCCGGGGCGAGCGTCGAGAGAATCTCCTCTTCGAGGGCCGGGTCCAGCAACAACACCGGCAACTGGCCGTCGCCGTCCAGAAGTGGCCGGATCAGCCGCCGGCCCATGGCCTGGCGCGCCGCCTCGACCAGCGCCACGACGCTCTTGTTCACCGGCGCGGTCTCGAGCAACGCCTCAAGAATCGAGCCCAGGTCGCGGATCGAAACCCGTTCCCGGAGCAACTGTTCCAGCACCCTGCCCACCTCGCCCAGGGTCAGCAGCTTGGGAACCAATTCCTCGATCAGCTTGGGATGGCTGTCGTTCAAGGTGTCCATCAGCCGCTTGGTCTCCGCGCGGCCCAGCAGTTCGAATGCGTGCTGGCGGATCATCTCGCCTAAGTGCGTGGTGATCACCGTGACCGCGTCGACCACCGAATAGCCGGCGGCGATGGCCTGATCTTCGAGAGCGGGAGCGATCCAGATCGCGGGAACGCCGAAGGCCGGCTCCCGCGCCTCTTTGCCCGCCAGCGGACGCCGCCTGGGGTCCCCGGAAACCGCCAGCAACTGCGGCCCCTCGGTCTGCCAGCGGCCAATCTCGATCCCCCGCAGCGAGAACAAGTATTCGCGCGGCCGCAGGCGCAGATTGTCCGAGATATGCACCGGAGGCACCAGGAACCCCATTTCGGAAGAGAGATGGCGGCGCAGGGAGCGGACCCGGCTCAGCAGCTGGCCGCCTTGCTTCTCGTCAACCAGCGGGATCAGCTGGAAGCCTATCTCGAGGGTCAGATCTTCCAGGCGCAGCAAGCCGGCCAGGTCGGCTCCCTGCGCGGCCTGCTCGGTCTTCTTCTTCTCGCCCGTCGTCCCCGCCTCGACCGGAGCGGGAGCCGGCGGGTGCGTGGAGATGCGCCTGGCGGCGAAAAACAGGACCGCGGCCACGCACAGAAAAGCCAGCTTGGGCAGGCCCGGAATCAGGCACATGGCTGCGGAGACCAGGCTGGCCAGGTAAAGGGTGGACGGCTTGCCCAGAAGCTGCTGCCGGATCTCTCCGCCGAGCATGCCGGCCGAGTTGGCGCGGGTGAGCGTAATGCCGCCGGCCATCGAAACCAGCAGCGACGGGATGAGCGTGACCAGCCCGTCGCCCACCGTCATCACGGTATAAGTGCGCGCCGCCTCGCCCAGTTCAACGCCCTGCTGCAAGGTGCCGATCAGGAGGCCGGCGATAATGTTGATCGAGGTCAGCAGGATGGTGGCCAGCGAATCCCGCTGGTTGAACTTGGCCGCGCCGTCCATGGCGCCATAAAATTCGGCCTCGCGGGCGATCGCCTGGCGGCGTCGGCGCGCCTCCAACTCGTCGATCAAGCCCGCGCTCATGTCCGCGTCGATGGCCATCTGCTTGCCCGGCAAAGCATCGAGAGTAAATCGCGCCGTCACTTCGGCGGTGCGCACGGCGCCGTGCGAAACCACCAGGAATTGAATCGCGATCAGGGCCAGGAAGAGCACAAAGCCGACCACGTAGTTGCCGCCGACCACAAACTGGCCAAAGGCTTCGATGACCTGGCCGGCGGCGCCGGTGCCCTCGGAGCCATGCAGCAGAATGCGCCGGCTCGAGGCAATGTTCAATGCCAGGCGGAACAGGGTCAGCAACAGGAGCAGCGTGGGAAAGACACTCAATTCGATGGCCCGGCGGATCTGCATGGCGGAAAGGAAGACGATGATGGAGGCGGCCATCGAGATGGCCAGCAGAAAGTCGAGAGCGGCGGCCGGCAACGGCACCAGCATGACGAAGATCACGCTGATCGCGGCAAGCGGCAGCAGGTATTCGCGCATCCGCTGCCAGAAAGACAGTGCGGGCAAGGAACCGGCGGCAAGGGCGGCGGTACTCATCGCAGGCCTCCGCCGGCAGGCGGAGTTCCGGAACCCGACCTCCAACCCTCGGTCGCCGCCCGGGCTTGCGCCTTGCTTCGAGCCGCCGCTTCGCGCGCCTTCCGGTCACGCAACTCACCCTCCACCTTCTGGCGATAGAGATAGGCCAGAATGGCGGCAACTGCCGCATAGAGATCGACCGGGATCGACTGGCCCACTTCGACCGAACGGTAAAGCGAACGCGCCAGGGGCGGATTTTCGACAATCGGCACCCCCGCCCAGCGGGCTTCGGCCTTGATCTCCTCGGCCAGCAGATTCCTCCCTTTGGCCACCAGCTTTGGGGCATCCATGGTGCCGAAGTCGAAGCTCAGGGCCACTGCATAATGGGTGGGATTGGTCAGCACCACGGCCGCCTTGGACACGTCGTTCTTCACCTTGCGGCGCCGCATCTGGCGTTGCAGGCCGCGAATGCGGCTGCGGATCTGCGGGTTGCCTTCGGTCTGCTTCATCTCGTCCATCATGTCCTGGCGGCTCATCTTCAGCCGCGACTCGCGGCTCTGCCACTCCACCAGGTAATCGATGACGGCCCACCCGAAGAGCAGCCACGCGGCAGCCTCCAGAAGGCCGAAGACATCGGAACCCAGCAGTTCCAGCCGCGCGGTCGAAAACGGCGGCACGGTCAACTGCCGGGCGATGCGCTGCACGGCAAAGACGGCCAGCATGCCGGCGGGAAGCAGTGACTTGGCCAGCCGTGCGGCGGCGCGCAGCGAAAACAGGTTCTTGACATTCGAGACGGGGTTAACGCGGTCCAGCTTGAAACCGATAGCCTCCACGTGAAAATTCACTCCGCCGGTCTGGAGCATGGCAATGCCCAGGGCCGCCATGGCCACCACCGCCATCACCGTTCCCACCGGCGCCAGGATGGAGAGCGAAAGCCGGCGCAGCGCATAGAGGGTGGGTTCGATCGCGGAAGGCTCCCAGTGTGACGGCGCGCCGAGATCGAGAAAGGCAGCGAAGGTTCCCCGCCAGGCGAAGAGCGTCCGGGTGCCCAGCATCCCCAGCACCAGGACCCCGGCCAGGGTTCCTGCCGCGGCCGACAGCTCCTTGCTGTGCAGCAGGTCGCCGTCCTTGCGGGCTTGTTCGCGGCGATGCTGTGTTGCCTGTTCAGTGCGCTCACCGGCCATCGGGCTAGCCTCCCGTGCCTGGGCCGGGAGCGGCGATGAGCCGTTCGGCCAGGTCCAGAAGCCCGGAGAAGCGCGCCTCGATGAAGCGCGGCCACAGGGCCAGCGAGCCGGTCATGAGAGCGAAGCCGGTCAGCGTCTTCAGTGGAACGGTGAGGTTCATTACCGGCAACTGAGGGCTCAGCTTGCCCAAGAGAGACACCGCGACCTCAACCAGCAGGGTCGCCGCCAGCACCGGGGCAGCCAACTCGACCGCGGCCAGAAAGATGCCTCCCGCGGCGCGCACAATCGCCAAAGCCGTCACCGGCGCGAGGGCGTAGCTTCCCAAGGGGGCGACGCGGAAGCTGCGAACCATGGAAGCCAGCAGAATCCGGTCGAGGCCGGCAGCGAGCACCACCAGCGTGCCCATCAGTTGAAACAGGTCACCCAGGAGCGGTGTCTGGATGTTCGAAGTGGGATCCAGCAGGTTGACCATCGAAAAGCTGAATTGCATGCCCACGATCTGGCCGGCGAACAGAAGCATCTCGTTCAGCAGGGTCAGAGTAAGCCCATAGACCAGCCCCACCGCGAGCTCGCCCAGAAGCGCGGAAAAGCCCAGCGAAACTCGGGCATTGGGCAGGCCGGCCACGAGCGGAGCCAGGAGATAGGCGACGGCCAGCACAAACACCGCCTTGGCGCGGATGGGCAACGCAGTCGACGAGAAGAAAGGGGCGAAGGCCACCATGCCGCTTATCCTGACCAGGGCCAGCGTCATTGCGCCCAAAAAATTGCCCCACTCCGGCATGGATTGCGCTCCCACGCCTTAGCCCAGGAACCGTTGGAAGTCGGTGAAAAGCAAACGTGTGTAAGCCGCCATCCGGCCCAGGAACCAAGGCATCCCGGCCAGCAGGATCAACGCCACGGCCGCCAGGCGCGGCACCGAAGTGAGCGACTGCTCCTGCAGGCTGGTCAAGGTCTGCACAAGGCTTAATACGAAGCTCAGCAGAACCGTTGCGATCAATACCGGAGCGGCGAGAATCATGCACTCCTTCATCAGTTGGCGCATCAGTTCGGCAACCATGTCGGGCGTCATCCTGCCACCTTTCAAAAGCTCTTCAACAGCGAACCGGCCAGCAGATTCCAGCCATCCACCATCACAAACAGCANNACCACCGGCGGCAACTGAAACATGCCGATCGACGTGGTGATCGAGGCGGTGACAATGTCGATCAGCAAGAACGGGAGATAGAGCACCGCGCCGATGGCAAAACCGGCCTTCAGTTCGGAAAGAATGTAGGCCGGAACCACCACTTGCATGGGCAAATCGTCGGGCTTGTTGGGCCGCGGAACCTGGCCCGCCACGGTGAACAGCGCCAGGTCCTTCTCCCTCGCATAGCGCAGGAGGAAGTGCTTCAACGGCTGCGCACCCCGGTCGATGGCCTCCCAACCGGTGACCTGGCCGGCGCGGAACGGCTCGACCGCCTGCTGGTCCACCTGGGTCAACACGGGGGTCATCAGAAACCACGTCATCATCAAGGCCAGCCCCATCAACGTCGGGTTCGACGGCGCGGTCTGCGTGCCCAGGGCCTGGCGCAAAAAATGGAAGACCACCAGCAGGCGCACCAGCGGGGTCATGGCCATCAGAATGGCAGGCAGCAGCGTAATCAGCGTGAGGACGAAGAGAATCGTCCAGGGGGTCGAATCCGAGGGATGAAGGCGTGCATTCAGGTCCGGCAGCAGCGGCGCCTGTGCCGGGGCCAGCATGGCCATCAGAGCCCAGGGGCCTACCATGAAACCCTCGCCGCTCGCGGCTGCGGCGCAGTCGCACACCTTGCCGCGGCAGACCCTCCGCGGTCATTCAGGGCGAAAATGGCCGGCGAACCGTCGGTCGAAGTCGCAACCAGGAAACGCTTCCCATCGGCCTCGACAAGGGCCAACGACTGCCGTGGAGCCAGGGTGATTCGTTCCAGAAGCGCCAGCCGCGGCCGCGGGTGCGGCCTTACGCGAAGCCTTCCAAGAAGCTGTCTGACCAGCCAACCCGTCAATCCCCCGGTTCCTGTGGCACCCCGCGCCGTTCTCCCCTTGTTTTCCTGCCCCATTGCCTGGACCTTTCCCCTGTTTCTCAAAAAATCGACCCTGCCGGTTCAGGCCAGCCGCGTAATACGCACCGCCAACTGCGTATCGACAACCTCAAATTCGCTCCAGGCAAGCTGCACCTGGCCCGCGGCGAGAGGCACGTCCTTGCCATGACTCCACAGGGTCTCGATCACCTGTCCCGGCTCAAGCGCGAGCAGATTGCGCACCCGAAACTCCCGCACCGCAACCGAGATATCGAGTTCCACGGGAAGCCTGGCCATAGAATTGCTTAACTCAAGTAACCCCCCATCCTCCGGTTTCGAGGACAAAGTCATGAGCGCCTGCTCGACGGAGGCCCCTGGCGCGGCGACCGACACAGGATTCGGCTGCCCGGTTGGCGGGGCCGGCATAACTTGTGCTGTGGCCATTTGCTGAGACAAGAAGCAGACGAGTGACCAGAAGCGGGACAGGATGATTGGAAATCCTTAAGATTTGGCCGGGCGAGCTCCAGGGCAATTGCATGAATACGGTTTCGCGCCTGGACACGGTTCTTCGCGGCCCTACGGGACGCGAAGACGTGACCACGTTGCTATCCCAGGATTGCGCTGCGCTCCATCCTGGGCTATTTTCGATCCCACCCTGCCGGGAGGGAAGGAGTATTTGACCTGCACCCGCGGCGGAAAGAACGAACTACGATAACAATGAACGTTCATGCGTATGCCCTGGGCGAGCTCCGGCTGGCAGAACTCCCAACAACATCGCTGCTACACTGTTAATTGATACAAATATGCGATTTGCCCGGCCTCGATCAGGCCGGAGATGTCTCTTGAAGCGAGGTTGAAGTACATGCCGGAACTGAATGACAAAAGAAGCTTTACTCAAACTGGACTGCGCCTGAAAGTGGGCTTGGCTGAAATGCTCAAAGGCGGCGTGATCATGG
>PLZC01000096.1 GCA_003151985.1 Acidobacteriaceae bacterium
TCTTGGGAACGCCCACGCTGGGCACACCATGCTCGCTCAGGAACAGGGTGACTGATTGCGTATCGTCGCCGCCCAAGGCGATCAAAGCATCTATTTTGTTGGCCTTGAGAACTTCCTGAACCTTTTCAACGCCGCCGGAAACCTTCTTCACGTTGGTACGTGAGGAATGGAGAATGGTGCCACCCTTCAACTGGATGCCGTCCGTGCTTTCCAGGGTTAGGGGGACCCAATTGTTGTCGAGGACGCCGCGCCACCCATTGAGAAAGCCAATGAAATCATCGCCATAGGTGTTGATGCCCTTTTTCACAGCCGCATAGATGACAGCGTTCAATCCGGGGCAATCTCCGCCACCGGTCAATAAAGCAACACGCATTGTAGAAGTCTCCTGATCAGATTTTGTCTTAATCAGTTTACTCCGTCGCTCAAAAAGACCATCGAATTTGGCAGGATTTGGCGCGAAAAGTGGCTTTTTTGGCCCGAAACAGGCTGAAAACCGGGGGTAAGTTTACCGATGAGTTACTAACCAAAAGTCTTAATCTGCTCATTTAATAGATAGTTATAATTTTCTGCAAGGCTCGAAAATAGGTAGGGGGGTGGGGGGTACACGAATTTTCGCGGGGCCTGGCAAGCGATGAAGCCGCGGACGCTTTGTAGCCGAGAAGCGTACGTTGTGGTGATTGCACCCTCTCCTACGAATAGTGTGCGCCATGTGAACCAAATACTACGCAAAAGGCGAGGGGGAATGCAGGCCGAGGTTCGAGGCCCCGGAGAGTCCGGATTGGTTCTTGTGGCTCTAAACCGCGCATCCCCGCGGGTGGAGTTTTCCTTTCTCTCGGCGGCCAAAGCCGTGTCCTCGTTCAGTCCAATCTCCACGGCACCCCTGAACCGGCTGCGAAAAAGCGCACAAATCGACATTAAAAGCCCCGAAACACGTCATTGAGGCGCTAAGGGGCAACAAATGAGGGCTCATTTCAAGAGAAAATGCAGAAGCGCTTCCCTGAAGCGATAAAACGACGAGTGCTTCGGCCATGCGCGAACGAATATCGACGCCCGGAAAAGTCCGTATCGGGTTCGTGGGAACCCACCCTTCGCTAGAAAAAAGCGAAGGATGGGGCACCCGATTGTGGGCAGATCAAGGGTGGGTCACCCGCCTTCCGGAGATGTGGGCCACGCGCAACCCGGGTCTGGTAAGATTCTCATAATTTACAACCTGCGAGCCAAAGATGACAGTTCAGCGCGTACCCATAAACCCGCTCGTGAAACACTTACATCAGACCCCACCTCCGGTGCTCTATCACTATACGTCCATGGACGTCCTGGAGAAGATTACGAGTACCGGTGCCATATGGGCGTGTGATATCGACTTTCTCAATGACAGTAGCGAATACGTGAACGCGAAGGCGTTTATCAAGGAAGAACTGGAGAAGCGAACGGTTCATGACGACGTACTAAGGGATCTCGTCTCATCTCAAGTTGGACAGATGTATCATGAACTAGACCACCCCGATGTATTTGTTACCTCGTTTAGCAAAGATGGGGATTCCCTTCCGCAATGGCGTGGATACTGCCCGACTGGGCTGGGACTGGCGATTGGATTTAATTCTTGGGCACTTAAGGTCGGTGAGCTGGAGCTTTCCCCTGCTGCTGCTTTCAGCAGCAAAGAGCAACCCATCGCTACGAGCTTACTTCAATGTGTCTATACCGAAAAGCAAAAGTTAAAGCTGATTGGTGCACACATTGCAAGCTATCTAGGAGTAGCACGGCGCGAAGCACCGCGCGGAGATCCATTTGGGTCGGGAAGACTGTTGCAAAACCTGACGCTGTTCTGCTGTCCACTATTCAAGGACGAGAGCTTCCAAGAAGAAAGAGAATGGAGGCTTACAGTTAGGTCCCTCTTCAGGGATGTTCCAGATCGGCATTTCCGAACAGGGCGCTCGATGTTAGTCCCGTTCATTAAGATTGATGTGAAAAGGAATTATTCACTAGATTTCATCAAAGAGGTAGTGATTGGCCCGGCCCCTAATCGGGACCTCGCATATATGGGTGTAAAACGGCTTCTCAATGCTCGTGGGCTCAGCCGCGCTGAGGTGCGAAGTTCGAGCATTCCATACCGGATGTGGTAGGGATTAGACTAGTACCGTAAACCCTTGGGTTGTGTTCTATGAGTCTGGCTCCGAAGTCCGTCATTCACATCAATTTCATGCCTGGATCAGTGTTCTTCGACGCGAGACCCATCTGGGCCGCGCTCAACAATGCTGTAGCCTCTGGAAAGTTGCGCTCTTCTGATTCGCTGGCTATTCAGGATGTACTTGGATATACGGCAATTCACATCGCCACTCGGTTCCTAGTGATGCGATTTGCTTATTCGGAATTGCAATTGGCGAGCAAGACTCTTTACTCGCTTGCCTCGAAAGCGCACCCGGTAGAGTCGATTCCGAACACATTCGTGCTCAATGACGTTGCGGTTGAAACCACGAGAGATCATCTCTTGCTTGCTGTCGATTCATTCTTGTTTGAGTTCAGAGCATTTCTGGAACTGATGGCGAAATTCACTTATAGATTTCTCTTGGGAATTGGAAAGAAACCAATCAATCGAGTGCAGCTTTCGACTGGCGACACTGTAGCTCTCGTGAATAGGAAAGGCGACGTGTATACGCATAATTTCTTAAGGTATTTGTGCGACGCTCTGAATGTCAGGAGGCCGGCGCTACGGTTTTCGGCGGCGCGTGAGAAATGCTGGGTAGAGCATCTCTCTAGATGGTGTAGAGGCATTCCCTCAGGGGCTAAAGCCCGGCGATTTTATTGGCTTTATCGGCACGACAAAAGTCGTGCCCTGTTACAAAGCCTCAGCCGAATGAGTCTTTTTCGCAGCCCGTAGAGCCCGGGCCTAAAGGCCAACGAAATTGCGGCGACATTCAGGGGCCTGAAGGCCCCTGCTCCCTCCGTCCTGGAGTGCCAGAAGTTCCAACCCAGTACCAGTGAGTTCCAACAAGGTTCCGGCAGCCTGCGATACGCGGTAGGGCGCCCAGGTGATTCAATAGGAGTATGCCCGGAACCGGTGCACTCTTGTTGCTTGCCTTTGCCAGCGTGGTCGTCGGCCTCCTGCTGGTGCTGCTACAGTTGACGCGGCTGGGATTCCTGGTGCGCACCACTATCCCGGACCGGCCGCGGCGGCGCATGTTCATCGCTTCGGTCTCCTTTTTTTTCACATTTGCAGGGGTACGATTACTCGTCCACAGGATCGCCAACCACGAGGGACACTTCCATTGGGTGATGGTGGGAGGCCTGCACATCCACCACCTGGTATGGGGAATTCTTATTCTGCTGCTGGTAGGTTATGGCTGGCTGCTGGACCTGGGACGGTCGCACTCGCCGCTCTCAATCTTCTGGAGCCGGCTGATGTCCGTCAGCTACGGCGTAGGCGCCGCGCTCACATTGGACGAATTCGCGTTGTGGCTGAACCTGGAACCGGATGCCTACTGGTCGAGTTCGGGCAGGCTCAGCATCGACGCCATCATCCTGTTCGGCAGCTTGCTGTGCGTGGGCGCCTGGGGTGCGCCATTTTTCAGCGGCCTGCAAAAGATGTGGGGCAAACGCGCCCTGTTTGGCAATCGGCTGGTTTCGCCTATTCGCCGCGCGAGACTGCTTCGTCCTCGTAAAGTGCGTCGATTACCGCCGCGTAACGTTCCGTAATCACGCGCCGCTTGAGCTTCATGGAGGTGGTGAGCTCGCCCGCATCCTGGGACCACTCTTCCGCCACCACGCGGAACCGCTTCAAAGTTTCAAAGTTGGCCAGCCCGCCATTCACCCCGCGGACGATCTCGCCATAGAGGGCAAGCACACGGCTGTCCTCTACCAGGGCGGCGCGCGATTCGGTGGCAATTCCGTGGTGCCTGGCCCACTCTTCCAGCGCTGGAAAATTAGGCGAAATCAACACGGAAATGAACTTGTGCCGGTCGCCCACCAGCGCGGCCTCGGCCACCATCAAACTGGTCTTGAGCTTGTTTTCAATGGGCTGGGGCGCAACCATCTTGCCGCCCGATGTCTTCAGCAATTCCTTCTTGCGGTCTGTGATGTAAAGGAACCCATCCTGATCGATGTGCGCGATATCGCCGGTGCGAAATTTGCCGTCTTCGTCGAAGCACTCGGCATTGGCCTCGGGCTTGTGCCAGTAGCCGGTGAAAACCCCCGGCCCGCTGACCAGCAGTTCCCCGTCGCCGGCCAGCTTCAAATCCACAATTGCCAACGGCATGCCCACCGCGCCCATACGGTGCTTGAGGGGCGTGTTGAGGGCAATGACCGGCGAGGTTTCCGTGAGTCCGTATCCCTCCCAGAGAGCGATGCCTACCGACGCGAACCACTTGGCGGTGTCGATGCCCAGCGGTGCGCCGCCGGAGACGAAGACCTTGACCCGGCCGCCAAAGGCTTCGCGCACTTTGGAGAATGCAAGCTTGTCGGCCAGTTTCCACAAAGCCGAATTGGGCCGGCGGCCATCGTAAACTGTATCGCGATGACCGGAGCCGATGCCGATTGCCCAACCCAGAATGCGCTTTTTTATCGGCGAAAGGGCGGCGCGGCGCTCCACCTCCTGGCGAATCTTCTCGTAGACGCGGGGCACACCCACAAACACAGTGGGCCGAACCTCCCGCATCGCCTGGGGCAGTTTATCGAACTGGGAACAATACGCCAATTGCGCGCCGCTTGAGTACATCACGTAGTCCAGAACGCGAGCCGTGATGTGCGAGAGAGGGAGGAAGGAGATGCATGCGTCTGTGGGATTGAAGGCGAAATCCTCCTGGGCGCATGACAGGTTGGTGGCGATATTGCCGTGGGTGAGCATTACGCCTTTAGGTTCGCCGGTGGTGCCCGAGGTGTAGATGAGGGTGGCCAGGTCCTTGGGCTCAATGGAACGGACCAAGGCGTCGAATACCGGGTCGTGCTCGCCGTCGTGGTCATCGACGCCGGCCAATACCTCACTGAACGTCACGGCCCCCTCTGGCTTTGCGGCGGAGTCCATCATGAGTATTTGTTCCAGCGACGTTTGGCCGCGCACGGCATTCAGCTTGTCGAATTGCTGGCGCGTGGAGACCACGGCAATGCGGCAGCCGGCATCGGCCACCAGCGCTGCCACCTGCTCGCCCGTCAAAGTGGGATAAATGGGTACATCCACCGCCCCGATGGCCAGCGCGGCAAAGTCGGTAATCGCCCACTCCCAGCGATTTTCGCTGATAAGGGCTATGCGGTCACCTTTTTGCGTGCCCCAGGAAAGAAATGTCCTGGCCAGCGTTCGAACCCGATGGTAAATCTGGTCAGACGAGACGGGTTGCCACTGTCCGAATTCGTCCTGCCAGAGGATGGCGCGGGGATTGGCTGCCGCGGCGATGCGGCCAAACAGTTCATTAAGCGTACTGACCGAACGGATAGCTGTCATTTGATTTGATTTGGGCCGCGGCCAAGGGCGCGCTACAGCCCTTCGAGAGTGTATCAGTGCAAAGGGGTGAAAGGAGTGTCACGGGACACGGAATTCCGAACGCGGCTCAAATTGACGGGCGGGTCAGGGTTCGTTTACTTGACCAGAAATTTCCCTGTGGATTGCAGTTTTAACCGGGAAATACCTTGAAAACTTCAACTTTTATTTATGCAATTCCCGATATGCTGAGAACAACGGAGCCCATAAGCTATAGTCCGAATTGACATTCGCCGTCTTTTTGCTGCAAATCACAGGATTCCACCCCTCCCCATGCCTGAACTCACTCCCGATTTGTCGACATTCGAACCCGCTCCGTTTCTACTTGACAAGCTGATCCTGGTGCAGCGCGTATTTTTGACCGCGGTTGCGCTTATTGCCGTGGGCACGCTGTGCGGGTGGCTGATTCCCGCGGCGGAGCGTTTTTTGCCCGACGGCTGGAATGGCATGAGGGCACAAACCGCGTTGGCGGCGCTACTGAGCGCGTTGGGGCTCATCTTCTCGGAACACAGGCGATCCCGCCGGATGTACTGTATAAGCCTGCTGTTTTCCTGTGCGGTGGGACTGCTGGCGGCTGCTGTCCTGGCGGAGTACGCGTTTCACATTTCGCTCGGAGTGGATATTCTGGGCACCCTCGACCCCGCGTTCCCGACCGTCGCGCCCGGCAGAATGGCCGTGCAGAGTGCGCTAGCGTTTGAATTGCTGGCCATAGCCATGATTCTTGTCAGACTGCACAGACGGTTCGCCGCTCACGTAGCGGACGTGGCGGTCTCCTGTCTATGCCTGACAGTGCTGATCCTTGTCGCGGGACACATCTTCGGCACTCTGAGCGTGGACGAACTCTCCTTTGGCTACAGGCCCGCTCCCCAGACCTTGTTATGTCTGGCAATGCTGACGCTTGTGGTTTTTACGCGCAATGCGAAACATAGTTTCTTCAGGATCCTACTCGGGAGGGGAATCGGCAGCAGGATCGCTCGTTTTGCTGCTCCAATTGTGATCGTGCTGCCATTCTTGCGGGAGACGGTCAGAATCCACGTCATCCGCCTGCATCTGGTGCAC
Source organism: Acidobacteriaceae bacterium (assembly GCA_003151985.1). Classification (GTDB taxonomy): domain Bacteria; phylum Acidobacteriota; class Terriglobia; order Terriglobales; family Acidobacteriaceae; genus Telmatobacter. The sequence continues at coordinate 6,527 of PLZC01000096.1, forward strand.
GAGGAATACCTCAGCGCAACCGGCGCTTCGTTTTCGGCGATAGTCACATTGGTCTTGGTGTTAGTTCTCGCCTGGCGAATTAACGGTTTGGAAGAAGAGGTTCGCGAACTCTCCCTGCGCGATGAATTGACCGGTCTCTACAATCGCAGGGGCTTCTATATGTTTGCCGAGCAGCCGCTCCGCGTGGCGCGTCGTTCCCGGCTTCCCTTCTGCGTGTTTTTCATGGATATGGATAACTTGAAGCGGATTAACGACTCATTTGGACATGACGCTGGTTCCATGATTCTCGCCGAGACGGGGAAGATCCTCAATGAGACTTTCCGCGAGACGGATGTCCTGGGGCGAATCGGCGGAGACGAATTTGCCGTGGCCGGCCAGTTCAGCGAGGTGGCTATTTCTATCGCCGCCAATCGGCTTCAAGCAATCTTTGACGAACGGAACTCCGATCCTGAATGGCGCGATGGCCTGCACTTCAGCCTTGGTTTTGCCGTATCGGATGAAACCGGGCAGGAATCGCTGCAAGATCTGCTGGCCAGGGCCGACCATGCAATGTATCTGGACAAGCGCCGCAAGAAAGTATCCGTCCACTGACCCGGCGCGCCTGCAAACGCCTCTCTGCCTGCTTTTACGCCTGCGGCTTTGGAACGAGGCGCACAAATTTTCCGGCCTCCACTTCCCAATAAGCCAATAGCCAATGGGCACGGGTACTCGCGGTCTTCAAAGTGTGCAACTCCACCAGTTCGCGCAGAGACTCGCTTTGCATACTTATACATCGGTGTTGTATATTTATGCAAGCGCGGCCGCAGAACTGCGAGCCGCGCCTTTCAACTTTTGCGCAAAGCTATGAAGTTCCAAAGACACAACGCGATACGGGAATTGGTCGCCAGCTCCGTGGTCACCAACCAGGACGAGTTGCGCCGCAAACTACGCCGTCGTGGCATTGAGGTAACTCAGGCCACGCTCTCGCGAGACATTCACGAGTTGCGCTTGTCGAAGGGCCCCGGTGGCTACTCGCTGCCCAATGGCAACGGCAATGGGACAGCCACGACGGTAGAGGATGATAGCCCTCCGTCGGTTGAAGAAATGATGGAAAGCTTTGGCATGCGTGTGCGGCAGGCCATGAATCAAGTGGTTGTGGGCACGGTGATGGGCGGGGCTCAGCCGGTGGCCGCGGCCCTGGACCATGAAGGATGGGCAGACGTAGTGGGCACCGTGGCCGGCGACGACACCGTGCTTGTGATCTGCCCCGATGCTCGCCGGGCAAGCGAAGTGGAAGCGCGGCTAAGGACGATGCTGGAGTCATGATAAGAACGGTGAAAACGGCAGTTGTGGGAGTTACCGGATACGCGGGCGCTGAATTGGCCCGGCTGTTGTTGCGGCACCCTCGCCTCAAGAACGATCCTCCGGTCTTTGCCGGGCGCGTAGACGAAAAAGACGCAGCACGCGGCGGCGTTCCTCTTGCCGAGATTCATCCATCATTGGCTGACAGCAAAGGAAGCGGCACATTGCGACTGCAGCCGTTCTCATGGGATCTCTTTACCGATCTCGAAGTTGACATTCTGTTTTTAGCCACTCCTCATGAACAATCGCGCACCTGGGTTCCGGAAGCTCTGGCGCGCGGCATCCGGGTAATCGACCTGAGCGGGGCATGGCGGCTGAATGAAGCGGTCAACCGCGAAGTCTACGCATTTGAAGATGAAGGTTCCGCGCAAGCTGCCTCCATCCAGGCCGAAGCGGTTTACGGCATGCCGGAACTGCATCGCGCAGAGATTGCCGGTGCGCGCATTGTGGCGAATCCCGGCTGCTACGCAACCTCGATCATTTTGCCCCTGAAACCGCTTGTACAGGCTGGACTGGTCGATCTGAAACACGGCATTGTGGCCGACTCGAAGAGCGGCGTCAGTGGCGCGGGCAAAGCCCCTTCCGCCAAAACGCATTTCATGTATGCCGCGGATAATTTGTCAGCCTATGGAGTTTTCGGCCATCGTCATACCGGGGAGTTACTGGAACAGATTGGCATTGACAGCAGTGACATAATCTTCACGCCCCATCTGCTGCCCATTCCGCGCGGCATTCTTTCCACCGTCTACGTACACTTCAAAGAAACTCAAACCCGGGCATCGTTGGCACACGTGTATCACGCTTTCTTTGCAGGTAGTCCGATGGTTCGGCTCTACGAAAAAACGTTGCCGCAAATTCAACATTCGGTTCACACCCACTACGCGGACATTGGCTTCCAGCTTGCCGCCGACGGCCGCCGAGCCGTAATTGTCAGTTGTCTGGATAACCTGTTGAAAGGCGCGTCCGGTCAGGCCGTGCAGAACATGAACGTGATGCAAGGATGGGGCGAGGCGGAGGGGCTCGAATGAAGTACGTTGTCAAATTGGGTGGAGCCGGCCTTGAAACTCCGTCGCTTTTGGAAGGCTGCACGCGTGCAATCACTGAGTTAGTGCGCGATGGCAACCAGGTGGCCGTGGTCCACGGCGGCGGTGTGCAGTTGACGCGGACACTGAAAGCATTGGGCAAGGAAAGCGAGTTCATTGGCGGGTTGCGCGTGACCGATGCTGAGACGCGCGATGTCGCCCTGATGGTTCTTGCCGGCAAGGTGAACAAGAGCCTTGTAGCTGCATTCGGCGCGCTTGGCACGGCGGCAGTTGGCCTATCGGGTGGCGACGGTTTGCTGTTCCGCGCCCGCAAGAAACGTACGTCGCCCGATTTAGGCTACGTGGGCGAGATTGCCGCAAGCGACCCGCGCTGGCTCGATGCCATCTGGCGGTTGAACGGGGTGCCGGTACTCTGCTCAATGGCCCTCGGATTCGACGGCGAATATTACAACGTGAATGCCGACGAGATGGCCGCGGCTTGCGCCATCGCTTGCCGTGCCGACGCGCTCGTCTTCCTCACCGACGTGCCTGGAGTAAAGGGCATCAACGGCCAGGTACTCCGATGGCTCAGTATCGACCAGATCGCCGAGATGGCCAAGAACGCAATCATCTCCGGCGGCATGTTGCCCAAGCTCAGCGCTTGCCGCGAGGCTCTTTTGAACGGCGTGAAGCGCGTAAGAATTTTGCCCGCGGAGGCAGCCGGTTCCTTACCCGACCTGTGCAGCTCCCGCGTAGCCCACGGCACCGAAGTCATGGTTGCTTGAGGAGAAAAGGAATTGACAAGACTCGATCAAATTCGTGCCGCCGAAGAGCGGCTGCTGCTTCCAACCTACGACCGCAATCCGCTGCTGTTTGTGCGGGGCGAAGGCGTACACCTCATCGACGAACAGGGCGAACGTTATCTCGACCTGCTTAGCGGCATCGGCGTCAACGCGCTCGGCTACGGCCATCCGGCAATTGAAGAGGCCATCGCCCGTCAGAGCCGCGCGCTCATCCACACCTCGAACCTTTACTTCCACGAGGGACAGGCCGAGCTGGCTCTGCGGCTAACCGAGCAAACCGGACTCGACCGCGTCTTTTTTGCCAACACCGGCACGGAAGCCTGGGAAGGCGCTCTCAAGCTGGCGCGCGCGCATGCCGGCCTGCTGCGCAGCGAAGGCAAACAGATCGGAACCAAATTTCTCGCGCTCGAACAAAGCTTTCACGGCCGCACATTCGGCTCCATCTCGACAACCTTTAAGGAGAAATATCGCGAACCTTTCGGTCCGGTTGTTCCCGGTGTCGAGTTTGTGCGCTTCAACGATGTAACTGACCTGCGCGGCAAATTCTCCAATGAGGTTTGCGCCATTCTGCTCGAAACCATCCAGGGCGAAGGTGGCGTGCGCCCCTTGACGCAGGAGTTCTTCGCCGAGGCGCGCTCTCTGGCAAGTTCCACAGGCGCGTTGCTTATCGTGGATGAGATTCAATCCGGCATGGGCCGCACCGGCAAGTGGTGCGCCTATCAGCACTACGGTATTCAACCGGATGTAACGACGCTGGCCAAGCCTCTCGCCGGAGGCATCCCTATCGGCGCGCTGCTCTGCACGGAAGAAGTTTCGCGCGCCATTCACCCCGGCATGCATGGCACCACATTTGGCGGCGGCCCACTGGCATGTGCGGTGGCCATCGCGGTGATTGACGCAATCGAAAAAGACGGGCTGCTCAAAAACGCAACTGAAGTCGGTGACTACTTCCAGCTTCAATTGCGTTCGCTTGCCGCCCGCCACGAAGCCATCGTCGATGTGCGTGGCAAGGGCTTGATGGTTGCCGCCGAACTTGATTCCGCTGACCTCGCCAAGCTCACCGTGGCTGAGATGCTCAAGCGGCACATCCTGATCAACTGCACCAGCGACACCGTGTTGCGTTTCCTGCCGCCGTATATTCTGGAGCGTACCCACGTGGACACAGCCATCAAGGCATTGGACGAAATCTTTACAGAACATGCCGCTGCACAAAGCGCGGCACAATCCGCAGGAGGACACACCCGTGGCTAGCAAAACTATGATTGAAAGCCAGAATATTGCAGTTCCGGTGCAGAAAGACCCAGATATCCTGGCTGCGGCCGCGCGTCTGGCAGGCGAGGATATGTGCTCGGTCGCCGATCTTTCCAGCGGCGAAGTGCGCGCCATCCTCAAGCTCGGCCACGAAGTCAAACGCAATCCGCGCGAGTACCGCCACGCACTCGACGCCAAACAAATGGTGCTGATGTTTGAGAAAGCGAGCCTGCGCACGCGGCTGAGTTTTGAGGCCGGCATCAACACCCTGGGCGGCAGCGCGATCTTTGTGGATCAGACCAGCTCTCCGCTCGGCGAGCGCGAATCCATTGCCGATGTGGCGCGCAACGTGGAGCGGTGGGTGGACGTGATTGTGCTGCGCACCTATGCGCACGACACCATCACCGAGATGGCTGCCCACTCGCGCGTGCCAGTGATCAACGCGCTTTCGGATTTCGAGCATCCCTGCCAGGCGCTGGCCGATTTCATGACCATCGAAGAGCGCTTCGGCACCGCCGCGGGCATCAACTTCACCTATGTGGGCGACGGCAACAATGTCTGCCACTCGCTGATGCTGACGGGCGCGCAACTGGGCGCGAATGTTACCGTGGCCACGCCGCGCGGCTATTCACCGGACATCGAAATTGTGACCCTGGCACGGGACATTGCCCTGGCCAACAACTGCGAAATCCGCCTGTTGCAGGACCCGCAAGCGGCTGTGGAAGGCGCCGATGCGGTCTATACGGATGTATGCGTGAGCATGGGCTTCGAGCACGAATCGACCAAGCGCGAACCGATCTTCCGCCCCTTCCAGGTGAACGAGGCGCTGATGGCGAAGGCCTCATCGCACGCATTCTTCATGCATTGCCTGCCCGCGCGCCGCAATGCCGAGGTTACCGATGCAGTTCTCGACGGCCCACAGTCCATCGCCTTCGATCAAGCCGAAAACCGCCTCCACGCCCAGAAGGCGTTGTTGCTTCTGTTGCTTGGTGGTCTGGCAAATACGGCAAGCTTTCAGTAGACAGAGTGGGCAGTGAACAGTGGTCAATTTGCTTGGAGAACCCAGTGGAAGATCATCAGGAAGGTCGGGTTGAAATCCGTGCAATGAATTTGGCGGAGCACTACTACAAGAAAAAGGGGTGGGAAGTAAAGAACGTAGCTCGCCTCGGCGCTGAACACATTGGCTATGACTTGCTCCTAGAAAGGGGCTCCGAGCGGCGGAAAGTTGAGGTAAAGGGATGTACGACGCTTTACGGAATCCCCGACCCTTACCACACCGAATTTGATGATTCCCTCCGGCTAGTAGCTGACGAACTCTTTGTCGCATATTTCCTGCCAGAAGGACAGCGTAAACTGGCAATTATTCCGCGCGAGAAAATACCCGCCAAATATGTCCTCCCAAGGCATGGGTATCGCATTTCGGGCAAGTTCAAAAACGCAAAGGAAATGGACGAGTTTGTCGAGGAGATCGACTAGCCACTGTTCACTGACCACTGTTCACTGTTCACTCTCAGAGGTTCCCACGCATGTCCGTCATTCTCGAATCACTGCCCGTCGGCCAGAAGGTTGGCATTGCCTTCTCCGGCGGGCTCGACACCTCTGCCGCCCTGCACTGGATGAAGCAGAAGGGAGCTATCCCTTACGGCTACACGGCGAACCTGGGCCAGCCCGACGAAACCGACTACGACGAAATTCCACGCAAGGCCCTGGAATACGGCGCCGAAAAGGCCCGCCTGATCGACTGCCGCGGCCCTCTGGTTCGCGAAGGCATCGCCGCGCTCCAGGCCGGCGCCTTTCACATCTCGACCGCCGGTGTTCCCTACTTCAATACCACTCCCATTGGCCGCGCCGTCACCGGAACCATGCTCGTCGCCGCCATGAAGG
>PLZC01000039.1 GCA_003151985.1 Acidobacteriaceae bacterium
CTAGGGGTCACCATGGCCGTGTACCCCGGGAAGCCGATCGCGGTATCAGTTACAGTACGCATTCGGTCCTGAATCCAAGCCTGTTCTGTGCCCGCGCGCCTGACGCATCACCAGAGACTCCCGACTGAAAACCCCTCCATTCCTCCACTCATGGCAATCAAGTAGCGGTGCATCCACGCGAAGATTACACGCCACTCTGAATTACCAGGGATAGTCAACGCTGCTCCCGCAGCAATATTTCGCATTACCTGATAACCACCTGCTGCGAAAGGGCAGGGCTCGCCAATGGAGTATGCTCCTTCGTCGCTGAGTTGCCTCATTACATTCCAATCGAGTCGTGGAGTTCGTTGACGAAATTTGTATTCCAAACGGCACGGGAATTCGCTCTTCCCCAGTTTCAGATCGGAACCTGGACCGTAGACACCGGAGCACTGTTTGTAATCGACCTGAGAGCAAGAGCCAAATGGCTCAGTTAATTTGCCCTCGAAGCAAGCTTCTGAGCTGGCAACTGAAAGCTGAATCTCTAAAAATACGGGGGGTGACGGATTTCTTTCCGCTTCTTCGCGCCAATCAACTCGCGATCAGGCTACGCGGCGAATTGGGTCTTCGGACCCGCGCGGACCTGCAACAACAGGTGGGCGCCTCGCTTGGTCCAGTGCATTTGTTGCTGCTTTACCATTCGCCGGCTGACAAGTTGGTTTACGGCCGACTCGGCAAAAGTGAAGCTGATCCCTCGCTCGGAAGCCACGAAGTAGCCCGCACTCCATTCCGCTTGAAGTTGTTCTCTCTTGAGCGGGATGTCTTGCGCCCTGACCGGTTGACGACCGCTTCGCAATAAAGAAGGCTTGAAGTGGGTGGTAACGAGTTCTGGGGATTGGCGAGCCATTAAATCTTCGAGCTGGTATACGGCATCTGTCGCTGGGAAGGCTAGCTGCTTTTTTGCGCGTGAGCAAACTTTTTGCGTTCCCATGTCGTCACGTGAACAGAGCCGTGCTCAAGTCATTGCTTAGGGTGTGCTTCAACGCCTGCCGATGAGCATGGCCATTTTAGCTTCCGAAAGGACGAAAGCGGAAGCAAGTCAGGGAGAAAGCGAATGTCGATATCGAGACGGGGTTTTCTGAAGACAACCGCGATTGCGGGTGCGAGCGTGGCAATTGAAGGCCTGCCGGCCTGGGCGGAGCCCATGGGTAAGCAAGCGGAAGAATCCTCGCATGCAACAAGCGCAGGAAAGCAGCCCGCAGGCGCAATAGAACACACGCGTGGAATCGGCATCTATCCTGGCGCGCCCAGTGAAGACTTCAGTCCTGCGCTGATTCTCGACAACGCGACCTATCGCAATCTTGCGCTGCTGCGTCCCGCGTATCACTCCAGCAGCTACGACTACAATCTAACGGCGCAGCTTGTGACCGACGGCATCAAGGACACGCGTTTGCCGGAGTGGATTGTGGTCTCAGATGGCTATCGTGGCGCATTGAACAAGGAAGAGCGCGATATCGTCATTGACCACTTTCCCACGAACACGTTGGAACTGCGCGGGGCGCGGGCGTCCATTGAGATGCAGCTTGAAGGCGGCGAAAACGCTCCGGAGATCGATCGAGTCGAGCTGGTGGTGGTTGCGCCGACAGGGGTCAAACCGGAATCGCTTAAATTCACTGTGTCGATTTCGGCCGATGGACGCACCTGGACTGAGGCAGGCAAAGCCTCCGCGCCGCAGCCGGCATCCACCGACGGTTATCCGCGAGGATTCGCCGAGCCGGGCCAGTTCTTCCTTCCCTCCATTCCCCTCACTTCCGTGGGGCGCCACCGCTCCTATCGCGTGGAGTTTGCTACGGAAATCCCCGGGGGAAGTTCGATGCGTGGCTTCTTTATGATGTGGAAGCTTGGCCAGATCGCCTTCTTCCGCGGCAAGCAGCGCGTGGAGATCGGCGGCCCCTACAGCTTCACCAGCGCGTGGAAGAGCGCAGGGATAGACCAGGAATGGGTTTACGTCGATCTGGGCGCGCGTTGCGAGTTTGACCGGGTGAAGCTGTATTGGATTGCGCGCGCAGCCGAGGGGTCGGTGCAGGTTTCAGATGATGCGCAGAACTGGCGCGATCTTGCTCCGCTGCCCGGCAGCAACCAGCCGGTGGACGACCTGAAACTGCCGCAGCCCGCGCAAGGGCGCTATGTGCGCGTATTGATGACACGGCCCAACACGGCCGATGGCTACATCCTCAGTGAGATTGAGATCTTTGGACGTGGTGGATTCCTGGTCCGGCCCAAGGCTGCACATTCACCTGCCGCCGATGGACGCCTCAATCTGGCTGGAGGCGGCTGGCGGGTGCAGCGGTCAAACCTAGTGAATGGCGGGGGCGAGGCGTTCTCCAAACCCAGCTTTGATGATTCCGGCTGGCTCGTGGCCACCGTGCCCGGCACCGTGCTGTCTTCGTACCTGAATGTGGGCGCCATCCCCGACCCGAATTTCGGGGAAAATCAGCTCTATATTTCCGATTCCTTTTTCTATTACCAAAGGGAGAA
>PLZC01000341.1 GCA_003151985.1 Acidobacteriaceae bacterium
AAGACGCGCTGGCCGGCCACCTGCAAACCGCCATTCGCACCGTATTCAGCGGCGATTATTGGATAGGCGGCAAGCGGGTGATCAACCTGGTTTCCGCGCTCCGCGACCTGACGCAACAGGCCGCGGTACCTCAGCGCAAGACTTACGGCCTTACACCGCGCGAGCTGGAAGTGGTGGGCGCCATCGTGGAAGNNCAACCGCGACATCGCCAAGCAGTTCACGCTAAGCGAAGAAACGGTCAAGCGTCACTTGTCGAATATCTTCGATAAAACGGGCGTATCCACCCGCCTGGAATTGGCGCTTTTCGCCATTGCGCATCGCCTGGTCGAGGCGCAGTAGGGCGAGAGTAAATTCCCGCTTTTCTTGCGCGGTTTTACGACCCTGTCGGACGGTTAACCGCATCAAATTTCGAGAGTTGAGACATGAAACGGGCTATCCGTGAGGTACACTGACCGTCTGTGGCTGAAACACGAGATTCCGGGTCCTTCGAAGAACTGGCGATGCCTCTTTTCGCCAGGCTCTACAACTTTGCCTGCTGGCTGACCCAAAATCGCGAGGCTGCGGAAGACCTGGTGCAGGAAGCCTATCTCAAGGCATTCAAAGGCTTTTCAACTTACCAGCAGGGAACCGACTTTCGCGCCTGGATTTATCGAATTCTGCGTCATTCTTTCCTTGCCACGCAGGCTGGAATCAGGGCCACATCCGCCATATCGTTTCCCAGCGAAGGCAGTACCGTGGAGCCCGGAACAGACTGCAGGCCGGAGACGATTCTTCTGGCGCGCGTCGACCAGGAGAGGCTGCAGGAAGCGCTGGAAGACTTGCCGCTGAACCTTCGCGAGGTGCTTCTGCTTTCCGATCTGGAAGAGATGACGTACCGGGAGGTTAGCCAGACCCTTGGCCTTCCCCTGGGGACGGTAGTGGCGCGTCTCTCCCATGCGCGCTCAACCTTGCGCTCGTTGCTCATAGCCCCACGAAGAGTGCGGGCTGCGGCCATCCCGGCACAGCCGGAAGCAGAAAAGCGGCCGGTGGAAAGATCCACCTTTGCTGCGCCGGACTTCGATGACGTGCCTGAGATGGATGAAGGGCCTGAACGGCATCGTGAGCCTGAGTTCTTCGACGACGTGCCTGAAATGGAGGACATGCCTGAATCGCGTCGCGGGCCTAATTTGAAGAACGATGAACCGGAAACGATCCACGTACAGGGAATCCTCGACGACGTGCCGGAGCTGGAGGACTGGCGTGAAAGTATTCGCGGGCCCAAATTGAAGAACGACAAACCAAAAGCGATCCACGAGAAGGGAATCTTCGACGACGTGCCGGAGATCGAGGACCACCCGCCCTTACAGCGCGAACTTAAATTGACAGACGACAAACGTGAAGTGATCCATGTGCAGGGAATACTGGACGACGTGCCTGCGATCGACGACCCGCGCATAAAAGAGATGGAAGACTTGCGAATTAGAGAAAAGTATGGCCCGGGGAAGAAAAGACCGGATGACGTGCGCATAAGAGAAATAGACGAAGAGGGGAGCCCTCTGGAATGAGCCACGACATTTGGCAGGAATGGCTGGACACCTATGTGGACGGCAGTTGCACCAAAGAGGAATTCGAAGGTATTGAAGACCACCTGCGCAGTTGCCCTTCCTGTGCGACGGATACGCTGAGCCGTCTGCAAATGAAGATTGCCGTACGAGCCGCGGCAGTCCGGTACGCTCCCTCGGCCGAGTTTCAACGCCGCGTGGAGAAGAGCGTCAAGGTGAGCCACAAAACGGTATGGGAGATTCCGGAGGTGCGCGTCGCGGCCTTGGCGGCTGTCGTTCTACTGCTGGTCGTCCTCTCATTTTCCTGGTGGCACCGGTACTCCACACGCGCCCAGGCCGTGTCCGAGCTGCTCGACATTCACGTCGCCACCACGGCCAGCAACAATCCTGTGGATGTAACTTCAAGCGACCAACATAATGTAAAACCGTGGTTCCAAGGCAAGCTCCCTTACACGTTCAATTTGCCCGACCTGCAGAATTCGCCCTTCAAACTGGTGGGCGGCAGGATCGTCTATTTCAAGCACAATCCGGGCGCCCAGGTGTTGTACGATTTGCGCAAGCACCAGATATCGGTCTTCATCCTGCAAGACCAGCCAGGCGTGACTCCCCGCGGCATGGGCATCAGCACGGAGCGCGAGAAGGGCTTCAGCACGGAAACTTGGGGCGAAGCTGGTCTGCGCTACGTGGTCATCGGAGACACCGCCCCCACCGATATCCATAGCCTCAGCGAGTTACTTAGGACCGCCGGAAACCAGTGACCGGGCGCTCGCAGGCTATGCTCGCTCACTTGTAGTGTTGTCCCTGAAATTCCCACCAAAAATATGTTGTCATCCTGAGCAGCGCGACTCGCGGCGGCGAGCTGCGAACCTCAAATGAGCCGGGGCGGACCAGCCACAAATGTCGGGTGCCCCATCCTTGCCGCGCGGCAAGGGTGGGATACCTCGAACCTCGAAAGGCCCCGTTCATGAGGAGCGACCGTAGCGTAGCGCCAGGTGCTCCAGGTCCCGATTCTGGGACCCGGGATAGTACGAACCCGCCAACCCTATCGACGAGTACCAATGGCGGTGGGCTGGAAGGGTAACTGGATGGTAACTTCCGGATTGGCGGTTACTCGCTCGGATTCGTCTGGAAAATCTACGCTGGCTTGTGATCTGGCTTGTACTAACTTCCCTGTTGATGGCTCGCTCCAGAACTTGGGTTGTCATCCTGAGCGCAGCGAAGGATCTGCGGTTGTTCTTCCCGTCACAGCCATTGCAGCTACGAGCAGATAGGATGTCACCGATGCACGAGCACAGTTATTTCACATACATCATGGCGAGCCGCAGCCACACGCTCTACATCGGCGTCACCAGCGACCTTCACAAACGTGTGTTTCAGCATAAATGGAAGGAGCACGACGGCTTCACGGCAAAGTACAACTGCGATCGACTCGTGTGGTTCGAAGGACACCAGGAGATTGCCAGGGCCATCAGCCGCGAGAAGGAACTGAAGGGCTGAAGACGAGCAAAGAAGATCTTGCTGATTGAGGCTATGAACCCGGTCTGGACGGACTTAAGCCGCGATTGGTACGACTAAGAGCCTGCCGATTATCGCCATGCGTTGGATCGAATGGATCGATAAGAAACAACCGCAGATCCTTCGCCTGCGGCTCAGGATGACAGAGCGTCGGAGTAGCGGAACGCGTGGCGGACCGGGTTGTTGACGTGTTGTGAGCAATCCGGGCAGATCGTTGCGGATTCGCAACTCAAGGCTTCTTCAGTCCATTGAACCGCATCCAACTACCCCTATGAAGTTCATGGATAAACCTATCTACTTTGCTCTTGTCTTGTGCGCAGGAATTGGATGGCAAGAGGGCCGGGCCTGCGCGCAAGCGAGCGATCCCAATCTGCCTGACAGTCCTTCTACAGTGGCCCAGTCCAACGGACACGGCGATAACTCGGCATCGGATCGGGAAGCATCCTGGCGGACTCTTCCACTTGACTTTCTTCACGACCAGAAAGAAATCTGGCTCTTTCCCACGCAATTGGCGAGAGGGCGCCATTGGGTACCCACACTCGCCATCGCCGCCGGAACCGCCGGTCTTATCTACGCGGACCCCCACATAATGCCCCACTTTCGTTCGCCCTCGCCGGGGCTGGACAAATTCAACGACGTCTTCGATCCCATGATCACCACGTCGGAAGTTATCGCCATACCGGCATCGCTCATGGCCGCGGGATACATGCGGCATGACCCGTACCAGGTGGGCACGGCAATCCTCGCCGCGGAAGCCTATGGCGACAGCGCGATTGTCGACCTTGCGGTGAAAGCGGTCACCCGCCGGGAACGACCCAGCGATGTCCCGGTTGGAAATCTCAACGACACGTTCTTCAACGGGAGCAAGTCCCCTTTCAAGGGCAGCAGCTTCCCGTCCGGGCACGCCACCGCCGCATTTTCTGTCGCCACGGTCGTGGCCACCCGTTATCGCAATCATCGCTGGGTGCCGTGGGCAATGTATGGGCTGGCAACGGCCATCAGCTTTTCTCGCGTCACTTCAAGCGCTCATTTCCCTTCGGACGTGTTTGCCGGTGCGGCTCTTGGCTATACCATCACCCGCTACCAGGTGCTGCGCCCGCGCCGGCAATAACAAGGAACAGGCCGAGAGAAAAAGTGATTGCTGGACTCACCTCTTTACCCGTTGATGGCGACCATGCTGGCGCGATTGCAGTGGTGGGCGCTTGCACTGCGCAATGCGCGCGAGGCGGCGCCCTATGCTCCGGCCGCGTGATGGCTCGCGACTTGTGATTTGTTGAACACAGGATTTTGCGCTTGAATCCGCCGCCTGTCTCTGCGACTCTTTCTACTAGACTGGAGGGCGCGTTGAAGATCGGTTTTCTGGGACTAGGCCATATGGGCTCGCCCATGGCGCTGCGTTTGCTGGCGGCAGGGCACGAAGTGACTGTTTGGAACAGGACGCGCGCACGGACCGAGGCACTCGCGGCGGCTGGCGCAACCATCGCCGCGACTGCTGCTGAAGCCGTACGGGATGCCGAAGCGGTTCTGACCACGCTCTTCGACGATGCCGCACACGAGCGAGTCGTTTTCGAAGAGGGCGTGCTTGACGCGTTGCGGCCCGGCGCTCTGCACATATCGCTTTCGACCATCAGCGTTGCACTCAGCGAGCGGCTGACCGCTGAGCACTCGCGCCGCGGGCAGCATTTTTTGGCGGCGCCGGTCTTCGGCCGTCCCAAGGTTGCGGAAGAGGGCCGCTTGTGGATTGTGGTTGCGGGCCCTGCGGAATCCGTCGCAAAGGCGCGTCCCCTGCTCGAACCTCTTTCCAGGGGCATCTCTGTGATCGGCTCGGAGCCGCGCCAGGCACATGCTCTGAAGCTGGGCGGCAACTTTCTTATCAGCGCAATGATCCACTCACTTGGCGAAGCCTTTGTGTATGCGGCGGCCCAGGGCATCGAGCCTGAAACCTTCCTTGAAACCGTGAATAACGCGCTGTTTCAGTCGCCCTTTTATGCGGCTTACGGCAATGTGATGCTCCATCCGCCCAAGGAACCGGGCGCCACCATCGAACTTGGCGCGAAGGATCTAGGTCTTCTGCGCGAAGCTGCGGCCGCGCGCAATACCCATCTCAGCCTTGCCGATAATTTGGCTGAAGTTTTTGTCAAGGCGCGACAGGCGGGACTGGGCGGCGAAGACTGGGCGGTTGGCCAGTATCGTATGGCGCAAAAGCGTGCGCAAAGCTGAGAGGCTCCCGTTTGGACTCTAGCTCTTGGGGGCGGTGGCGCTCTTTTCGCCGTGAGCGTCATTCAGCGGCAAACGCACAGTAAACCGCGTATTTCCCGGTTCGGATTCCACGTTGATTGTGCCGCCGAACTTCTGCGTCACGATGCGGTGAACGATCTCCAGACCCAGCCCGGTGCCTGTTCCCAATGGCTTGGTTGTAAAGAACGCTTCAAAAATCCGCGGCAGAACGTCGGGCGGAATCCCAGCGCCGTGATCGGCAATGCTGACGACCAGCCAGCCCGGCACCGATCCATTTTCAACCGCGGTCCCTCCTGTTTCAGTCCAGGTTGCAATCTCAACTTGTCCATTCTCCGGCGAGGCGTCGATGGCATTATCGATCAGGTTGGTCCAAACCTGGCTGAGCGCTGAGCCGCGTGTGTGAATCGTTGCAGGCGACGCCGCGAACCGCTTCTCGACACCAAGTTGCTTGATGCGAAGCTTGTGCCCGAGGATGGTGAGCGTGCTTTGCAAACTGTCATGCACGTCCAGATCCCTGACCACCGACCGATCGTCGTAGGCAAATTTCTTCACCGCCATGACCAGGTCGGAGATGCGCGTAATACTCTCTTCGATGGCGCACACCAGTGAAACACTGGAGACGAGAGCTTCCAGCCAGTTGAGGGTGTCGGAGAACGCTTCGGGTTCAAAGTAGTCGTTGGCACACGCCAGCGCCGCCTGATCGAAGCCTATGCCTACCAGCGCGGGAGCGATGATATGAGCGTTTTCGACCCCGGCCAGGGCCAGCCACTGGGCCATGGCTTCTTCGGCATCCGACTCTTCGAGCGTGCTGAGCGCGGGCGCGTGGCATCCGTGCAGCGCATGCTCCAGCAACCTCTTCATGCAGCTAAGCTGGTTCTGGGTCTTGGGCTTGTCGCTGAAGCGCAGGCTGAGCCGCTGCAGTCGCAGCAGGTTTTCGCGAAGCTGCGAGGCCGAACGCTTGGCCGCTGAGCCGGGGTTGTGAAGCTCGTGCATGAGCCCTGCTGCCAGCGTTCCCAGCGAGACCAGCTTTTCGCGGTGCAGCGCTTCCACCTGGTAGGCTTGCTGCCGCTGCGCCATGTTCTCCAGCACTACCTTGCGAACAGACGGGCAACAGGCCATCAGGTTCCAAAATTGCGCCTCTGAAAAACGAATCAGCAGCGAATCCCGCATGGCCTGAATGATGAAGGGAGAGTGCGACTTGCCGGAAAGCAGCGGCGTCTCGCCGAATCCTTCACCGGCATGCGCGCAACCCACTTCGGTGCGTGAGCCATCCGGCTCGGGCCGATCGGCGCGAACCTCGCCTTCGAGGACAACCCAGTAAAAACGGACCGGCTGCCAGGGTTCCATCAGGACCGAGCCTGCCCTGGCAGTGACGCGGTCCACGGAATCCAAGCCACGAAGTGCATCAAGGGTGGTTTCAGCGAAGGGGCGAGTCAGGAGCAGAGCCTGCGCCACTTCCTGCAAAGGTACCGACTCTATCTCTACCGTTTGTCCGTTTTGGCTCATCTTCAAGTCTCTTGCACCTAGCGAGGGAGTTTCCCGCAGGGGCTAAGCCCCGTTCGTTTCAAATGGTCTTATCGGCACGACTCAAGTCGTGTCCGAGAAAACAAACAAGACTGCAAGTTCAACCAAACAAAGACGACGTCTTTCCGCAGCATGTAGAGACCGGGCCTAAAGGCCATCGAAATTGAGGCGGTATTCAGGGGCCTAAAGGCCCCTGCTCCCTCCGTCCGATGTACGCACAACTCTAGAACCCCGCGAGATACTGATGGGCAAACTGGACGGCGATGGAGCCCTCGCCCACCGCTGAGGCTACGCGCTTGACCGAGCCATAACGAAGGTCTCCGGCCACAAATACCCCCGGCACACTGGACTCGAGCAAAAATGGCTCGCGCTTCTCAGGCCACAAAGCTGCCAGTTGGCCGTTTCGGGGCAAATCCGGCCCAGCCAGTACAAACCCTTTTTGGTCTCTCAAGATGCATGCCGGGAGCCACTCCGTGCCCGGCGCCGCGCCGATAAAGACAAATAGCGAAGTGGCCGGTTCCCGCCATTCCCCCTGCGGGCCGCTTAACCGCAAGGCTTCAAGGCGCTGGTCCCCTTCTGCCTCGATCACTTGGGTCTTTGGCCCCAACACAATATTGGATGTGCTTTCAATCTCATCGATTAAGTATTTCGACATGGTGGCGGAAAGCCCGTCGCCGCGCAGAAGCATGGTGACCTTGCTGGCGAATTTGGCAAAGTGCAGTGCTGCCTGGCCCGCAGAGTTGGCACCGCCCACTACAAAAACCTCCTCACCCTTGCAAGCCGCTGCCTCGACCAGCGCGGCTCCATAGTAGATGCCGCGGCCGGTCAAACGATCCGCCCCTGGTATATCGAGCTTGCGATAACGGACGCCGGTGGCAAGCAATACAACATGGGCCGACACTTCGCGGCCGTCCGCCAGTTGCACAAATCGGTATTGGCCGTCGATGCGCAGCCCCGTGGCGCGCTGGGTGACAAACTCCGCGCCCAGTCGGGCGGCCTGCGTATGAGCGCGGCGGCCCAAGTCCGCTCCGCTGATGCCGGACGGGAATCCCAGGTAATTCTCGATCTGCGATGTGGAGCCCGCCTGTCCCCCGGGCGCTTCCGGCTCAATGACCAGCGTGCGCAGCCCTTCGCTGGCGCCATAAACGGCAGCCGCCAGTCCGGCGGGCCCGGCGCCTATCACCACCATGTCGTAGAACACCTGTGTGGCCTGGACGCTGAGCCCTACCCGCGCCGCCAGCACCTCAAGATTCGGCTCCAAAAGGACGCTACCATCCTGGAAGAGCACTACGGGCAATTGGTCCAATGCCAGGCCGCGCTCTGTCAGCAACTTTATGGCGTCCTGATTGCCGGCAACGTCCATCCAGCGGTAGGGCACATGATTGCGAGAGAGGAAGGTACGGACTTCATGATCGCGGAGCGACCAGCGATTCCCGATGACGCGCAGCCCTTCAAAGGGCGGCTGGTAGCCGGCTTTCCAGTCTTCCAGTAGATCGGTCAACACCGGGTAGAGCTTTTCTTCGGGCGGATCCCAGGGCTTGTTGAGGTAGTAGTGGATGCGGGCAGCATTGATGGCCCGGATGGCCGCCTCGGTGTCGGCATAAGCGGTGAGCAAAACACGCCGGGCTTCGGGATACAACTCGCGCGATCGCTCGAGGAATTCGACGCCTGTGATCCCCGGCATTCGCTGATCGCTGAGCAAGAGCGCCACGGGTTCCTGCCGGGTTTTGAGTTGGGCCAGGGTGTCGAGCGCGGCCTGACCGCTGGCCGCGCGCATGATTCGGTATTCGGCCCCATAGTGACGACGCAGATCCTGGACTACCGCTTCCAGAACGCTTACGTCGTCGTCCACTGCCAGCAGAATTGCCCTTGCCATAATACCCTCAGTTTAAGGCGTTTCCAGGAGAACTATACCGCGTGGGATCGGATTCCAGGTAGACCATTTCGGCAAATTCCTTGGTTTGGCCGAATTCAACGCGAAGGCGAACAAGGTGCAAATGTACCGACTCCAGAAATCTATGGCTTTAGGGGTAAAAAGGCTGTAATCTCATACATAAGAGATTGCGTGAAGGAATCAGAGACGGCACGAGGGTAATGCATTTCCGGTTACGAAAGGGATATGCGACCACGTGCAGTGCCGCAAAATCCGACAGTCGAAAACTTTCGTCCCGTTCTGCCGATATGGTCCAAAGGGCTTAGATCAATGTCTGGACTCGAACCGCTGCTTCCATTGTGGCGGAAGAAGAGGGTCGAGTCACATTCCACTTGGATTTCCGGAGTAATGCGGCAAATGGGACGCACATCATGAAGAAAATAATTCTGGCCGATTCGCAGGCAATCTTCCGGGCAGGCACCGCAAAAGTGCTGGCAATGGGCGAAGATTTGCGTATTATCGCTCAATGCACGGATTTGGAACGCTTGCAGCATGCCATCACGACTTTTCCGGGGTGTATCGTCCTGTTTGCCGCCTCGTTGCGGCCGGACTTTCCCCGGTTGCGGAGTTTGCTGGAAAGTGTGGGCAGCCGCGGCGTTGTGATTGCGGAAAACAATGATGGGGCGGGCAGCTACATCCAGCAGGGCTACCGTGGGGTGGTGTTCCGCAATGTGACGGGGGCGGCCCTGGTGGACTGCGTGCGCCGCGTAGCCGCCGGGGAAACATGGCTGCCACCGCAGGTGATGCAGGCCGATTCGCCGGAAGAGGACATGGTAGGCACCCGAGTTCGCGATCGCCTCACCCCCAAGGAAATGCGGATCGTGGCTTTGATTGTGCAGGGCTGCAAAAACCGGGAGATTGCTGTCCGGCTGAAGACCACCGAACAAGTGATCAAGAATTATCTGCGCTCGATCTACGACAAAACCGGAGTCAGCGACCGCCTTGAATTGGCCCTGTTTACCATCCATCATCGCGTGTTGGCGCGGGCTGCGGCCGAGGTTGGCAACAAACTGGAAGCCGAGGAACGCAACGCAGCCGTAGCGTAGCAGAGTTCTTGCGGCAGTGGTGCTATTGAGGGGACGACACAGGTCGTCCCTTTTATTTGTGTTCAGGCACGTCAGGGAACGGTGACTACGATTTTGCCCACCTGCTGGCTGGACTCGAGATACCGGTAAGCCTCCACGGTCTGCGCAAATTCAAAGGTCTTGGCAATCTTGGGGACAAACCGCCCATCGGCCAACCGATCAAAGATATACTTCTTCGCCTCCTTCAGCGTTGCGGGATTCTGCGTGACCCCCATTAGTGTGTAGCCGCGAATGTTCAGATTCTTGCTCAACGCCGACATGAGCGGGAACGGCGTGGGCTGTCCGCTGAGCAATCCGTACTGGAAGACAATGCCGCCCGGGGTCGCCGCCGCGGCCAACTTCTCCAAAAATGGCCCTGCCACTGGATCGAAAGTGAGCCGGACGCCCTTGCCGCCGGTAATCTCCGATATGCGTGCCTCGTAGTTTTCTTCCTCTGTGGCGATGACGTGGTGCGCGCCCAGAGCCAACAACTCCGCACGCTTGGCTGACGTCCGGGAGAGGGCTATCGCGGTGGCGCCCGCGTCGCGGACAATCTGGATTGCGGCCAGTCCAACGCTGGAGGACGCAGCGGGTATGGAAACAAAGTCGCCTGACTTCACGCCGCCGACGTGCACCAGGGCGCCGTAGGCTGTTATGTACTGCATCCAGATGGCGGCTGCCTGAACGGGCGTCAGGTTGGCCGGATACTCGCCGAGGCACTCGACAGGAACTACAGCTTCTTCGCCCAACGTTCCGTAACGGTACATCGAAAAGCCAGGAACGACCGCGACTGGCTTGCCGGTCCAGGTCTTGTCGACACCCTCGCCGACTTCCTCGACCACGCCGGCAACTTCATA
>PLZC01000010.1 GCA_003151985.1 Acidobacteriaceae bacterium
AAATGATCGGCCCGTTTCCGAATACGGACAATGATGGCTTCGCAAAGATCTATCCACCTGAGCAGGAATTCGATCTCCACAAAAAGTACGACGGACTCGACGGACAAGTGGGTTGGGAAGACTACAACGGCAACGAGCCTTACCTGGCGCTTGGCGGCTGGGACATCTTGATGAAAACCGAGGGCGGCAGTTCCGCGGACTCGGGCTATATCGTGAACTTCAATCCTGAGTTGCTGACGGACGCGAAGAGTTGGATTGTGAGTTATGCCCACACCTACCTGTACTCCCCTAGCGATCACCACGCGCAGTTCATCGTCGCTGCAGATAACTGGGCTGGGGTCTGGCTGAACAACAAGCAGGTGTTTTCACAATTGCGAACTCCATTCTGGTACGAACTCAACGACAACTGGGCCGATCGTATTCCAGTGGACCTTCACAAAGGCTGGAATGAAGTCTTGGTGAAGGTTGGAAAAAGCAGAGGCGCAGCTAGCGGTTTCTATGGGTTTTCTTTCCGGGTCGCGGATGACAATGGGACCTCTCTTTCCCAAGTGGTGGCCAGCACTTCGCCGAATGATACGAGTGAATCGACCGCTGCAAGCAATCAGATGCGCTTCTATCGGATCGAAGTGCCGCCCGGATGCGTGGCTGTGGTACCACCTGTCTTGCACAACACATATCGCATGACGCTGAACGGACAGGAAATACGCCAGAAAGGAGACGCTCCCGTTGATATACAGGCAAGTCTTCATGGTGAGAAGAACACGCTGGTCATCATCGCCAGCAAGGACGATCCGCTGGTCTCCCCGGTTCAGTTCGTCACCGGCGCCACGGCCTTCTCGCTTAAACCATGGACACAGACTGGGCTTGCCAATTTCTCAGGGACAGCCATCTATACGAAAACATTCAGCCTCCCGGACAATTACCGTGACAAGCGAGTTATGCTTGATCTCGGGCGCGTAAGTTCCGTTGCGGATGTATTTGTAAACGGCGAGCATGCGGGCACGCTGGTGTGGAGGCCTTATCAGCTTGATATTTCGAAGCTGATCAAACCGGGCGAGAACGAAATCAAAATTCTAGTGACCAATACCGAAGCAAATCAGCGCGCCGTGGGGACATGGCATCATATATTGGCTGCCATCGACATCTGCGGAATGGAAGGTCCAGTACAAGTGATCCCCTTTATCGATCGAATATTGACATTGCATCCAATCCAGGACAACAGCAAAAGACAAGAGCGAGTTGGAATTCGTTGACCGACAACTAACTCTGGGAGATCGCTCGCGCTTTCTGCCAGAGAGTTCGATTTGAAAGGCTGACACCATGACCCCGCGTGAGCGTATTCTTGCCATCCTGAACCGCCAATCCGTAGATCGCCTGCCGGTGGATCTTTGGCACACCCCTGAGATCGGCGCGGTTCTGCGACAGCATTGTGGCGTGACCGACGATTTGGCGATGTATCGTGCTCTCGGCCTCGACAAGATTGTCTGGGTGTTTATGGATTACTGTCGCGCTGGCGGGGAGCGCGCCGGTGGGCAATCAGGCGCCGGCGCCGAAGACGGCGGTAGCAGCACGATGTGGGGCGTGCCGCTGAAAGATGTTCAGGCAGGCGCGGCCCATTACGCGGAGTTTGGCTCCGCTCCGCTGGCAGGCTACGACACGCCGAGGTCATTGGACGACTATCCATGGTGGCCCGACGTGGACCACTTCGATTATGACGGCGCAGTGGCAGAGGCGCAGGAGGCGGCGCGGGAATTCGCCGTCATCGGCCCCTGGGTTTCGTTCTTTGAAATCTACTGCCAGTTACGCGGGATGGAACAATCGATGATGGATCTCGTCGAAAATCCGGAATTGGTGAATGCGATCCTCGATCGCGTGGAATCGATTCAAACCGAAATGATGCGTCGCTTCTTCGCCCGCGCCGGCAAGTCGCTCGACCTGGTCTTCATCAGCGACGATATTGCCGGACAAAAGTCGCTCTTGATGGCGCCCGCTATGTGGAAGCGGTATTTGCAGCCGCGATTGAAGCGCTGGTGTGAGTTGATACACGCCCATGGCCTCAAGGTCTTTTACCACACGGATGGCGCGGCACGCCGTTTGCTGGGGCCGATCCTCGATTGTGGCGTGGACGTGCTCAACCCGATTCAGCATGTCTGCCCGGGAATGGATTTGGAAGAACTCAAACATGAGTTCGGTCATCGTGTCATCTTTCATGGCGGCGTGGATAACCAATTCGCGTTACCACGGGGTACAGTGGAGGACGTTCGCCTTGAGACTTTGCGTTGTCTTGACACTTTGGGCGCCGGCCGGGAAGGCTTCATTTGTAGTTCCTGTCACAGTGTACAAGCAGGGACACCACTGAGGAATATACTCGCGATGATTGAAACCGTTCGGGGAACAAATGACCGTGACACTTGTCTGGCGTCAACTAGTATTTCCGGTCGCATCGACTCACCATTTTGCTACTGAGCGATGGGTCGTCGCCTCATTGAAAATGCTACCCAAGATGAAGGCACCTCGGAGGGCAAAATGAGGAGACAGATCAAACTGA
>PLZC01000094.1 GCA_003151985.1 Acidobacteriaceae bacterium
CAGATGTCGATGCACATGCCGCACTCTTCGCACTCCAGATGATCTTCCTTGTTGGGCGCGATGATCGAGCTGGTGCCGCGGTTCTGAACGCCCAGCGCCCAGACATCCATGCCTTCGCCGCAGACCCGAATGCAGCGATAGCACAGGATGCAACGCGGACGATCGAAGTACACCACCGGCGACCATTGCTGCTCGTCGCGGTGGTTCTTCATGTCCATGAACTTCGACTCGGCCGCACCGTACTTGAAGGTCATGTCCTGCAATTCGCACTCGCCGCCGGCATCGCAAACCGGGCAGTCGAGCGGATGGTTGCCGAGCAATAACTGGATGGTAGCCTTGCGCGCCTGTGCGATCTCTTCGGACTCGGTGATGAAGACCTGGCCCTCGGCCACCGTTGTGGTGCATGCCGTTTGCAGCTTGGGCACTTTTTCCTGGCGCACCACGCACATGCGGCAGGCNNGCCGTCAGCTTCTTTCCATCGACTGTGAAGGTTACGTCTGGCATGTGTTGGTCCCGTTCATTTCCCTTGCAATCAACCCTAACAAAAGGCTGTCATCCTGAGCGAAGTCGAAGGATCTGCGGTTGCTTTTCGCTCATCAATCCACAAACTCAGACAATTCCATTCACGCGCTCGCCAATTCCCGTGCCGCCTTGCCTGAAACAGGAATCTCAATTTCCATGCGCTCAATAATCCAATGCTGGGTGTCCGTTTCTTCAACAGGCTTCGGACAATGAACGGTGTGAGTTACTAAACTTGGAACCGGATTGCCCTGCGCAACCAGCGACCCTACGTGATTTTCGACAGTCTCTCGCATATTCTTGCGCATCTCTTCGTGAGTGCCACCGGCAGAAATGCACCCCGGCAAATCCGGTGCATAGCCCGAATAGCTGCCGTTTGCGTATTCGTAAACCACCAGATATTCTCGCGTCATTTCAATCCCGCCATGGATTCCCTAGTTCTTCTTCGATCTCCGACTCATAATTACGCTCACAGATTCCTTCACGATTTCTCTAAAGAGCGCCTCGTGAGCATCAATATCGCTCAGGCCTAATCCCCAAAAGCGATACCGATCCTTGCTCCTCGGTTCGGGCTTGAATCCCTCCGCCTCTGCTTTCCTGAGGAGATCCATTGACCGAATGAAGAAGCAGACGCGATTGGCGCGCTTCGAGACGGTGACAGTGTTGCTGTTTGGAGGGAACCCGATTCTCAGGGCGATGTGAATACCACTCTCCTCCCTCGAAAGGACTTGATTGCTCAGATCTACGATCCGATCAGCGATTTTCCAACGATCGTCTCTGGTCATTTCGCTCCTCAAGATACCTGTTGGCAGCGGAAGAGGCACAACCGGCTTGGGCATCGGTTCGATTTTGACTACCTTACCTACGCGCATCATTTCTTCCTTTTTGTCTAACTCCTTCATTCGAGCATCTGTATCTCGTGTCATCCCCATCCCCCCTTAGACCACTGCCAAGTCCACGTGCTTTGCAAACGGGCAGGGCTTGCCGTTCAAGTGGTCTTCAAACTCCTTGCGAAACTTCTTTACAAATCCCAGCGTGGGCATGGCCGCGGCATCGCCTAGCGGGCAGAAGGTGCGGCCCATCATGTTCTCGGCCAAGTATTGAATGTTGTCGATGTCCTTGGCCTCGCCGAAGCCGGCGTGGAAGCGGGTGAGCGACTTCTTCAGCCAGTCGGTTCCTTCGCGGCAGGGGATGCACCAGCCGCAACTTTCATGCTGATAAAAGCTGATGGTGCGGAGTGCAAATTCGACAATGCAAGTGTGGTCATCGATGACGACGACGCCGCCCGAGCCGAGCATGGAGCCTGCCTTGCCAACCTGGTCGAAGTCCATGCCCAGGTTTTCGATTTCCTCCGGAAGGAGCACAGGAGTCGAAGATCCACCCGGAACCACGGCTTTCAAGCTGCGTCCAACACGGATGCCGCCGGCTACCTCGTAGATCATCCTCTTGAGGTTGTAGCCCATGGGTAGCTCGTAGACGCCGGGCCGCTGAACATGGCCGCTGATGCAGAACAACCGCGTGCCGCCGTTGCGCGCCGAGCCTGCCGCTGCATACGCCGCGCTGCCCATCTCGATGACGTGGGGCACGGTGGCGATGGTTTCCGCGTTGTTGATGACTGTGGGGCCGCCATAGAGGCCGACGACGGCGGGGAAGGGAGGCTTGATGCGCGGTACACCACGCTTGCCTTCAAGCGACTCCATCAGTGCCGATTCTTCGCCAACTTCATAGGCGCCTGCGCCGGTCTGGGTAATGACTTCGAACTCGGTATCGGAGCCAAAGATGTTCTTGCCCAGAAAGCCCTTTGCGTAGGCGTCGGCTACCGCCTTCTCCATGATTTCGAGAAGATAACGGTACTCGCCGCGCAGGTAGATGAAGCCGATTTTCGCGCCGATGGCGAGGCCGGCGATGATCGTACCTTCAATGACTGCATGAGGATCGTGCAAAAAGATCAAGTGATCCTTGCAGGTTCCCGGCTCGCTTTCGTCGCCGTTGACCAGCACGTATTTGGGCTTTGCGCTCTGCTTGGGGACGAACGACCACTTCATGCCGGTGGGAAACCCTGCGCCTCCACGGCCACGCAGGTTGGAGGCCTTCAATTCGTTGATGATCCAGTCGGGACCCTGCTCCAGGCACTTCTTTGCTGCTTCGTAACCGCCGAGTTCGATGTAGCGGTCGATCTGTGCAGCGCCCTGGCCGAAGCGCCGGGTCACGATTTTGACTTCATCGGGATGGGAGACCAGCCTAGGCATGTGAGACCGTACCTTCCGTCCGTGCTTTGCGGCGATAACTTTCCAGAATGCCTGGAACCAGTTCGGGAGTGAGCTCGTCGAGAAAGTCGTAATTCACCTGGATGGCCGGCCCCCAGCAACAGGCTCCGATGCATTCGACTTCTTCCAGTGAGAAGGCTCCATCCGCGGTGACGCCTTTGGGCCCAATGCCGAGCTCTTGCTGGAAGCGCTCGTAAAGCTCATAAGCGCCGCTCAACATGCAACTGATATTTGTGCAGACCTGGACGTTATATTTGCCCACGGGCTTGAAGCGCAGCATGGAGTAGTAGGTGGCTACGTTACGCACTTCCAGTTCTGTGATGCCGATGCGGTCCGCCACTTCGGCAATGACTGAGTCGGAGAGATAGCCGATTTCGTCCTGCGCGTAGAGCAGCATGGGAATCAGCGCCGAACGCTTGACCGGGTACTTCTCGACCAGCGCATCGAATCGGGCGGCGAGGCGCGGCGAAAAGACGGTCATGGTTTCATTGCTCATCGCATCAACTCCCGTGCCCACTGTTCGGCGGCCATATCCATCTCTTCCTCGGCATCGCCGGATCGCAACGTTCCGGCTTCAGTCAACTCCAGTGTGCCAGCCCTTCCATCTTCGCGCTTCCAGATTACGATGGCTCTCTGCCGGAGCAACTCAAGAGAATGCTGACCGTTGCGAACCGAGATATGCTCCTCATCCTGTTCGGCGGTGGCCTGTCGCTTGCTGCTAATTCCATGCACCGCGGTATAGCTGCGGAGCAGGGAAGCCAACGAAATCCATAACTCCGCATATAACTGCGCCGTTGTGGTCACTAGCGGTCGATTTCTCCCAGCACAATGTCAATTGACCCGACCACTGCGACAACATCGGCGAGCATCCGTCCCTTGCACATGGTCTCCAGCGCCTGCAAGGTGGTAAACGATGGATAGCGCATGTGGACCCGGTAAGGCTTGGCTGTGCCGTCTGAAACCACATAGTAGCCCATCTGCCCGTGGCCCGATTCAATGCCCTGGTAGACCTCGCCGGCCGGAACAGCGAATCCTTCCGTCACAATCTTGAAATGATGGATCAGCGCTTCCATCTGGGTCTTCATCTTTTCCCGGTCCGGCAGCACGATCTTGGGCGCATCAGCCTTGATCGCGCCCTCCGGCATGCCGTCGAGCGCCTGCTGAATGATCTTGACGCTCTCCCGCATTTCGACCAGGCGAACCTCGTAACGCGCCCAGCAATCGCCGTCTGTCGATACGGGCACATTGAACTTGAACTTCTCATAACTGCAGTAGGGCATGTCGCGGCGCAGGTCGAAGTCCACGCCCGACGCGCGCATGGGAGGGCCAGTCACTCCCAGTGCAATGGCATCGGCCGCCGACAGATAGCCCACGCCTTTCAGGCGGCTGCGAAATATCGGATTGCCGGTGAGAAGATTCGAATACTCGTCGATCTTTTCAGGGAAAGTGCGAATAAAGGCCTGGATGCGATCGAAGAGGTCGAGAGGCGGCTCCATGGCCAGGCCGCCGATGCGGAAGTAGCTGGTCATCATGCGCTGGCCGGATACAGCCTCAAAGATGCGCAGGATCTCTTCGCGCTCGCGGAAGGTGTAAAGGAAGACGGTGAGGGCGCCAATATCCATGGCGTGGGTGCCGAGCCAGATCAGGTGCGAGTTCAGGCGGGTCAGTTCGGTGAGCAGGACCCTGATCCACTGCGCCTTCGCGGGGATTTCTAATTGCAGAAGCTTTTCGACGGCCAGGCAATAACACAGGTTGTTGGCCATTGGGCCCAGGTAATCGACGCGGTCGGTGAGCGGGACAACCTGCTGGTAGAACTTGGCCTCGCAGGTCTTCTCGATTCCGGTGTGCAGGTAGCCGATCTCCGGGTAGACGTGGACGACGATTTCGCCGTCGATTTCGAGTACCAGGCGCAGAACGCCGTGGGTGGCAGGGTGCTGCGGTCCCATGTTCAGGACCATGTGCTGATCTTTGGCGCCTTCGGCCACGGCGGCCTGGAGGATGGGCGTACCAATCAGTTCCGTCATCAGCGATAGCCCTCCACCGGATAATCCTTGCGCAAAGGATGCCCTTCCCAATCGTCCGGCATGAGGATGCGGCGAAGATTGGGATGGCCTTCGAAGCGCACACCAAACAGGTCAAACACCTCTCGCTCGTAGTAGTTGGCCGCCGGCCACACGGAGGTGATGGACTCGATCGAGGGACTGGCTTCATCAACAAGCGCGCTCAGCCGGATGCGTTCCTTATAGGAGTGCGACAGGATGTGATAGCTCAACTGGAAGCGAGGCGTCGAGGGGAACCAATCAACGGCCGTCATATCTTCGAAGAAGTTGTAACCGGCGGCCTGAACTGTAGCGGCGGCGGCGCGAATCTCCTCTGCCGCGATGGTGAGAGTCATTTCACCCAGGTCGAATTTGGCGTCAACCAGCGCAGCGGCATTCCAGTCCAGGATGGCTTTGACGGCCGGATTCCCGGGAAGGCCCTCCAGCACCGCCGCCCTGCCGATGTATGTGTTGTTCGTGGCTCCGCCCATGCTACTCGTCCATCCTAAAGGTCCGCCTTGTCCAGGCTCCAGTTGAGTATGCCCTTGCGGACGATGTAGTAGAGTCCGACGGCGACAAAGCCCAGGTAAACCAGCATCTCCCAAAAGCCGAAAAGCCGTTGGCCGGTGATAGCGGGCAGCTTGCGGTAGATCACGGCCCAGGGCATCATGAAGACCATTTCCACATCGAACAGGATGAAGAGCATGGCAACCATATAGAAGCGCACGCTGAATCGGCCGCGAGCATCGCCCACCGATACGATGCCGCACTCGTAGGCGGCCAGCTTGGTGGCGGTGTTGCGATGCCGGCCAACAAAAAATGAGGCCGTGACCATCCCCAGGCCAACGAGGAAGGCGGCAAGGATTTGCATCGACAAAGACAAATATTGCCAGTGATAGGGGATCATGCCTGCCAGTCCGACCGAGTCCAAGAGGATTTCACCCGGCTCGCCGGAACCGCCAACTGCTCCGAACAAACAGGATGCTGGTTTGAGATTAGGTACTCAAGCTCGTCTCGTCAAGGCAAACCGGGGCACCGGGCAACGGCAACCGGCGGCTGAGTGGTGGCGCATCGCGGAGCCGGTCGAGCGGCCGTTTGCAGATTATTTAGTTGGTTTATGCGACCCTTTTTCCAAGTCGTCGGGTACGGCTGTGGGTCTACCGTAGGCTGGGGCGTCCACAATCCTCGCAAGCGAGGCAAAAGTGGTTGCCGTGAGGACAATAGGATTGCGGCTCCGGTTCACCCGGCGGCAGCGGAGATTTGCGCCGAGCTGCTCCCGGGCGCGTTGAGTCCATATTTTTGATGGCGGTTCGAGGATTCCGTGGGTTTGAAAGGGCGGTTCTGGAGTTCGTTTTCATGCCAATGCACCTATTCAATATTGTGTCGTTGTCCTCTTAGTCCCAAATGTGCCCGCCGTCACGGACGTTACCAATATGGGAGACGGTGGTTCATTGATTTTTATCAATATGGGTTATCTCGGTGATCTGTTATCTATTCTGAGATCGCCGATGAAAGGGTTGAGGATGCTCAAAATGGCAATTACAACGACGAACGGCATTTTGCTTTCGGCGCCGGCAATGCGGACGGCCGCAAAAGGCAAGAATCGCCGCCGCAGCATCAACCCTCAGGCGGGCCAGGCCCTTGTGGTGCTGGGACATGCCATCGAATACCTTACCGATGAGTTTGTCCATGAAGGGACTTCGTTTTCCGCAAATAATGAGCAGCTCGAGGCAATTCAGTTGCTCATGGCGCTCAACCGCCAGGTGTACTTCGAATGTCCGGAGCTGCCCAGCCTGGGCGAGCGTTTCCGTTCGCTCCTGGGCCTTCACGCGGCATAAGCAATCTTCGGGAGCCTTCAGTTCCGCCTGGGCATCCTGTTTTTATTGTCCGGCCGCCAGCACCGCAAAAAGCGCCAACCACGCCAGACCCATCGTGTGCCAATACCACGCGGTGGAGTCCACCGCGATCTGGCGGAATTCGACGCGCTTGAGCCAACCCAGCCCGCACAGGCATAGCATCAACGCCAATAATCCAAAAACGAGATGCAAGGCGTGCAGTCCTGTAATCAAGTAGAAGAAGTAGCTTGCCGGCGTGGACCATCGATCGAAAGCGAACCCCTGCGCGCTCAACTGCTTCCAGGCTGCCGCCTGACCGGCGAGAAACAGCGTGCCCAAAGCGGTTGCCACCGCAAGCCACGGAAGAGTCCGGCGCAGCGCCGGGCGGCCCAGCCCCAACCACTCTTCCATCACATCGATCTCGCGAAAGATGTGCCGCCGCGCCAGCTCCATTGCGATGCTGCTCAGCAGCAGCACAGCGGTGTTGATGTAGAGGATCGGGGGAAGAAGCACGGGGTGCCAGTCGCCGATCAACTCGTGGGAGCGGACGTCCATCCGCATGCCCGCTTGGCGCGCAAAGAAGAAGAGCACGAGCACGGCAAAAAACATCAGGTCGGCGAGAAGGCAGGAAAACACAAAAAACCGAACGCGGTGAAGGAGTGCGCGCGGACCACGGCGCTCCGGATTCCAGTCGTCATCGCCCCCGCCTCCGCCTCCGCCGGTTGGCCGGCGGTCCACAGGGGGTTTGCCGCCGATTCCCGGCTCTTTCCGTTCCGTTTCCGCAGGGGAGAGGTGAAAAGTCGAGGGCATGCGGGGCCTCTGTGAGGATCAGCTTACCTCAAGTTGGACGCATCCGGATGCAGAGGGGATGGTTTTTAATCCGCAGAAAGGCCGAGTGCCCGGTTTATTTGTGACTACTAATTCTGGTGACGCCCAGCAGCCACGATGTCAACAAAGAGCCGGTGAACACGCCGGTCGCATGAGAGCTCAGGATGAAAAGTTGCCGCCAACACGTTGCCTTGTCGCACAAGAACCGGGAAGTGGTCCCGGAGCGCCAGCACTTCGACACTGGGGCCCGTTTGAAGAATGCGCGGTGCGCGAATGAAGACCNNTCTGGCGGCCATAAGCGTTGCGCTCAACCCTGGCATCGAGAATGCCCATGCTGCGTTGCGGGGGATTTTCAACCTCCCGCGCCAGCAGAATGGTCCCCGCGCATGTGCCGAATACCGGCTTGCGCCCGCAGAAGTCCATCAATGTCTCAAAGAAGCCATGCTTTTCAAGGAATCGGAGCATCGTGGTGGATTCGCCGCCGGGGAGAACCAGACCGTCCAGCCCGGCGAGCTCATCCGGCTTGCGCACCTCGCGAGGGTCGGCGCCCGCCTCCGCCAGGGCGGCTGAGTGACTTGCGTAGTTCCCCTGAATCGCCAATACGCCGATACGCGGCAGTGTTTGCTGGGTCAAGCCTGACTCCCTGAGGCATCTGAGAAAGGATTGAACAACTCCACGCCGAGGCCCTCGAAATCTTTAACATTGCGGGTTACGACCGTAAGGCGGTGGATGCGCGCCGTGGCTGCGATCATCGCGTCTCCGCTCAGGTCGTCCGATTTGCCTGCCATCAGCCGCGCCCATTCACGAAAGATCGCGCCGTCGGCGGGCAGAATCGAGTAGTAGTCCATGACCTCATCGAGCCACTTCTCCAACTCTCGAGCTTTTGTTGCATTCTGTTTGCGCGTGATTTCAATACCGTTTTGGATCTCAGCGAGAACTACGGCAGGGATGGCGAGGTTGTGCAGGGGGACAGAACGCCTCCAGGAAACAACAGCTCCATGCGGGCGAGTCCTGCGCAATTCTGAGACCACATTGGTGTCGAGAAGGAACATCATGGCTCTTCCACATCATCGAAAGTGAATGGGCGCAGCTTTAGCCCCCTCCGAGGAGGAATGTAGAGATCGTGCGGCCCATTCGGGTCCAGCAGCGGGTCCGGGATGGAATGCTTCGCCTGATCCTTCAGCCGCTTCCATTCATCGATAGGCACCAGGACCGCCGTCTCCACACCGCGGCGGGTCACGATCTGCGGGCCCTCCTTGAGGGTCGCCTCGAGCAACTCGCTGAACCGCGCCTTTGCGTCATAGACCTGCCAGGCCATGGGAGCCTCCACTCATCTAGTCATATCACTAGTCATCTGACTATGTCTACCTGAGGTTTGACGGTTCGATGTGAGCATGCTTAGGATGTTCGCTAACTTCAGGGCCCAATTGAAAGGAGTACTCAAATGCGTTATGTCACGCTTTGTGGGTTCGCTCGGGTTAGCTGCGTCAAGAGCGTACTCCACATCTCCGCAACCATCTTTCTTGCCTTTTGTGCGCTCACCCTCTTCGGCTCTATGACTGCGGTTGCGGCTCAGAGCGCCAAGCCCGCTCCCGCGCCAACCTCTCCCTCGCCCGGCAAGGCTCTCATCTACATCTACCGGGTGTCGCGATTTGTCGGTTCCGCCTCTCACGACCATCTCTATATCAACGGCACCTATCTGGCCTACCTGCACAACGGGGAATACGCCTGGGCGGAAGTGGACCCAGGCACCGCAGTCGTGACCGGATTGCCCGAAATGTACTATGGCGGAATTATCCAATCAACCGGCGCCGCGCTCAACGACGCGAGGAAAAAGGAGAACGAGAGAATTCGGTTCGACGCGGAAGCGGGCAAGACCTACTACCTGAAATGGACTTCCGGAGCGATGGCCACCGGCATCAAAGTGACGCCCCAGGATCCAGGGGTCGGGGCCAAAGAGATGAGCAAGCTGCATCTCGCTTCACCCGTCGAGCAGCCGGACAAGAAGAAGGAAGAAGGGAAGTAGTCCTCCGCTCGGCGCTTGAAAAGCGAACTGACTCATTGTGTGTCCCAGGTCCTGCTGTTCTTCTGGCCCCGGGGCACGCACCGAAGCCCATGCGAGCGAATAGCGAGCCGCTGGCCGCACCGCAGGTGCCGAGCAGTTGGCCCCACCGCAGGTGGTGCCTACCAGCCGCGGGTTTGGAGGAGTTGCGATTCTTCAAGCCCGGCGGCAGCCAGACCTTTCATGGTGCCGGTGACCTGTTCTGCGGCCTCGGCGAGAATCTTCGGATCGTTGTAGTGTGTGGTGGCGATCACGATGGCTTTGGCGCGGGAGACGGCTTCTTCCCGTTCCTTGGGGTCGTTCTCGACGTCAAGGGGCGTGGCCTGTCCCTTCATAAAAATCCCTGACCCGACAAAGATGGCCTCGGCTCCAAGTTGCATCATCAGTGCGGCGTCGGCC
The DNA here is from genome assembly GCA_003151985.1 of Acidobacteriaceae bacterium. GTDB lineage: Bacteria > Acidobacteriota > Terriglobia > Terriglobales > Acidobacteriaceae > Telmatobacter. Next base: position 9,950 of record PLZC01000094.1, read on the forward strand.
GGGGTTGCTATCCCACCTGCTGAAAAGTTCGGGACCGGGAGCTTGCCCGTCTGGGCCACCATGCGGATCAATTCATACGGCGCCTGGTGGTCTTTGGCCGCTGCATAGAGTTCCTGCTCGGAGAGTACGGTCAGCGCACGCATCTCGCGGGTAATTTGGCGCATGTGCTGGACAGCGTGGACCACGTCGCCGGTTCCCGCTTCGCCTTTAGTCCGGATCATCGCCGCCCCCTCGGC
>PLZC01000261.1 GCA_003151985.1 Acidobacteriaceae bacterium
AGGTTGGCGCTGCCGTCGTGGCGGTGCGCAGGGCGGGAGCAATTCATGCCTTCGATGCCTTAAACCATTTTTTCCTGATCAGCGAAATGATCGTGCCCGGTTCGTCGTATTGGAATATTGGTTACGGCCTTGATATTGGCGATGTCGAGAAAGACGAAGAGGCCATTCAAACGATGAAAACTCTTGGACAAAACATGGCGTGGTTGCTGAAGAAGCTAAAAAACTAACCGGGACAACTTTACGCGTCGATTCAAAGAGTGAGCCCATGGATCGAAGCCCGTAGCCTCGCGATAGACATCCACCCTACAGAGTCTTGTCTAAGTAAGGACTCCGTTTCTCAAAAGGTCGACTTTGTGATCATCAACCTTGCCCGGCGTGCGCATGACCATAACTGGGAGTTGGACTCGATTACACGTTCCCTGCTCGATACAGATTTCTACAAACTGCTGATGTTGCAGTTCATCTGGAAGCATTTCCCGAAAACGAATACTTCTTTTTCATTCATCAATCGCTCGGTACAGGTGCGTCTTGGCGATCGAATCGATGCCGGTCAGCTTCGCGAGCAACTGGAGCAGACGAAAAATCTGCGCTTCCACAAGTCCGAGCTGATCTGGCTGGCGGGCAATACCTTCTATGGACGCCGGAACATTTTTGAACCGGCTTTTCTGGAGTGGCTCGACCATGATTTCAGGCTCTCCGATTTTGATTTGTCCGTTGAAGACGGGCAATTCTCTCTCACATTTCACGGTCTCTGGATCGAAACGACAATGTGGGAGATCTATGCGCTTTCGGCCATCAGCGAGTTGAAGACGCGCGCCGCTCTGAAGCATCTGAGCGAGTTCGAACTCGATATTCTCTATGCAAGGGCCAAAACCAAACTCTGGGGAAAAATGGAACGGCTGTGCGGTGTGCCCGCATTGAAGATCAGCGACTTCGGAACGCGGCGGCGGCATAGTTTCCTGTGGCAGGAATATGTCGTGAACGCCATGCGAGATGCGTTGGGCGGCAATTTTGCCGGAACGTCGAATGCATATCTGGCATACAAACACGATCTGGAAGCGATGGGCACAAATGCTCATGAGTTGCCCATGGCGTTGGCGGCAATGGCAAAGAGCGACAAAGAGTTGAAAGAATCGCAATACCGATTGCTTGAGCTATGGCAGCAGACTTATCAGGGCGAGTTGCTCATCCTGCTTCCTGATACCTTTGGCACAACTCAGTTTCTCCGCGATGCTCCGGACTGGGTGGCGGACTGGACGGGTCAGCGCATGGATAGTAAAGATCCCTATCTTGCGGGCGACGAATACATCGCCTGGCTGGAGCAGCGAGGACGCGATCCGCGGCAAAAATTACTCATCGCTTCCGACTCCCTCGATGTAAACCAGATTCTGGGCTTGCATGCCTATTTTGCCGGGACGCTCCACAATGGCGCCTCTGCTACGGATTTCCACCAGGCGAGCGATTTTCTCGATGAACGGAAATGGGTCCCCGAACGCCGCATTCGCTTCAGCGCTGGATGGGGCACATTGCTTACGAACGATTTTCGCAACTGCGACCCTCAAGGCGGCGATCGCTTCGATCCCGTCAGTCTGGTTTGCAAACTCAATGATGCCGATGGCCGCCGGACGGTGAAACTCTCCGACAACTTCCAAAAAACGCTGGGTGCGCCAGAAGAAGTTCAGCGCTATCAGCGCGTATTTGGAGTGGCAGGCATCGCTCATACGCCCATCGAGACGTAATCGCGGAGGCGCTTGAGGCACCCTTCGTTAGCAAACGCTGTTCCTGATTTCTCAGAAAGTTCAGTAGGGGGGAGACTCATTGGGTAGGGTACCCAACGACGTAATGGCTCTGATTCACAACCGGAGTACGAATGAGTTGTCCGCTACCGACATCCCATAGCTTTCCGATTGACTTCACAGTAGGGCTATCGGGTATTCCCTTCGCCCACGAGTAAAGCTCTTTCAAAAGCAGACTAGATAACAACGCTGGGGTTGCCAGGCTTTCGCCAATCCCCGATCCACCCGCTAAATCCGAAGCGTGTCAAAAGTAAGGCTCCTTTCCTCCACCGGCATTACCCGGCTTCATCGGTACTACGAGCCTCTCCGCAGCCCCATACAGCCCAGCCTGGCTCTTGCGAGTTGCCGGTTGATTCTGAGTTTTCCAGATCCACTGTTGGGGTTTCCCGTGTTCCGTATGCTTTCCTATGCATGCATGTCGTCGTCAATACCCCGGCAGATACGATGAAATCCATTCGCTCGTACTATCCCGTCGTCATCGGCCTTCCCCGAAATTCAGGCGGGTCGGCACCTGCGTTACCCGTTTCGAGGCCTGCTCAGCGTTCACTCACGTTACGGCCTGTACGCTCGCCGAGTCGCCAAAGCGACCCTCTACACCGAAGGCTCCAACGACTTCGTTGCCTCCATCGCTGCTTCGATTGCTACCGGGTGGAGCGAACCAGTTCCCGGGCGGGCTTCGTTCCCGCTGTGGACCAGCGCCTTTCACGGCGCACCGAATAATGCAGCCTAAGTAGTTTCCCTTATTCCGATCCCGACACTTGGGTGAGATCGTTAGCACAATCAATGCCGGATAGCAGGCAGTACACTGTTCGCGCGGGTTGCTGCCTCATTGGTCGGGGAATACGCCATTGCGATGAGAGCAGCGGGGAGCTAGGTAAGCAGAATCGCGATCCGAGCGTGGTGGCTGTTTTGGTGGCTGTTCCTTCTGTGCATATGTGCCGCACACTGCAATCCATTGCAGTTGCCATGCTAAACGTATCTATTGATTACAAAAGCGATATTCTCATTCTTGCAGTTCTTTGCAACTCCATGCAGAACAGCTATAAACGGACTCATAATCCCTTGGTTCGGGGTTCGAATCCCTGCAGGCCCACCAGTATTTTCCTTGAATCCGGCGCGTTTTATCTTCCCTTCAAATTGCGCATTACCCGTTGTAAGTGCTTTTTCGCAGCCTGTGTCGCCGCGGTGGCTCGTATACTCGACTCAGCGCATGTCAACTCACCTGGACACAATTTTGGCGGCAACACGCGCGACCGTCGCAGCCGCCAAAACCCATGTGCGGGCAGCGGAACTGCAGCGGATGTTTGCCGGTCACGTTCCGCGTGGCTGGGCAAAAACCCTCCGAATGCACGCCCAAGCGGGTCCCGCGGTCATCGCCGAAATCAAAAAGGCCTCGCCCTCCAAGGGGTTGATCCGCAAGAATTTCGATGCGGCAATGCTGGCCCGTCGTTACTATGCGGGCGGTGCCGCGGCGCTTTCGGTCCTCACCGATGAGCCGTTCTTCCAAGGCAGCCTGCGCAATCTGGAATTGGCTTCCGCGGCAGTCTCACTGCCTTGCCTGCGCAAGGACTTCATTGTGGATGAGTACCAGATCATCGAGGCCCGCGCCCACCGGGCCGATGCCGTGCTGCTGATTGCCGCAGCGCTTACCAATGCCGATCTTGGCCACTTTGCCCAGGCAGCGCGCTCGCTCGCGCTCGACGTGCTGGTCGAGGTGCATACAGCCGATGAGCTGGACCGTGTGCTCGGCACGCTAGGCGAGAACGGCGCAGATGCCATCGGCGTAAACAACCGCAACCTCAAAACCTTCGAGGTGCGCTTGGAGACCTCGCTCGAGTTGGTCGAGAGAATACCGCCCACGGTGGTGCGCGTGGCCGAGAGTGGCATATCCTCCGCAAAGGAGCTGGCCAGTCTTCGCGCTGCGGGCTTTGATGCTTTCCTGATCGGCGAGAGCCTGATGCGCCATCCCGACCCTGGCACAGCGCTCATGAACTTGCTCTCGGAAGTAAATAAGGGGCAATGAGACTCATGTCCATTTGGGTCAAAGTTTGCGCAAATACCTCGCTTTTTGACGCCCGTATCGCCGTCGAGGCTGGAGCTGATGCCGTGGGTTTCGTTTTTGCTCCGAGCCCGCGCCGGGTGACGGCGGAACAGGTAGCGGCGATTGTGCCGCATCTGCCGGCATCTATCGAAAAGATTGGCGTCTTTGTCGATGCCACGCTCGACCAGATCGTGTCGATCGTGCGCGCCTGCGGCCTTACCGGCATGCAGCTGCACTCAGAAAAAGGGCCGGAGTTGCCCACTGGGCTGCGCCAAAGTCTGGGCACGGAACTGCGGATCGTGCGCGTGGTGCATTTTGGCGCTCGGGCCGCGGAGCAGGCGGCCGCCATCGGTCAGGACCCGAACGTGGATGCAGTGCTCGTTGACTCGCGAACAGATCTAGCTCCGGGCGGCACTGGCGTCGCTTTTGATTGGGCAACTGCTCGAGAATCGCTTTTCCAAAACGTGAAAGCACTGAAGCGCCTGATCGCTGCCGGTGGGCTAACTCCAGACAACGTGGCCGAAGCCATCGTCACGCTGTGCCCCTGGGGTGTCGATGTAGCTTCCGGTGTCGAATCCGCTCCTGGCCGCAAGGACCCGCAAAAGGTGCTGAAGTTTGTCGCAAATGCCCGCGTTGCGGGACAAAGCTTGACGGCCGCCTTTCGAGATACGCCAATTTTCGACTGACGAAACTAGTCGGCGAACTGCGCCAATTGTTCCGGCGCCGGCTTCGGTGTAAACACGCTCACCACAACCATGGCCGCCACAGCCGCGGCCAGTGCCGGGAAGATGGCATCGCGCGCGGCCAGGATGGGAGGGAAGAACTCCCTGACCGCCTGGATATCCCAGACCAGGGTGACCACCGTCCCCGTGCCGATGGCGGCCACCGCGCCCCAGGCCGTGACGCGTTTGGAGTAGAATGCGGCCAAAACCACCGGCGTAAGCGCAGCCGAATAAATCGTGTAGGCGTACAGCATCTTCTGTAGAATGCTTTCAGCGTAGACCGCCTGGTAGAGCGCCCAGCAGCCCAGCAGCACCACCGCAAGACGCGACACAATCAGCACGCGCTTGTTCGATGCTCCCGGCGCGATGTAGCGCACAAAAACATCGTTCACCAGGTTGGTGGCTGGAGAAAACAGATAGTTCGACGCCGTCGAGATGACCTTGGCAAAGACCGCGCCCAGCAACACAGCGCCCAGCACCGCCGGCAGTCCGTGCCGCGCCGTATAGGGGATAATTTCGCGCGGATGCAATGCCACTTCACCGGTTGGATAAAGCGCACGCCCAAACACAGCGATGGCCACGATCAACGTCTCCAGCACCAGCGTGCCCAGAGTCCAGCCAATAACTGACAATCGCGCGTCCCGTTCAGTTTTCGCGGAGAAAAACTTCTGATACATCACCTGGTTGCCCAGCATGAGCAACAAAGTGGGCACCAGGAATTCCAAGGCGCGCGTCAGCCCCATCCCCACGCTTTGCTGCACGTGCCCCGGCCCAAACCGGTAGTTGCCCAACACCTGAAAATACTCGGGCGGCAACACGCCGTGCAGGCCGGCCCAACCGCCTGCATGGAGAAAAAGGTAGGGCGCGGCGATGACGCAGATGACGGTCACCAGCGAGCCGATCGCCACATCCATATACGCCACAGACGACATGCCCGCCATGGCCGTGGTTAGAATCACAAACGCGGCGATGATGAAAGTTCCCAGCTCCGCAGAGACCGTCGTCGGAAAGATGAGATGCAGCACGTCGCCGCCGCCCTTGAACTGGTAGCTCGTAATGCCCACATAGGCAAAGACGATAGCCACCGTGCCCAGCACCCTCGCCGTCTGGTTATAGCGGGCTTCCAGCAGGTCAGGCAGCGTGAATTGCGCGAATTTGCGGGCGCGCGGAGCAATGAAGTAAATGAGCAGCAGCCCCAGCCAGCCGCCGGCCGGCTGCCATAGCGCTGCAAAGCCGTTCTTGTAGGCGTTTTCCGCCCCGGCAAACAGCGATCCGGCGCCGATCCACGAGGTAAGCAAGGTGAGCACCAGCACCACGGCCGGCAGGGACCGCCCGGCCACCAGGTAGTCCGCCTTGGTCTTCACCTGGGAGGTGCGATAAACCGCAACCGACAGCAGCGCAATGACGATGACGACCAGTACAACAACATAAAGCTGGGACATCCGCGTGGTTCCTCGCTCGCGTTAAGGGGTCCTCAGCAGTGTAACGGATCGCGGATAAACCCCGAACCAATCACAGCAATTTGCCTCTTTACCGATCCACGCAATAGACTTCTTCCCGAACACTTTCTAACTCAAAAGGAGATCCCTTGCGCCTGCTCCGAAATTCTCTTCTTCTTGCCTGCGGCCTCATCGCTTGCACAATCGTTCTTCAAAGCAACCGCGCCTTGGGCCAAACCACCGGCAACGACGCTCTGCCCCCTGCGCCTCACGCCAAGCAAATCCACCTGAAGCACGTTCTCGTAGTCGGCCAGACCAAGGGCTTTGAGCACGATTCGATTCCCGCCGCGATGGCTCTCGTCTTTAACCTCGGCAGGCAGAGCGGCCTTTGGGATACGACCATGCGCACCGATACGAAACTGCTTACCAAGAAAACACTCGAAGCGAATGCGAAGAATCTGAATTACTTCGACCTGATCGTCTTCGCCAGCACAACCGGCGAAATGGATATGGACGCAAGCCAGAAGCAGGACATGCTTTCCTTTATCAAGGAAGACGGAAAAGGCTTTGTGGGAATGCACGCCGCGCTCGATACGAACTACACCTGGCCGGAATATGGAGAGATGATCGGCGGCTGGTTTGACCAGCACCCCTGGGGAACCTTCAATGCGCCTATTGTCACGGAAGATCCGGATTTCCCCGCGGTGCGCCACTTCCCCAAGGCCTTTGTGAAATTCGACGAGATATATCAGCCCAAGAACTGGTCGCGCGACAAGGTAAATGTGCTGCTGAGCCTCGTCCCGGACAAGCTGGACTACGCGAACAATCCGCGCATCCATCGTGCCGACCATGATTTTCCCGTTGCCTGGAGCAAGATGTACGGCAAAGGTCGCGTCTTCTATTCCACTCTTGGCCACACGGAAGAGTCGTGGGACGACCCGGACGTCCGCACGATGTACTTTGAAGCCATCCGCTGGGCGCTCGGCATGACGGAGGGAAGCACGGCATCGCACCCGCGGCCTGCGGCGTCGATCCAGGCCCACTAAGCCGAAGTAGAGACGATGGAGGGAGCAGGGGCATTCATGCCCCTGAGTACCCGCCTGAATTTGGCGGCCTTCAGGCACGGATTCTCCGCCGTCCCATCACCCTTTCCGAGCTTCCGCCTCTGCCAGCCATCCACGCCGCAATTTCTCTTGTGGGATGCTCGACATGTAGGGTTTCAGGTCGAGAATGGGAGTTCCGTCCAGCATATCCACGCCGCGAACTTGGAGCGATCCCTTGTCGCGGCGCAGCAGTTCCACAACCGTCAGCCCAATCGGATTGGGCCGGCGCGGCGACCGTGTCGAGAAAACTCCGTGCGGCCGGATGTCCGCAGGCGTCTTGCCCAGCAGCTCAAACCCCTCCGAGCGGTCAAATGCCCAAATCACAAAAAGATGAGAGAAACCTTCGATGTCCGTAAGCCCGAGCGAGAATTCGGGCAGGATGTTGAGCACACCCTCGGCATCGTGCTTGGCGCCAAGCCCCTTCGGAATGGAAGAAGTGTCTTTATAGGGGCTGCTCACAAATCCAATCGGCTGCGGCGTAAACATGGGTAGAGTCACCTCGGGTCCAAGGTATGTCGGGGCTTTCGCTGCGCGGCCCGCAGACTACTTATTCGAGTCGGGGAGCTGGAATTCAACGCCGGAATCGTGATTCACCTTTGCCGTCGCTATCAGGTCGAGTTGGTCCAGCGGGATGTCACGGCGTTGCTGATCCTGCACATAGAGTATTTTCGCGGTTAAAAGGTAGTTATGAATCTGCTCGGGGGGGCGGCCATCTTTGAAGACGAGCGTGACCGCCTCCTCGTTGGCCGGTGCGGGAGCCTGCTCCGGCATCGCTGATGATTGCGCAGGAGGGGAAGAAGGCCACGGAGGAAGTGCCTCCGGCTGTCCCTGATCGCCGGACTGTGCATCTGCGCCCGCGGCAGCGTTGTCTCCCGACCCCTGTGACTCTCCGTTATCCATAGAATCCGGGTAACCCAGCACATAAGGACTTACCCATCCAATCGATCCGGTAACTCCGTAAGGGTATCCTTCCCGGTGCTCGGGCCGGTAGGGCATGCGATGGTGACGGCGAAAGTCTGTACCGGCCCCGCCATTACCGGCCTGGCGGTCACGGGAATTGCCGGGGGCACTGGGCGGAAGGGGACGATTTGGGCTGCGAAACCCGCCGGGAACAGGAGGGTGAGCGCCTGCAAATCTGGGGGGAGCCGAAGGGCGAACCCCTCCATGTACTGGGGCCGGACCGCGATACCCTCCATGCCCCAAAGCGGAACCCGGAGCGGAACCTCGTGCCGAACCACTGAATCCTCCGCGAGGTGCAGGTGCGTTATGGGCGGGGGAGCCGCCGCGTGCCACTGGCCGCTGCTGCGCACAGGCGGGAAAGGCGACCCAGGCGACAATCAGCGCGACTTCGGCAAGACGCTTCATGCAGACATTTTACGCCTCTTTGCAAATTCCGGATTGACGAATAAGCCCGGGAAATCGGATGAACGCTTTTGCTGCAAAAGGCCGCTCATTTCACCAACTGAACCAGTCAATGTCGTTGTTCCGATTAACAGTCGTCGTTCCGACCAATGTCGTTGTTCCGACCGATGTCGTAGTTCCGATCCCCAGTCGTAGTTCCGGCCAAAACCTGTAGTTCCTCCCGGAAGGGAGGAGGCGAAAATAGCCCAGGGTGGAGCGCAGCGCAACCCTGGGAATGCGGCGTGGTCTAATATCCCGCCCTGGAGGGGCGGTACGAAACCAAACCGCGGACTCAATCCCTATTCTTGCGATTCCCTGGCGAATAAGCTGCAGCGAACCCCCTCGCCTCAATACGTACACTTGGCCGCCTCATCGGCAAAGGCTCTCAGCAACTTGGGCTCGGCCTCGAAGAAGTGGTCGGACGGGCACAGAATAAACCGCCCGCCTCCGCCTGCCTCCTCGAAGCACCGCCGGACTTCCGCCCGCGTTGTCTGCTCATCACAACCGGTAAAGAAGTGCAGTTGGTCGAAGCCGCCAATCATGCAGGCCCGCCCGGCAATGCGCGCGTGCGCCGACGCAAGATTACAATCGGCGCCCATCCCGACCGGCGTCAGCGTCTCCACCGCGTCCGCGCCCATCTCCACCACGCGTTCCAGCATCGGCATGATCTTCCCGCAAAGGTGATACACAATTCGCTGCCCGGCCGCGTGAGCAGCGTCAATCAGCGGTTTATCGTAAGGCGCCACAAAGCGGTCGAACATCCGCGGCGAGATTACGCTGGCCGAGGCGTCCCCGCCCCCCAGTTCAAGAATGTCGTAGTGCGCGCCCGCCAGCGATTGGATGAAACCAAGCTTCCTGCGTTGCAGCATCTGTAGCAACTCGTGCACCCACACTGGATCGTCGTTGGCCTCCATGATCATTCGCTCGGTGCCAACCATGCAGCAGGCATCCTGCCAGCACCCTGGCTGCCCGTAGATATCGGAGCAGCAGATATGCCCGCGCACCAGCCCGCGCTCTCCAAATTCCGCCGCAATGCGATTCACCTCATCCACGTTGCAATTCGGCGTAGTGGCATAGGCGCCGATCAAATCGATATCCCGCTTGTTCTTGATCACCGGCTCAGCCACCCATGCCGTGTAACCCCGGTCCTCAAGCACCATGGTCAGGTCTCCGCCAGGAGTTACAAATCGGAAGCGCGTGAATTTGCGGTCGCTCGTCGTTTCGTCCTTCTCGAAAATCCGCCACGAATCGTTGGCCACCCGGTGGCTCTCAAGAAATCCAAGCTTCCCCTGCAGCGGATCGGGATAGTCGCTCGAGCCCGGCTTGGGCTTGTGCGGTACCGTCCAGGTAATCGCGTCGATCCCGAACTCGTCGAAGAACGCCTGCTCCGACATGCCGTCGAGCGTCTTTTCCAGGAAGTAGGGCATCAGGTGGTGCGTGGTCACGGGCAAGCGATCCGGCATGGTCCCGTTCAACGCGGCAAGCATACGCTGTTTCGAGGTCATCATTGGTCCTTCCAAACTTCCGTGGCGGCGGATCGTTTCGCGCCGGGATTCAAGCCGTTCCATGCCTGACCCGGTCTCTGTCCCCTCGGACCTCAGCGCCGTCGCTGCATCGAGCGGAACTACGATTTACAGTGTAGTCCGGGGTTAACTGGCGGTGGGAATAGTAAAGATGCTCGAACCGCCGAATTTCGCATGGCGAAATCGATAACTAGCCCATAGACTGCGGGTGCCCCAGGTCTCGATTTTGAGACCTGGGAAGATGAGCCTGCTCTTGCATTTTGCAGATAATTACCGCCACTTGGCGCACACTTTGAGTAGGAACCGCAACTTCCAAACCCGTCCAACTCGTTTCCGCTGCCCGGGCGGCATTTTCCACCCTCAAAAACCACCCCGCAATAAAAAATTGGCGAGATTTGCACTTTTTCAACGCCACCTTGGCTTGTAAGCATATACAAGTCAACCAGTTGTAAATTCTACATGTGGGGTAGCTGCCTTAGTACAGTA
>PLZC01000221.1 GCA_003151985.1 Acidobacteriaceae bacterium
CCGCATAAGTCTCCGTGCCCGACTGAGGATCGACCCGCTCCTCGTCGCGATAGCCCGCCACACGCTTCCCTTCCACAAACCCCGGCCCGTATTGTCCGCGCACCGCGTTGAGAATCGGCACCGGCGGAATCGCCCGCCACACTTTCACTTTTTCTCGCCGCACAGCCTCGGAGTCGAAACTCGAAGGTGGCTCCATAGTTACAAAGCTGAGTAACTCCATAACATGGTTTTGCACCACGTCCCGCAGCGCGCCCGCCTTCTCATAAAACGGCCCGCGGCCCTCGACGCCGAGCGTTTCAGCAGCGGTAATCTGCACATGGTCGATGTAGTTGCGGTTCCATACCGGCTCAAAAATCCCGTTGGCAAACCGGAAGACCAAGATGTTCTGCACCGTCTCTTTGCCCAGATAGTGATCGATNNGCCAGATAGAACAACCGGTTGCCGCCGGTGTTCTTTTCCTTGTCTAAGCGATCTAACTCAGTCTTCAATCCCGCATAATCTGAAGGGTCGTCGAACTTCAGCGGAAAGTAACTGATGCGCTTGGCGAAGTTATCCAGCTTGGGGTCGCCGGCCTCCACTTCGCCGAACTCGACGATGCCTTCGCGCATATCTGCTGCAAACTCATCACCCAGCGGCCGCCGCGCCACGCCCATTATGGAGAACTCCTTGGGCAGCAACCCCACCTGCTCCAGGTGGAAGAGCGCCGGCAACAGCTTCCGCTTCGTCAAGTCGCCCGACGCGCCAAATATCACCATGATTCCCGGCTCGGGAATCCTCTCGCTGGCCTGCTGGACCCTCGAAAGGTCCTCCGGCCGAACCCTCATTTGTACTGTAGCCATAACTCGCCTCCCGGCTCGAAGCTGACAGCTAACAGTTGACAGCTGACAGTTATAGGCCAACCACTGTTAACTGTTAACAGTTAGCTGTCAGCTGTCTTTCTTCACTCCATGTCCGCCAAACTCATTGCGCATGATCGCCAGCATCCGGTCCGTAAAGTTATTCTCCTCCCGCGACCGGATGCGCCGCATTAATGACTCAGTAATAATCGGCGCGGAAACATTCAGATCGATGGCCTCGATCACCGTCCAGCGGCCCTCGCCCGAGTCCTCGACATATGCCTCCAACCCTTCCAGCGTAGGATTCTTGCAAAGCGCATCCGCGGCTAAATCCAGCAGCCAGCTTCGCACCACGCTTCCGTAGCGCCATATTTGGGCTATCTGCGGCAGGTTCAGGTCTAACTCCGTCTTCTTCTCCAGAATCGTAAACCCTTCCGCGTAGGCCTGCATCATTCCGTATTCGATGCCGTTGTGAATCATCTTCACAAAGTGCCCCGCTCCCCCTGGGCCCACATGCCCCCAGCCCTTGTCAGCCGCGGGCGCGAGCGTTTCAAAGATAGGCCGCAGAGATTCGACCGGCTCCTTGTCTCCGCCGATCATCATGCTGTAACCCTCTTTTAGACCCCACACGCCGCCCGAAGTACCCACGTCGACAAACTGGAAGCCTTTCGCGGCTACTTCCTTGTGACGCCGCATGGTGTCCTTGTAATTCGAGTTACCGCCGTCGATNNCGCCCTGCGGCACCATGATCCAGATAGCTCTGCGGCCTGTGAGCTTCCTGGTAAGTTCTTCAAGCGTAGACGCGCCCACATTCCCTGAGGCCGTAAGCAAAGCTACCGCCTCCGCGTTGAAGTCGAATCCGACAACCTGGTGGCCGCCCAACCGCAGCCGTTCCGCCATGTTACCACCCATCTTGCCCAGGCCAATAAGTCCAAGTTGCATTGTTTTCCTCCGGGGATAAGCACTTACAAAACTCCCAACTTCTCTAACTCAATCCGCAAACACTTCGCGCCTTCAAACCGGATTGCCTTGATGCCTGCGGCCGCAGCACCGGCCACATTCTCTTCACGATCGTCGATAAACAAAATTCGCCCCGCCGGCTTGCCCAAGATATCCAAAGCCCGGCGGTAGATGGCCGCATCCGGCTTGCGCAGTCCGAGATAGCAGGAACTTAGCGCAACATCGAAATAACTGTTCAGCCCGAATTCCCTGAAGCGATACTTGTTCGTCTCACGCGCTTCGTTGTTCAAGGCGCCAAGGAGACACTTATGGGATGCGGCAAGTTCCTTGAGGGTTCCCAGCGCTCCATCTGGCAGCAGTTTCGACTGGCTGAGCAAAAACGAGAAGAAATCGCCGCGGGAAAAGTCGCGCGGCTCATTGAAGACAACCGCGTCCAGGTAGGCCTTTCCAGAAATAGCATCCCGCTCCCAGGCATCGAAAATCGCAAGGTGCCTGGTCTCGAACGCAGCCGGGTCCAGATGAAAGTGCTCCACCGCTGCCGCGCGCTCGCGATGGTCCCACCCGTTGCTGAGCAGCACTCCGCCCACATCAAAGAGAATCACGTCGAAGGGGAACATCGGCGCCTCTCAAGTTGCGCAATCGCGGGCCTTCCCGCGGCAGGAGTTATGGAACCAAACAGATTCACGCCGGGTTCGTCGAGCCGTCTCCACACTGATACTTGGCCTCGATCGCCAACACCTTTTTGAACCGCCGCACAAACCGATCTTCGCCGGCAATGAATCTTGCTCCGATGAAGGCAGTTACCACTTCATAAGCCAGCGCCGAGCCGATGACGCGCGCCCCCAGCACTATCACGTTCATGTCGTCGTGCTCCACGCCCTGGTGNNTCATGTCGTCGTGCTCCACGCCCTGATGCGCCGAGTAAGTATCATGGCACATCCCTGCACGAATTCCGGGCATCTTGTTGGCAGCTACACAAACTCCCACTCCCGATCCGCAGATGAGGACCCCGCGCGGCGCCACGCCCTGTCTGATCGCCTCACCCAGCTTCTCGGCAAAGTCGGGATAGTCGTCCGGCGAGTCGCCGTTATAAGCTCCCAGATCGATTAGTTCGTGTCCCGCCTTGGCCAGATAGTCGCGCACGTCCTCTTTCAGAGCAAAGCCTGCGTGGTCGGCACTAATTACGAGTTTCAAGTTTCTCCTTTAGAAGCAGTGGACAGTGAACAGTGGGCAGTGATTAGTAATCAGTAATCAGTACAAAGTACAACAGTGGTCAGTGATTGGTAATCGTGATAACTGTCAACTTTCGATTTTGGTACTGTCCACTGTCCACTGTTCACTGTCCACTGCTTTTGGTACTGTTCACTGACCACTGTCCACTGCTCACTGCTTTATCAGCGCCTTGGCCCGCGCGGCAACATTCTCCGCGGTAAAGCCAAGTTCCGCCATCACTTTCGGTCCCGGCGCCGACGCGCCAAATCGGTCCAGCCCGATCACGTCTCCGTCCAGGCCCACATACTTCCACCACCCGATTGGAGAACCAGCTTCGACGGCAAGTTTCGGCACTCCGGCCGGCAGCACGCTTGCCTTGTATTCAGCCGTCTGCTCATCGAAGATTTCCCAACTCGGAAAGCTCACCACCCGCGCCCGAATCCCTTCGGCCGCCAGTAGCTTCGCCGCCTCAATCGCAGGCCATACTTCTGAGCCGGTCCCAATCAACACTACTTGCGGGTTGGCTGCATCCTGCAAAATGTATGCGCCCTTGCTCACGTTGGCATACACATCGTGCGTGGTTGGATCGATGACCGGCAAGTCCTGCCGCGTGAGCGCGAAGAAACTCGGGCCCGTACGCTCCAGTGCCAGCCGCCACGCCGCGGCAGTTTCGTTGGCATCCGCCGGGCGAAAGTCCGTGAGATCCGGAATTGCGCGCAGCATCGTCAATTGCTCGATCGGCTGGTGCGTGGGCCCGTCCTCACCCAGCCCAATCGAATCGTGCGTAAAAACAAACAGCGAGTGGATCCGCATCAGCGCAGCTAGCCGTATGGCAGGCTTCGCGTAGTCCGCAAAACAGAAAAAGGTCGATCCAAACGGAACCAGCCCTCCGTGTGCCGCCATTCCATTTACCGCCGCGCACATGCCGAACTCGCGCACACCAAAAAACACGTTGCGGCCTGCCGGATCCTCGTGGAAGCTGACGCCGGGTTTGAAGATGGTCTTGGTGGATGAGGTGAGATCGGCCGCGCCACCGAACAGCTCGGGGAGTGGGTCGGCGAGCGCATTGAGCACGGCGCCGCCGGCGTTGCGCGTGGCCATGGGCTTGTCCACGGGAAAACTCGGAATCGCCTTCTCCCATCCGTCTTTCAACTTCCGGCTCTGGGTCCGCGTGAACTCTGCTGCGAGCTCGGGAAAGTGTGCGCTGTACCTTGCGAAGAGGTTCTTCCAATCAGCCTCCGCGGTTGCGCCGCGATCAACGGCATGGCGCCAGTTGGCGAGGGCTTCGTCTGGGACGTAGAAGCTCTTGTCCTCTGGGAACCCGAAGAACTTCTTGGTCCTTGCGACATCTTCCACACCGAGCGCCTCACCGTGGACTTTGTTTGTGCCTGCCTTGGGGCTGCCGTAACCAATGATCGTGCGCACGGCGATGAAAGACGGCTTGCCGGTTTCGGCCTTGGCCCTTTCAATGGCCGCATCAATCGCTACGAGGTCGTTGCCGTCCTCTACCTGCTGTACGTGCCAGTGATAGGCATCGAAGCGCTCAAGATACTTGTCTGTGTAGCTGAGCGAAGTTGGACCATCGAGCGAGATGAGGTTGTCGTCGTAGAGAACGATCAGCTTACCAAGGCCCAGTGTGCCGGCAAGCGCAGCGGCTTCATGTGAAACGCCCTCCATCATGTCGCCGTCGCCCGCCATGGCGTAGGTGTGGTGATCCACAATATCGAAGCCGGGCCGGTTGTAGACCGCAGCCAGGTGCTTCTCTGCCATGGCCATGCCGACGGCCATTGCAAAACCCTGGCCGAGCGGCCCGGTGGTCACTTCCACACCGTCAGCCTCGCACTTCTCCGGATGCCCGGGGGTCTTCGACTCCCACTGCCTGAAGCTCTTCAGGTCGTCCATTGAGAGGTCGTAACCGGAGAGATAAAGCGAACCGTAAAGCATGGCGGAAGCATGGCCGTTGGAAAGCACAAAACGGTCGCGATCGGCCCACTTCGAGTTCTTCGGATTGTGCTTCATCACCTTGTGATAGAGCACGTACGCCATGGGTGCGCAACCCAGCGGCGCGCCGGGGTGGCCGCTATTGGCCTTCTGCACGGCGTCAACCGATAGGAAGCGGATCGTGTTGATCGNNTGACCTTCACATTGTATCCAAGCCATGCGTCCTGCCCCGCCCTCGGGCTCGTCCAGTGCAGCGTCCACTCGAGTTGGGCGCATCCGGCGATTGGTGTAATGTCCGCGCTGAAGCCCGCGTAGCCCAGCGCCCGGCTCACGGTGGTCTGTTTGGTCTGCCAGCCATTGTCGGTCCACAACACCTCGAAGTCCTGGCTGTCGAGAATGCGCAGCGTGTCGCCCGCTCTCATGCTCTGGATCGGGCGCCGGCGGGTATAAATCTCAATGCCGCGACGTACCCGCTTGCGTCCCTCCGGCTCGCAGTAGCGCTCATAAACAGGGTCGATGCGGTCAAAGACTTTGCCGTCCAGGGCCGACCGCAACAGCTTGAGATATTCCGCGTGCGCCCACACCAGCGGCA
>PLZC01000133.1 GCA_003151985.1 Acidobacteriaceae bacterium
GGGGGTTCTCCCTTTGGTAATAGATGGGCATGGTAGAGCCGCTGTGCCGTACTGGCTTGTATGTGTATTTCGGTGGCGGCTTGGGGCCAGATGGGCACGCCCACGCCGTTGCCTGTGGCCGAGCGGGAAAAGGCCGCCGCGGAGGCGAATGCAAGCGGGCCGCTTTCCGATTATCCGCAACTCGTCGACATCACGGCATCGACCGGGATTCACTTCCAGCATCAGTCGAGTCCGGAGGCGAAGTACATCGTGGAGTCGATGAGCGGAGGCGTTGCTCTGATCGATTACGATCGCGACGGCTGGCCGGATATCTATTTCACCAACGCGCCCAGCGTGCAGATGGCACAGCACTACCCAGCCATCTTAGGCTGTGGGTGGTCGAGTAGGCCGGAGAAATTTCACCTCCAGCCTTTCACTGATCCGTACGTGAACCTCTCGATTCATAAGGCTCCTTGCAGCCATGCACTTGCCTCTTAGAATCTGTCTAAAAACTGGCGAAGGTACCAGCGGAGGAATATGCGCGGAACGGTTCTGGTCTTAGCTTAGAGGCATGTATCCGAGCGATTTGACCGATGCACAGTGGAGCAAGCTGGAGCCGTTGCTGAAGCCGCCTCGTGGGAACCGCCACGCCGGAGGGCGTCCTCGCAAGTATGAACTGCGCCGTGTGGTGGACGCCCTTTTGTACGTCGTGAAGACTGGCTGCCAGTGGCGGCAACTGCCTACCAACTTTCCTCCCTGGCTGAGTGTGCATCAGCAGTTCCGGGCGTGGCGCGACGACGGGACGTGGGAGCGCGTGACAAAGACTCTGCGCGAACAGGGCCGCAAGGCGGGTGGACGAAACGCCACGCCTACAGTGGCGATCATCGATTCGCAGTCGGCCAAGACGGCGCTAAAAGGGGGCGGCGCGGTTATGACGCGGGCAAAAAGATCAAGGGTCGCAAGCGGCATATCGCGGTAGACACGCAGGGCAATTTGCTGGCGGTCATTGTTCACTCGGCTGGCATCCAAGACCGCGTTGCGGCTCGTGCCGTGCTGATGCGGTTAAGCCGATGTCGATTAGTGCTGATGGAAAAGAGTTTCGAACCTGCGACTCCTTCATTTTGAGTAACAGTAGCTCACTTGGTGAGACAACCTACGATTTGAGTCTCACAGAAGGCGGAGTGGCAGTTAAGTTGAAGGGCGTTAGAAAGATAGAGATCATGGAACTACCCGAGACAATTGAGGCTCCGATGCCCAATACGCCACCAGACATTCAGACCGATCACGACGGGAATGGCAAATCGTACCAAGAAGGCTCAACGTACACCTTCTCGGATGGGAGCCATGCAAAGGTTAAGAACGGTAAATGGATAGGTATCGATGAAAGGAACCCCCTTTGCGCAGCTAAGTAAACCATCCCGAAAAGGAGCCGCCCGCATATGTCCTGTTCTCGAGCAATGGAAACTGGAGTAATGGTTTCATCATGAGGGTGCTCGTCCTGAGTTGGTTCATCTCAGGTCTTCGCGGCACCTATTACCTCAGAAAGCACAAGGTGGAGACGGCAGTCTTGGCTTAGATTGACCTGCGTCCCTTGCAACCAGTGGGAAACAGGACTGAAACACCGAAGCCCCATCGGGAAACCGGTGGGGCCTTTCTGTTGACTCAACGAATCAAGATCGATGATACGCGAAATGATGTTCGCCATCTACTGAAGTTATTGCCGTGCAGAACGTTCTACCGTCCAGGGATTCGTATTCAATGGTGCAACTTGTGATGACTGCCCTCCCATCCGGGGAAAGTGATTTGTTGTCCCCAACAGGGATCGGAGCAATGGATGACGTGAACGATTCGGAATCGCCTGTCCGTTCTTTGACCATTTCACCTCGGACCTTGATGTTGATCGCGGCCGCGTTCCCCTGATTCTGAATTACCCATATCCAATAGCCTGATGTCAAACCACTGCGCTGTTGCACTGCGACCGGTAGCTCCCTATGAAGCTTCACTAGGGCAAGGAATGGCATTTGAGCGTTCTCGACCTGCTGAATGCTGGCTTTTGCGAGCGCGTGCGTATCCCAAGCGTAGAAGCAGAGCACCACAAGAGTAATGAGGCTCAGGATGAGTATCACCACGGTCCCGTATGCCTGTACCCAAGCGGCGTCATGAATTCTGTTCTTCAAGAACCACTGAAATAGATCTGACACTGTGATTTATCCTCAATCCTCCATCAACAATGGAAGTGTAAGGTTCAAAGCTGCAGCCGGCCGGCTGCGCGGAGCTTTCTTGAACGTTGCATCTCGCCGGTGCAGCGGATACTCCGGCTGCTTGCCATCGAGGACTTGCTGTATGGTCAGTATCTGTAGCTTGGGATAAACCGTGCCGTCGGTTGACTTGTAGAATCCGGCCTCAGCGGCTTCCTTGAGCATGGGTTTCGTAGGCGGCTCGAAACAGAGAAAGATGCCGATCTGGGCCTTTTCACGGTCAAGTACGCCCACGAGGTCTCGGACCTGAGGGACGGAGACGCCGCCCGCCTTGACGGAGAAGATGATTTGCCGGGACTGGCCGGAGTCGTCGTCGTGGAAATAGAGACGACCGTCGATGCCGCGGTCCGCACCCTTCTTCGGGTCGGCAGGACGCGCGCCCACCTGGCCCAGCGCCCACCATTGGAACTGGTACTTGTCTTCGGCCGCAAGAGCGGCCGCTCCTTCGTAGTCCGTCGGTTCACCGATTACGTCGTAGGTGGCTTTGATCTCCGGGCCGAAGGCATCGGAGAGGCGCTTCTTGATCAGGCCGATCGCGAGATGCGTGATGTCGATGCCGATCCAGCGGCGGTTGAGGCGTTGCGCTACTTGGACGGTTGTGCCGCAGCCGCAGAAGGGGTCCAGGTAGACCAAGTCCACCGATTCGTCCTTTACATACCGTTTGAGGACGTCGAAGTTGTCGCCGTAATACAGTTTGTTCTTCTCATCTGACATGGTGATGGGTTGAGCGTAGCACAACACCGGTCCAGGACGTCATCCCGGTGGGTCCCCTCGCTTCGGCTGAAGGCTCGCTGGCCGGATCAGAGTGCCGGGAACTCTAGCCCGCTCAAAGCGTCATGGACCAGCTTGCCCAAATCTGTCACCACAAAGTGGCCATCCAAGAAGTTGACTGTGCCCTCTTTATAGGAGACTAGCCCTCGCTCCTCCATCGCGTTAGCGTAATCGGATCGCGCATCCCCAACCAGCCCAAGGACGTTGAATGTAAGCCGAGGCTCATGATTATCGGAAAGACCACGGACATATCCGCGGAGCAATTCCACAACTTTGCCACCCGATAGTGATGCATCCGGATGGGCACTAACGCTTCCGTAGTTGTGGCGAACACTTTGTCTTTCCCAATGCCTCCTCCGGCGCTCCTGCAACTCCTTGTCTTGCTGGGCACACTCCTTTGCTCCGTTCTCCAGCATGACCAGAAACTCGTTATGTTCCTCGCCTGTCATTTCTGCGGATGTTTCAGTCGCCTTTACCTCGTCGCTCATTTGCTCCTCCAGACATCGGGTGTCACCCTTGTTCCCAGCTTAATTGAAGTCCGGCGCCATTCTTCGTTTGGCAGCACAATTGGAACCTGCTACGCTATCCCGAGGGCGAAGCTAATTGGAAATGGCGTCATCGTGCTGCCCGGGTCCGTGATGCTGATCGGGGCGGTGATTGGCCTAGCCATTATCCTCTTCTATTGTGCTGCGGTGGTTCTGCTGCGGCGGCTCAAACCATCGCGCCGGGCGGCGCTGACTGCCGACCCTGACGGTCGGCTGAAACACATCGAGGGGAAGTAGATGATGACTGACGAAGACTTCGAGGAACGCATGGGCAATCTGGCCGCCAGGCACGAAGCTCTGATTCGGGCCATCGAACAGCGAGGGAAGGAACTCGAGGAAACTGTGGCTCAATTGGCGTTGGTCAACACGGAACTAGAAGCGTTGGCTAACAAACAGCGATGAGTCCTGAATCCCGGCCCAATCCCAAATCACCAGGCCCTGAGGATGTCCCTCGGGGGCCATTTCGTTTTGCTGAAGAATTGCTGAACCGATTGTCCATTTCAGCCGTTTTAGCTGTTTTTGCTGAACTTTTGCTGAATTGAAACAAACAACTTATTGATTCTAAAGGGCTAAATAGTGATAGGCATGATGAGGCAATTTGGGGGTGGCGGGCGATTCGGAGCGGTGAAAAGTGCCCGGTCCCTTTATGGCATCGTTCTAGAGGTATTCTATTTGCCAACAGAAACAAGGGTCAACGCGGCGCAAAGTTCTGCGACAATCGCAACAGCGGTTCCCGGGTCCTGCCGGGGGTTACCCACCCCGTAGCCGATCGGAATCGCGCGGGTTGCAGAAGCAAGAGCAGTCGACCAAGGCGGAAACGATGACGGATCTGTTGAATTTGGCAATGTTGGTTTGCGCGTCGGTTGGCTCAATGGCATTTGGCATTCTTGCAGCTTACGGAATCCTTCGCACGGGTTTCAGGCTGATGCAGCCGCGGAAACAACGGCTAGCGGTGAAACCGCGGCATCAAGCCGCTGGCGCTCTTTAAGCGACTCCCTTTCGGCGGTACATATGAACGCATCTATGAGAGCCGCTGTTCTCCACGGCGCAAAGGACATTCGAATCGGAGCTCATCCCCGGCCTGAGCTGAGCCCAGGCATGGTCCTGTTGCATACCAGCCGCGTCGGTATTTGCGGCTCGGACCTGCATTATTACGAACATGGATACTGCGCAGCCTTCGTTCCGGATCGTCCATTTGTGCTTGGCCACGAATTGACCGGCGAAGTTGCCGCCGTGGCTGACGGCATTGATGCGGTGCGGGTGGGCCAGCGCGTAACCGTCAATCCTGCGCGCTCTTGCGGCTTTTGCGCGTACTGCAAGGCCGGCCGCTCAAACCTGTGCCGCCACGTAATCATGCTGGGCAGTGCCAGCACCAGGCCGCCGACCGACGGAGCGCTTGCGGAATTCGTTGCCGTGCGTGCTGACCAGTGCCACGCGTTGACTGCGGAAGTGGATGATGGCCTGGGCGCGATGATCGAGCCGTTCGCCGTTGCCCTGCATGCGGTGAAGCGGGCGGGCGTGGTCTCAGGCAAGCGAGTGCTCGTAACCGGCGGCGGGACGATCGGTCTACTTGTCGCCACCGTTGCGCGCACTTTCGGCGCCACGCCCGTTGCTGTCAGCGATATCGTCGCTGCGCGGCGAAGCAAGGCAATCGAATTCGGCGCAGATGTAGCTCTCGATCCTGCTGCGGACGACTTGCACGACACCATGCGTGAATTGACCGGCGAGGGGTTTGACGTTGTCTTTGAGGCATCCGGCTCGCCTGTCGCCTTGCGGGGGGCCTTCGACCTGGTTCGTCGAGGCGGCACCATCGTGCAGATCGGTACGCTCGGCACCGCGGACATTCCCATTCCAGCCAACCAGGTCATGGTGAATGAGATCAATTTCATTGGATCGATGAGATATGGCGATGTATTCGATGAAGCCATACGATTGGTCACGTCGGGGCGGGTCGATCTTCATCCTTTCATCACTGGTGTGTTTGCCCTGGACGATTGTGCCGAGGCATTGCGCTGTGCCGCCGACAAATCTCGAGCCCTCAAAATCCAGGTTCAACTCGAGCGCTGAAATCGGCTTGCCAAAGCACGACGGAGCCGATGTCCGTATGCGGCCTATATACTGAAAAGGCTAATGAGCGAAAAAATCATTGCCTTCCTGGTGCAATTAGTCGTCCACGTGATCAATGCTGGAGGCTATGGCGGCATCGTGGCGCTGATGGGAATTGAATCAGCCTGCATTCCGTTGCCCTCAGAAATCATCATGCCTTTTGCCGGGTACCTGGTCTATCGGGGTAGCTTCAGCCTGTTTTGGGTCGCTACCGCGGGGGCATTGGGCTGCAACCTGGGCTCGGTCGTTGCATATTGGATTGGCGCCAAGGGTGGCCGTCCGCTCGTCGAGCGATATGGTAAATGGGTCTTGATGAGCCACCATGACCTGGGCCGCATGACTCATTTCTTTCAGAAGTATGGTTCGATCACCGTATTGTTGGCCCGGTTATTGCCGGTTGTGCGCACTTTTATCGCTTTTCCGGCCGGAATTGCCAGGATGCCGCAGCTCCGGTTCCACATTTACACCTTTGTGGGCTCTTGGCCCTGGTGCTTCGCCCTCGCGTATGTCGGCATGAAGCTGGGTGAGAAATGGCACACCGACCCCCGCTTTTATGATGCTTTCCACCGCTTTCACTTAGCGGTCGAGCTAGCCCTGGTTGCGGCCATAGTATGGTTCGTCTGGTCGCACATCAACCGGGGAAGGCGGGCGGAAGCTTAGCAAGCGGGATCTCGGCTCAGCCAGGAGCGACAGAGGGCTGTGCAAATTGCAGGGATCGACCCTTGACAGAACCTCGCGCCACTGCGCGGCCGGGTTCAGCCGTTGCGTTCGTGCTTTTCTCGAAATTTCTTGGATGATTGAGGGGTCCGGCGCTCAAATCAGAACACCGGACCAAATTGGAGACTAGAAACGGCCACGGCCACGAGAACTGCCGCCGCCACCACCACCGCTGCCCTTGCGCGCCTGGTAGCAATCCCGGCA
>PLZC01000240.1 GCA_003151985.1 Acidobacteriaceae bacterium
CACGCACGCTTGCCGAAAACTCACGTTCTTCATCATGGCCCTGATCGGGAAGGCGGGCCTCACTTCGCTGTATGCCTTTCAGCAGCGCGCCGGCTTGCAGCCAGGGGGAATACGCTCTGCGCTCCAGCGCCTCGAATCCTGGCAGCTGATCACGCGTGCGGAGTCCTCCACTCGCCAACGGAAAGACATGTCTCTCACAGCCGAGGGCACCGAACTCCTCAACAACTCGTGGGAGAGGTGCCTGGGAGAACGAACGGATGCAGAGGGAGTTCTTCGTGCCGCGTGTGTCGCTTTGCTGATGGGCGCTCCAGGCCTCGCTGTTGGATACCTTCTAAATTTGGCATTTGACCGCCGTAACGCGGCAGAGGAAAAAGCCATGGAGGCAGAAACAATGCAAAGAACTAAAAAAGACCCGCTATCCACATATCTATGGATGCGGGCCCGAAGCGAGGCTCAGCGGCGGAGCGCAGAAAGCGAAGCGTTCTCGCAGTTGAGTCGCTTACTAAAGGAGAAAGACCAACCTGATGCTGAATTCCAACCATAATACTCAACCCACTGCTTCTGGCGTCACGGCCCAGCCGCCGTTCGCCGTCAACCAACGCCGGCGCATTTCGCAAGTCGAAAATGTTTTGCCCACTTCTCGTGACCTCACCCGCTTCACCGAGCGCTGCCGGGCCCGGGACCTCGGTTATGAACTGCCTCTCGACACAAGGGAAGCCGCCAATTATGTCGGTTTTCATCCGAAGACAGTCGAACGTATGGCGCGCGAGGGAGACATTCCTGCCCATCCCGCGTCCGGCGTTCGCCGTAAGACGTGGAAGTTCTATCCCTCGGAGTTGGACGCCTGGCTGCGCGCCAAGGTAAACTCACATCGCCATCCGTGTTCGCCTAACGGAAAGGACGCGAACTAGTGAGGCGATCACGTTATCAAGGTGGGACCGTGGAATTGAGTCCTCGGTCCCATGGTTCAGCAGTCTGGGTTTACCGCTGGCGCGAAGAGAACCCTCAGGGGAAAAGCATTCGCAAAAGCATGGTCATCGGCAACGCCGATAAATTCAAGACCAGATCCCAGGCATTGAAGGCGGCAGACGGGTGTCGACTGAAGGCGAGCCGGGAAAGTGAGGAAGCCCGCGGATCAACATTCGGCGCACTGATTGAAAGCTACATCACCGAGGAGCGGCTTCGCGAATCGAAGGGCCGGGCCCCGGGAATTGGTGCCGTCGAAAATGATGAGGAGTTCAATGCGGAAGCATTGGCCTACTCGACCGCGAGTTCCTACCTTTCCATGCTGGATGTCCATATTCGGCCGAGGTGGGGAAAGTGCTCCATCCCGGAAGTGAAGCCGGCAAAGGTGCAGGAGTGGCTGCGGAGTCTGGATGCCGCCCCCAAGACAAAGGGGCACATCAAGGCTCTCATGCATCGGCTCTTTGAAAAAGCGATGTTGTGGGAACTCGTACCCATCGAGCGCAATCCGATGGACTCGGTCGAAGTAAGGGGAATCAGCAGGAGGGCGAAGAAGCCGATCGTCCTTGAAACTGATCAATGCCTGACCCTGGTCTCTTTCATTCCGGAGCCGTATCGTACCATGGTTCTGGTTGCCATCTGCACGGGACTTCGAGTCAGCGAAATCCTGGCGCTGAGGTGGTCCCGCATCGACTTTGACCGTCTCACCATGATGGTCAAAATCGGGGCGGTGAATGGCCGGACGGGCCCCGTGAAGACCGAATGCTCGGAAGATGAACTTCCGTTGGACTCGGACTTCGCTGCCGTTCTGCTGAACTGGAAGGCTCAGTGCAGGCAGACGCCGGGAGATTGGGTCTTCCCAAGCCCCATCACCGACCGGTGCTTTCATGCAAGTCCCATCCAGCAGGATTACATTCGTCCTGNNGGCATACATTCCGCCACACCTATCGGTCGTGGCTGGATGACACAGGGGCACCCATTGGTGTTCAACAGAAGCTGATGCGCCATGCAGGCATCGGCACGACGATGGACGTTTATGGGAACGCGCTGATGAAATCGAAGCGCGACGCGAACAGCAAGGTCGTTCGCATGGCGCTTCGGCCNNGGAGCGCAGTTCTTAATGGACCTTTATTGGACCTGCGCTTTCGAAGCTCGAACCTCGTAACTGATTGATTTAAATGGTTGCGGGGGCTGGATTTGAACCAGCGACCTTTGGGTTATGAGCCCAACGAGCTACCGGGCTGCTCCACCCCGCATAGTCAGTCTATCAACTCCTAGAACGGGGGTCAAACGGTGCCGGCGATTACCGGGATTGTTCATCGTGCGTCACAATCACCTTCATCGTCTCGCCCGCGCGCATTGCATTGAATGCTTCGTGGGCATTTGCCGCCGCGACGCGATGTGTGATGAGCGTCGAAGGATGAATCATCCCGCTCTCCAACATCTGCACCACACCAGGGAAATGATTCGCTCCGCCGAACGCACCTTGCACGGTCAATTCATAACGCGAGATGAGGTATTGGGACACAGGTGGCAGTGCGTGCGGTTGGAGTCCGAACGACACGATGCGCCCGCCGCGACGCGCGAGTTTCAACGCTTGTGGCAGCAACGAGCCGACTGCGTCCACCACAATATCCGCGCCGAGTGCAGATTCTTCTTTGACAATCGCCTCGACATCCTGTTCACGCGAATTGATGACAACATCGGCGCCGTTCTGTTTTGCAACCGCGAGGCGGAACGGTGCAACATCGGTGACGATAATTTTTCCCGCGCCGCTGGCGCGATAGACCATGCCAAACAACAGACCGACGGGGCCCGCACCGAGAATCACGACACTCTCTCCTGCGTTGACCTGGACTCGCGTGGTGCCGCCAAATACACACGACAGCACTTCAGCGAATACCGCGTCGTCCAGCGCAACATCGCGCGAAATCTTGTACAGCGCGCGTTCGGGCGCGACGACGTAGGGCGCAAGTCCACCGTCCAAATGAATGCCGAGCGTCTTGTAGTCTTCGCATTGGTTCGCCAAGCCGCGCCGGCAATAGCGGCATTGATTGCAATGCAAGCGCGGCGCAATGACGACGCGGTCACCTTCGCGCACGTATTTCCCGCCCGCGCCTACCGCTTCGACCGTGCCGATGAATTCGTGACCGAGTACTGTCCCGACTTCGGCTTTGTGCGCGGGCGGCACGGCAAGGATATTTAAATCGGTACCGCACAAGCCGCATGCTTCAACGCGCAACAGCACGTCGTCGGGATTTTTGATTTGCGGCATTGGTCGCTCTTGCATTTCGAGACGTCCCTCGCCCATAAAAACGGGTACCATTATGTTTTGTATTGGGGCCATTCGAGAAGCTCCTTGGGTCCTTAGACGCAATTGCAATCCGCTATCCTCGCGCCCCACGCCGCGCCCAGAATCCCCGCGTCGTTTCCGAGTTCAGCGGTGAGAATCCGCACGCGAGTCGCAATCGAGTGGTAGGAGTTGCGGGGCACCGCCGCGCGCGCAGGTGCGAGCAACAGTTCGCCGGCTTTGATGACGCTGCCGAACAAGACGTATGTGCTGATGTCCATTGTCATCGCGATGGTGGCGATTCCTGCGCCCAGGGCCCGTCCCGCGCGCTCAAAAACACGTTTTGCGATTTCGTCGCCTGCCTGTGCAGCGCGCACAATTTCCTCAGCCGATTCCACTTTCTTGCGCGTAGCATACATATACGCGTTCATAATCGCGGGACCGCACGCATATGCTTCGACGCATCCCTGGGAACCGCAAGTGCAAATCGGTCCGTCCATGTTCACCGTAAAGTGCCCCACTTCTCCTGCCGCACTCTGCTCGCCGCGATACAGATTGCCATCCACAATCATCGCCCCGCCGATGCCCGTGCCGACGATGATGAGGCACATCGAGTGGGAACCGCGTCCCGCGCCAAGATGAAATTCGGCGAGCGCGGCGGCTTTCGCATCGTGCTCAAGTGTCGCCGGCAGATCGAGTCGCTCGGCCAACATCGCGGCAAACGGCACGTCGCGCCAGCCCGTCAGGTTTGGCGGGTCAACAATCATTCCCGTAAGGTGCGCAATCGGACCTGGGCTGCAAATGCCCGCACGCGTTACGCACGCGTCAGCAGGCAGACGGCTCAAAACCTCGCGCGTGCTCGCGGCGATGCGGTCGGCAGCTTGCACGGGGCCCTCTAGTGCGCGTGTGGGTGCTTCGCTGCGCGCGACGATTTCCCATTCGGGCGAAATTAGTCCGCACTTGTACGTGCTTGCACCGAGGTCAATGCCGAGGAACCATTCGTTCGTCATCAATGCAGTCCTTATCAATGGGTGGACGCAGCGGCCTCATAAGCTTTGTCAATAAGTTGGTGGACGCGCAAACCATCAGTCACGTCAGGTGCGATGTGTTGGTTATGCGCGAGCGAACGCAATACTTGATAGATGTTTTCGGTGTGGGTACGATTCCAGCCGAGAATACTGCGTGGCGGCGGCACGGCTGCGCCTTCGTACTGCGTTCCGGTCTGGATGCGCGTCCAACCTTGCGTCGCGGATTTAGCCTGCGCGTCAAAATAATTCAGTACGTTCCCGTCCTGCAGACTGAATTTCAAGGCACCGCGCTCGCCATAAATGTGTACATTCATATCGTCCACTGCACCAGTTGCAAAGCGCGTAACAAAGAGCGTGCCTTGCGCGCCACTCTGCATCTTCGCCTGAAGCCACGCCGCATCATCTACATCGACTGGTTCACGTTTGGAAGAATTAGCTGCCACCGGGCGCTCGGTGACATATGTTTTCGTCGTAGCGTCGAGTTCGGCAAACTCGCCGAGCAGGTGGCGCGCGAGGTCAATAATGTGCGAACCTAAATCCACCAGCGCGCCGCCGCCGGATTGCGCATGCCGCAATCGCCAGCTCATCGGGCGATTTGGATTCTGATAACCGCTGTGCAAATAATCGAAATGGAAATGATAGATCGCACCGAGTGCGCCATCGGCGATCATTTTTTGTGCCAGCAACAATGCCGGCACAAAGCGATAGTTGAATATCATCCCGAGTCGAGCTTTGGACGTGGTAGCCTCAGCAATTTCTTGCGCTTCAATGGCGTTGCGCGCAAGAGGTTTATCCACGATGACATGTTTGCCCGCGCGCAACGCGGCGAGAATAATTTCGCGGTGCGCGAAATTAGGGGAGCAAACGTCCACCACATCCACATCTTCGCGCGAGAGGAGCGCTTCAAGGCTCGTCGCCCAACCTTCGAATCCGCCGTCCTGTGCTGCGCTTTGCGCCGACCGCTCGTTCGTTGTGCAAACCGCGGCGAGTTTGAGGCGGGGAAGCAAGCCAGGATAGATGAGGGGAATATCGTGATAGGCAAGCGCGTGTACCTTGCCTATCATTCCGTATCCGACGAGGCCAATACCAATGGTTTCCGAGCGATCTTTCAAGACTTCAATCCTGTGTCGGTGCGGTACATTGCCGCGGCTTCATCCAAAGCTTGTCGCAGGCTCTGGACTGCCGCAGGAATTTCACCGGTGCCGGGTTTCAGTTTACCGCCGGGCCCCTTCAAGAGCGGTGAGGAAAATTCACCCACTGTCATGCCCGCCCCGACGAACTTGGAGACATTACCAACATTGAGTCCGCCATCCATCATCAGGTCAATTTTTTGTTCCAGTCCCTGCGCCGCAATCATGTCATGCAAGGTCCTCATGTACTTCTCAAAATTCGCATGCACAACATGCGGACTGCGGCCTGTTTGCGGCGGCTGCCAAAAGGGATACCACGTTTCAAATTCAATGATGTCCGCATAAGGAATCAATTGCTCAAAGAAGACAAGCGGCAACCCTTCCCATGCCCATACGCCAACCTTCAACCCCAACTCTTTAATGAACATCATGTTCTCGACGATGGTTTCACCCATCGTCTCAATGGGCAGCGAGATGAGATTGACTCCTGCGTCTGCGAGTTGTCGAAAGACTTCCTGGTTGGGACGATACATTTGCAATTGAGCTTCGATTTCGAGTTTAGTGCTTTGCCGCGTGGCTTCGATAATATCCAATCCTCCGCGCGGCATTGCAAACTGCATATAGACGCCGTCCCTCACTTCAATGTGAACCCAGTCTGCCCCACCCTCCTCCAAATCCTGCACTTGCGCTCCGAGCGCGGTATAGTCCGCCCAGAACAACCCAGCCGCGACCTTAACGCGACGGGTGGGATTGCCAATCGCCGATGCGGTCACTTAAACCCTCCGAGATACTCGGTACTTGATCTGCAGTTCAATGATTGACATGTCTTTGATCCTTTAATCGGGCGAGGACCGAGACCGGAGCTTGAATTCGGCATCTCAGCTGATCTGGATTTGAGCCCATAGACCCATACCTTGCTGTGCAAATGCACGTCATATGTGCATTTGCGAGAACTTTACTTTGAACTCGAGATCTTTGTCAAGCTCGCAGCGAGCGAAAGGGCCCCTCAATTTCCTTTGTTCAATTCCTTGCGAGATGAAAGTGTGCGTGCTTTGGATGAGACTTTCGGTCGCGGGTAATAGAGAAGTGGTTTCACAATTTTGAGCTGCTTTTCTATTCTTGAGCCATCCAGGTTGAGGATTCCAAGATCGTCGTCGCCTTCTTTGGTAAATGGCGTGTTCCATGACATCCAGGCGATGCCCATTCCTTGCTGGTTTCCTGAAAAGGCCGGTCCACCCACGGAACCGAGTTCCCCATTCAGGTATTTGACCAACATATCGGCCCACCCCTCATCGTCCGGATTTTTTTGAAAACCTGTTCCGCTCTCCCCGTCAAAGACGGGGGCAATGTTTTGGAATTCCAAAAATCCAAAAGACTCATTCATGGCCTTGATCGCGGTCGGGCTGTTGCTGGGGCCGAACAGGCGAACGTAATCATCGACGGCATTTGAGTAGAGATGGACATCGTAAACCACCTTGTTTTTGATCGTTTGGCCGTTGACGGTAAACACTACAGGCAGTTTCTTGACGCCCGTGCAGTCTCCCCAGGGAGCGCTTCCAACGGTGGCGCCGTCGTAAAGCGTGGCCGGATCGTAAATAGCGAGCGGACACTCAGCAAAAATCAGCTTGCTGGGGTCTTTGGAAAGAAGGGCCGATCCTACGCTTTGGAACATGCGATGTATATCGCGGTCGGAGCCGCCTCCCCACAGCGAGTGGCCGTGACTGCCAATGGGCTCGTTCCAGAGGTCGAACCCGATGACAGTGTCATTGTGGGCATAGCGGGACGCAAGCGAAACCCAATCGCTTTGAAATAAATCTTGCGTAGTGTGTCCGGGATTCTTGCAGCCATCCGTTCCATCCGTGGCGCCGCCAACATCGTACCAGAGCCCGTTTGCCTGCTGTGCGGTGCAAGAGACATCGGGAACAGTTCCGCGCAATCCCTCGTTACTATGATCGTTGATGATGACGCGGAGGTTTGCCTTGGCGGCCGCTGCAACTACTTGGTCCAATTCCGAAAGGAGCGCAGGGGCTCCATCATCGTGCAGGGTTATGTTATTGAAATCGATGCGAACGCAGTTAAACCCGGTAGCGGCGATGGCATCCATATTCGCCTGAATGCCTTTGAATGGCGCACTCATGTTAATTAGATGGCCATCCTTGACGTTCATTCCGAGCCAGTAAACGCAAGATAGGCGAACAGGATTACCGTGCTTGTCAATGATCTGATTTCCCAATGTTCTAAACATTCCAGCTGGAAGCTTGGATGGCGCCTGAACAGACGGATTCTCCGCCTGAATAGCAGGGAGTACAGTCGCGGCTGCGAGCGTGGCTGCGAAAAAGAGACTAAGTGACTTCATGTGAGGAACTCCTTCCGGCAGAGTCCGTCGCGCCAATTTTTGGGATCGCTCTTTTCGGAGGACCTGCCCGTTGACATGGTTGCTGTTGAATGAAGGCGGCGCCATCCTGCGCCCGCTGACCGTCATCGAACATTGAACTGAGAGAGCTGATATGGCTTTGAGGATACTCCTATGAGGGGCTCACCCGCGCAACGCGAGAATGCACCCTCGATTCATAGGCATCTCAAAGTCGCTGTGAATATATCGAGGGGTCCAGGAGGGGGTGTGAGCCTTCAGAAAGAGCGATGCTGCAAGCGCGCGAGTCAGTGTGGACTTGGAGGGGTCACTGCGACAGCATCCGGTCCTCAGGCTTCAATGCATGTGGCGCAATTGGAGAGATAAATGATCAGGTTTTCGTGCTAGAGCTTGGGCTTGCCGTAAACGATTTGACCGGTCAGGGTGCTGCGGTAGTGACCACTCAGGCGGTGTTGCTTTTTGGGCGCCAGGTATTTGCCGCCGAACCCAAGTTTCGCCCGGTTTTTGAGCCAGGAAACACTGCTCTTTGCGCCAATTCTTGCCCTTTTATGCAAGTTTTAGCGGCCCGAGAATCGTTAACGGAACAGGTGTCCAACTTCCCATAGGAAATAGAGGCAAAGGGCCATTGCGGCCTCTAAAGCGAGTCCTCTCACGGAGCCTCTAGCGAACCGAAGACTCTCTTCGCGCGATTCCAACAGGCGCGTGGTGTCCTGAGAAAAATCGGTCCTCTGGCTCAACGTACGCATTAACACTTGACACGTATCAAAATGGACGCGTTCGGGATACTTCAATGATTGCGCTGCGATATTCTCATGAACCTGGCTATCCACGTCGGGGGATCCTCCTTGCGAAGAGGCGCGTAAGGCGAAAAGCAAGCCTGATTTGATCAACTTATGGCTCAAAACCGCCGAAATTCATCGCATAACTCATATTCCCTCACTTTCTCCCAGGAATATGTGATATGAATCACGTCGCCTGGCAAACATTCTACGGCTCATATATATCAGTTTCATGAATCTGGTCAAAGGAATGGTTGGCAAGCGGGGCCGCGGACCCCTCTCCAGTTTGCCTTTGCGCAAATTGCCCATTGATCACGGCTCAGCGTGGGAGGGAATCAGCAAGGTCAGCGCCTCAGGCACGACCTCGATCCTGGCCGGCAAAGAACCCAGAACTTCCCCATCCGCTTCCACCAAGATCGGAATCTCTGACCCATTGCAGGCCCGGCACTCCACCGAGTAAGTATCCACAAGTTCAATCTCGCGGGAAAAGGTGTGCCGGCCGGCGACAACTGCTAGCAGAAACTTGAGGTAACGCAGGCGGCTACGCGTCCTGAAGGCCACCAGGCGCAAGCTGCCGTTGTGAAGCGTAGCGCCGGGCGCCAGTTTTCGCACCACTCCCCCAAACGACCGCACCCGCACTGCGATGAGTTGCGACACCTCTTCCACGCGCCGGGCATCGCTTCCGTTGGTTGTGAAGGCCGCCTCGAAGAACGGGAACGGGTGGGTAGCCCAGATGCGGAGTGCCTCCACAAGGTAGAGAATGTAGCCAAGGCGCCGCTTGAGCCGCGTATCCAGCCGCGACATCAGCAACGCGTCCGCCCCCATTCCCGCCGCGACCGTAAAGAACCGTGAGCCGGGATTGCCGGCACTGTCCTGGTAGTGGATGCGGCCCACCGGAACCCGCACCGGAGTTGCCTCGAGCAGAATGCGCGCCACTTTTGCCGGAGAGCCAAGCAAGCCCAAGTCGGCGGCCAGCGCGTTGGCTGTACCCAGCGGAACCACGCCGAGCGCCACATCAGTGCCTACCAGGCTCTGCAGAATCTCATGGACAGTGCCGTCGCCGCCGCAGGCTATCACCGTGTCAAAGCCCTGGCGCACGGCTTCCCGCGTATAAGCCGCGCCCTTTTCCGCTGTGTTGGATTCAAAGGCTTCGACCGCGATGCCCGCACCGCGAAGCACGGCAAGCGCATCCTCAACTGCCCCCGCCCGTCGCGCGGAGTGCTGTCCCGAAGCCGGGTTATAAATAAGTGCAACACGACGCATCGCAAGTTTACCCTGGGCAACACTGCCCAGAGTCTAGGATGCTTTCCGGGCGACCTCTACTATCTTCGCAGATCGCAAACGTTATTGGTGCTGCCAGCTTCACCTGCCATTCCGCCCGGCGATCCGGACTGCGATTTGTGCATTGCCCATAAGCAAAAGAGTGCCACCGTCAAATTTCCAAGACATCCAATTCCTGCAGCTTCTATGATGTGCTCTGGAGGTAAGAAATCCCCATGAATCCCACCGGCAACACCATCCTCATCACCGGCGGAGGCTCCGGCATTGGACGCGGACTCGCTGAGGCATTTCACAAGCTGGGCAACCAGGTCGTCATTGCCGGCCGCCGCAAGCAGGCTCTTGATGAGACCGTTGCCGCCAACGCCGGCATGAATTCCCTAACCCTAGATATAGAGAACCGCGACGCCATCCGGTCCTTTGCCGCTGAGGCAACCGCCACATACCCCACGCTCAATGTGCTCATCAACAATGCCGGCATCATGCGCCCGGAAAAGCTGCTCGCCCAGCAGGACGATCTGGCCGACGCGGAAGCCACCGTCGCCACTAACCTTTTGGGGCCCATCCGCCTCACGGCCGCGCTGCTGCTCCACCTTCAAAAGCAGCCCAGTTCCACCATCATGAACGTCTCCTCCGGACTGGCCTTCCTTCCCCTGGCACTTACTCCCACTTATTGCGCCACCAAGGCCGCGATCCACTCCTATACTCTTTCCCTCCGCTATCAACTCAAGGCAACCACCACCGAGGTTCTCGAACTCATCCCTCCCTACGTCGCTACCGATCTGATGGGAGGAGCCTCCGATGCGCGCGCCATGCCTCTGGACAAATTCATTGCCGAGGTAATGAAGATTTTGAAGACTCAACCCACGCCGCCCGAAATCTGTGTGGACAACGTGAAGGGCCTCCGCTTCGCCGCCGAAAGCGGAAAATTCGCCGCCATCTTCCAGGGACTCAACGCAGCCATGACGGACGTGCACTAAGCAGTTTCTTAAAAGGGCCGGGCGTCCCCGGCCCGCTTCCGGAAAACCACCTTCAACTCCCGCCGCCAATGCTCGCTCACTGCAATCAGTTCCCACTCCACCTGGGGAGAGAAGTAACGAAGCACCGGCTCGTTGGCCGGATGAATCCGCAACGCCGGGGCTGCGAGCAGCAGGCGCGGCGCCAGCGGCGAAACCTCTGCGCCGGGAAAGTAGCCTTGCCGCTCGAAGGCCGAAACCGCCCTGCAGCCGCCGTTGCCTACCCCCGGTTGCCGATCGTCGTTCAGCGCGCGTACCCGGATCCAATAGTCCAACGCCTGCAACGGCAGGTGCAGGTCCTCATCGGCTTTCAATTCAATGACTGCCAACCGCCCGTCGCAATCCAGGGTGAGCATGTCAAGCAGGCCGCGGTCGCCAACCGAGAGTGCCGGCACTTGGGTATAGAGCATGTCCCGACGCAACCCCGGAAGCAAATCAGCAATTTCGCTGCGAAGCCGGGATTCCAGCCAATGCTCCGGTTGCAGCCGGAACAGCGGATCGGTATACGCACCGTCCGCATGCCGGCTTAAAAACAGCCTCGAACAAAGGTCACGGCATAGCGCCTCGTTTTCTTCGGTAAGCGGTGTCTCGTTAGCCCCCGCGCCAAACGTGATCTCGTCCTGCCCGGCAAAGGACTTGGCCACGAAGCCGTGCCGCACCCGCGCAAACTCCAGCCCATGCAGCAGCAGCCCCACTTCAGTGGCTGAACTCGCCTTCACCTCGACCCGCGCCTTTGCGGCCGGCGGCAGCAGCGTCAGCATTCGGTCCAGCCCCGTTTGGCAGCGTTCAATGGCCGCCGCGGCTGAAAACGCATGCACCAATCGCGATTCCAGGTTTCCGGTATCGCGAAAATCCACCGCCTCAAGCTCTTCGCTGCGTTCGTCGAGCGTGTAAAGCTCAAAATTGGCCGCCGCATGATTCATCCATGCCATCCGCTCCGCCGTGGTTCGCCACGCTGCGGCGGGCACAATCACCTTCAGCCCGCCAAAGTGTCGCCGTCCATCGCCATTTTGCCGGCAACGATCCAGCCACAGAATCCCCAGCGTCAGAATGCCGTCTACAACAGCCGACGACTCTGCCTCGCCCACTCCAATCACCGCGTCTGCCGCGGTTCCGCGCACCAGCCGCCCGCGCACATACGCTGGACCAAAGCTGTGCTCCAGATCCATTGCGGTGCGTAATCCATCCACCTTGGAGCCGATAAATTTCCTGGTCAGCGCGCGCTCAACCAGGCGTTGGTAGTTGCGCCGCGCTGCGTCACGGGCAGTCGGAGTGCGCCGGTCGCTGGTGGGCACAAGTTCCAGGGCTTGAGGTTTCGTTTGGCCCATGCGGCGGGTCATCAGCCGCAGGCATTGCGCACGCTCCTGTAGCTCCACAACGGTCCGGATCAGGTTGCGCTCCTCGCTCCAAAGTTGCAGAAGACACCGGCCGTGCGACTCGTTCACTGCGTAGCGGGCGCTGCGCATGTCGAACAGGACGCGGCCATCCTCAAGCAGCGCTGCCGCCGGGTGGTCCGCCAGGTACTCTTCAATTTTTTGGGCCAACAGGCCGGAAGGTGTCGCAGTTTCGCTGGCTGCCATGCTTGGGGCTACCAGCCCATACGCGCACGCAGGCTGGTGATGTGCGCAGTATGATGCCGCGAGTGCCATTCATAGAGAGCCAGTCCCGTGACAAGATCCTGGCGGCCCCGCTCGGGATGCACGTACCCCTTGCGGAAGTCATCGTCCGAAAGAGATTCCAGTAGCGCCACCCAGCGCCCATGTAGCGCCGAGGTCATTTCCAAGGAGACATCCACCGGCAATTGGCGGCTATCCGCAAGGTTAGCCCAGGCAGCTTCGTCATAGGGCTTGATCGTGGGCCAATCCTCGGTGAGGGCCAGCTTGAAGCGAATATAGGAGTTGGCGTGGCTGTCTGCCACGTGATGCACCACTTGCCGCACCGTCCAGCCTCCCTCCCGATATGGCGTATCGAGTTGCGCATCGCTCAGGCCGTTAACCGCGGCCGTCAGGCGCTCAGGCAGCAGACGAAGTGTTTGGATATGCGCCGCGCGTATGCCGCCCAGGCTTGTCGCTGGAGCGCTGAATCGGCCAATGGGATAACGGAGATCGTCCAAATCTGACATAGGGTGATTCCTGATAAAAGCATACCTGCCTGGTTGCGGGCCGGACTGCCGGTCCCGCGGCCAAAATATATTCTCAGCGCACTTACGCCTTATGTTGGTGATGATGATGGTGGTGGTGGTGGCTATGATGGTGCTTCTCGGCGGAAAATGCTGGCATGGCAAAAACCATCAACAAAAGGGCAGCTGCAAAAATTTTCTTCATGGGACGAATTTAACACGGCCGCGCCCCTTCGGCAGTGACAAAGCGCCTTGTGCCCAACCAGCGTAAACTTGAACTGTGATGACTATTCCGGCTGCTTCCCCGCACCCAAGCCATAAGCGCTACTTTTTTGACAAATTCGGTATCACCGAGCGCCTGCTCGATCGCTGCCTGGGAGAAGCCCTCTCCGCGGGCGGCGACTATGCCGACCTCTACTTCGAATCGGTCACGGCCACTGCGCTGGGTGTGGACGAGCAGATCGTCAAATCTGCCAGCCAGGGAACCAGCGCCGGCTGCGGCATCCGCGTCCTCTCCGGTGAGCGCACCGGCTACGCCTACACCGACAATCTGAGCGCGGAGCGCCTGCTCCACGCAGCGCGTACCGCCGCGCTCATTGCCTCGGGACCGGCCAAGCAGCCGGTGCAGGGATTTACAGAAGCTCCCGCAGCGGATCTCTATCCGGTTCCGCTCGGCGGCTATGATCTGGACCTCGCCGCGCGCCTTGAGCTCATCCTGAAAGCCGATCGCGCTGCCCGCGCCTTCGACCCCCGCATCATCCAGGTTCGGGCAAACTACAGTGAGGAGTTGCGCCGCATCCTCGTCGCCGCATCCGATGGTGCGCTGGCCAGCGATACGCAACCCCTTTGCCGTCTTGGCGTCTCCGTCATTGCCAGGGATGGTGCAATCACCACCAGGGGCTCTGCAGGCGGCGGCGGCAGGGCAGGGCTCGACCAGTTCGTTGGCTCCAAAAGCCCGGAAAACCTGGCCCGCGAGGCGGCCCGCGGAGCCGTTCTGCAACTCAGCGCCGTTCCCGCTCCGGCTGGCGAAATGGAAGTGGTTCTGGGCCCCGGATGGCCCGGAATCCTGCTCCAC
Source organism: Acidobacteriaceae bacterium (assembly GCA_003151985.1). Classification (GTDB taxonomy): domain Bacteria; phylum Acidobacteriota; class Terriglobia; order Terriglobales; family Acidobacteriaceae; genus Telmatobacter. The sequence goes on from PLZC01000240.1 coordinate 14,050, forward strand.
GAGGCAGTTGGTCACGGCCTTGAGGCCGACTTCAACCGCAAGAAGACCTCTGCNNCTCATCGAGGGCGGCGTGCTTCGCGGCTACCTCACCGACAAGCTCTCGGCCAGGCTAACCGGCACAACCAACACAGGTTCCGGCCGCCGCGAGAGTTACCAGCACATCCCCATGCCCCGCATGACCAACACCTACATGCTGGCCGGCGACGACTCGCCTGAAGACATTCTGCGCTCTGTCAAGCACGGCCTCTACGCGGTCAACTTCGCAGGCGGGCAGGTGGATATCACCAACGGTAAATTTGTCTTTTCCGCTTCGGAAGCCTATCTCATTGAAGACGGCAAGATTACTGCCCCGGTTCGCGACGCCACCCTCATCGGCAACGGCCCCGAAGCTCTCAAATACGTCTCCATGGTCGGCTACGATCTGAAACTCGACGAAGGCATAGGCACCTGCGGCAAGGATGGCCAGAGCGTCCCCGTNNGGCGTCGGCATGCCTACTATTAAATTGGACAAAATGACTGTTGGCGGAACCGGAAGATAGCGGCTATGTTGGCAGGCGCGCACCTGCGAGGATACGCGCCCGCCTTGTTGTTACGCCTCTGCAGCCAGCGGCCTTACATATTCCCCGTGCCGGCTTGCACCAACCCGACGACGTGCCCTTCCGGATCGGCAAACAATGCAATCTTGGGGCCGTCGGGGACATCCATAGGCTCCTGAACCGTGCGTCCGCCGAGACTTCCGATCGTAACCAGGCTGGCTGCAATATCCGCAACTTCAACATAAAAGGTCACATGACCGGCACTGCCATCCATCGTGGCGCCGACACCGCCGTCGATGCCTTTTCCATCGCCGTGCATCACCATGCCATAGTTTGGCATCGCGGGTTGAATGTTCCAATTAAATGCTCCTTTGTAAAACTTCTGGAGCGCGGCTGCGTCTTTCCCCAGTACTTCAAAATGTGTTACCGGATTTGGCACGAATAACCTCCTGACGGGAATCCCGTGGTAGAGAATCTAAACTGCGCATTTGAAAATATCAAGTGATAATTTGATAAAATAAAGTAAAGGGTTATAATCACCCGGTGAGCGCCGACCGAACCTACGGCCAATATTGCGCGCTGGCAAAAGCTCTCGACGTCGTCGGAGATCGCTGGGCACTGCTCATCATTAGAGAATTGCTGCTCCGGGGTGCCTGTCGCTATACCGATTTGCAGACCGGCTTGCCCGGAATCGCCACCAATCTGCTGGCCGCCCGGTTGCGGCGTTTGGAGGCAGACGGGGTGGTTCGTCGAGAGGCAGCCCAGCCGCCGGTGGCCATTACTCTTTTCCATCTCACCGAACGCGGCAAGGAACTGGAGCCGGTGCTTCTGTTGCTGGGCGCCTGGGGCGCACCGCTCATGGCCGAGCCGGCGGCCGGCGATGCGTTCTGTACTCACTGGCTCAGCTTTCCCGTCCGCCAATTTCTCCACGACCGCAACCCTGACGGGCCTCCGGTGACCATTCTGCTCGCGGGAGGCGGCGATGCCAGGAACGTTCTCACCATCGAGGCGGGCGGGGGCAAAATCCATACTCGGATCGGCGGCGCGGAATCTCCTGACCTGGTGCTGACCGGAGCAGCCCAACTTCTGGTAGGCGTGCTTGCCGGCAAGCTGCGGCTTTCCGAGGCCAAGGCCGCCGGCCTGGTCGTCGAAGGCGATCCTGCGGCGCTGGAGCGGCTGCTTCCCAAGGGTTGAAGTCTTCCAGAAGCAGCGTAAATAGGGGATTTTTGGCTCAAAAACGGCCTAAATCTGTTCGCACAGATTGCTGACTTTCCTATGTAAAATTTACAAGTTGTTCATTCTTTGCGACTTATTAGCGCGCTTGTGTCGAAAAAGCGGGTCCCGAAGGGGGAGGGGGAGGGGGTCATGCGGATTTTCGGGATTTGGGCTCGCAATTGAAGGTGGCTAGCGCGAGTTGCGCCGCGTAAAGGACCTGGGAGCTGCGGTAAGGGCGAATGGCGCCGATGAGCATGCCGTGCGCTGCGCAGGCGATGTAGTCGCGGATGTTTTCGTAGCCGGAAAGAAGGGGCATGGCTTTGCAATACGACTCTCCCGCTTCGTCCGCGGCCAAGACCCTGTCTATGTCGTTGGCTTCGGTTCCTTCCAGCGCTTTATTGAACGTGCGCTGCCAGGCGGCCATGCAGCGCTTGTACGCGGGCCTGGTTTGCAGGGGATGGGGGTCGAAGGCCGGGACCGGGGTGGCAACGGGGGCCGGGGCTGGGGTGGATTCTACCAAAGTGAGTTCTGCCGTGTTTGTTTTGGGCATTTCTAAATCTCCTGTAAATAGTGTGCGCCGGAAGGGGGAAATTATATGCAAAAGGGTTGGGATCAGGGGGCAGGGGTTAGGGACTAGGGACTAGGGAAACACCCCCGGGTTAGGTCTGTGGTTTCCCACCCTTCGCTAGAAAAAAGCGAAGGATGGGGCACCCGGCTCGTGTGCACTTCTTACGGTCATTCCTTGTAATCAGGTGCGGAGATCCGGAGTTCCTGAATACAGCCGAGCCTTGGGCGCGATCAGCATTTCGAACCGCGATTCGGGCTTTCAAATCGCGAGGGGGACATGATACTATGTATGGGGCGTTTTTGTTCTCGCGTTATTCCGCACATGGGATTCCCACGGACAATCATCAAGGACATTAGGATGTGAGAATGGACAGCACGACCGGTCAGGACTTCCTTGATCCATCGACGACTATGACGATAAAGCCCTTCGTACGTAACGGCGAGCCGGGCGGCTCAGCCGTTCAAAGCTCACCACATCATTGCTCACCGCCGGGACGCACACGATCACTGCCGTCTTCTCCGGATCGGCTTCCTTCAACCCGAAACCTTCGATCGGACTCACAGAAGAAGGTGCTTCCTTGATCCTCAAGCCGCCTGGTTGGGCGTTGTTGCATGGATCGAACAAAGGTCGAACCGCGAAGTGTTATGCGAGGTCCCAGTAGCGGCATCATGTGAAGTCGGAAATCAGTTTTCACTTCCCCTGGAGGTCTTCCGCAATGCGCAAAACCACGCTCGTCCCCATAATTGTCATGCTTTGCACCCTTGCACTGGCAGCGCAAAGTCAGCAATTCATAACCAGTCACCGGGTCAGTCCTAACTCTCCACAAGGGTACAACAGGTCCATCGGCGGTGTTGCAGATTTCAACGGCGATGGCCGGCTGGACTTCCTCATCCAAGCCACGGGGTCCGCAGCAAGCGCGTTGATGCTGCAGAACAGCGATGGAACTTTCACGCAAAAGCTCCTTCCCAACGTCCCCTGGGGAGCCATGGCTGTAGCAGACTTGAACGGCGATGGTCACGTCGACATCGTGTCCACCTCTACCGGGGCTCTCGGCTTTGGGGGCGCTACCCTCGTCATCGCCTTGGGCAACGGCGATGGGACTTTCCGGGCCGAGGCTCCTATAACCCTGTTGGGGGGCGACGGTTTAGGAGACGGCGCGACGTCTGTGATTGTCCGGGACCTGAATGGGGATAACAAACCTGACATTGCCGTTGTTTCAAGCGACCGATATGATGACTCGGACCTGCAGACCTTTCTGAACAATGGCGGCGGCAAGTTTCGCCCTGGGCCAACCTACGGTCCTATGCTCGGCGGGAATCTGCTGGCCGTGGGAGACTTCAACGGCGACGGAAAGGCGGACCTGGTGATATATAATTACTCTGCTTATACACGTGAAGATGAAACGCAGATCCTGCTCGGCAAGGGCGATGGATCCTTTACTCCGAGCGCCACTTATAACCTGTTTCCACAATTTGTAGGAGTAGGCGATCTGAACCGGGACCATCGCCAGGACCTGGTCGTGGTCACCCAGCTGAATTCGGAGATTTTGCTGGGTAAAGGAGACGGCACATTCGTTTCGGCGGGCAAATTGCCCACCAGTTTCGGTTTGAATTCGATGGCGATCCCTTACGAAACTGAAAGCATTTATATAGCTGACCTCAACAAGGATGGAATTCCCGACGTGGCCGTGGCTTCGGGCTCGTCCACTGCTGAGGTCGCCGTCTATTACGGGAAGGGGAATGGGACCTTTACCTTTCCCAGGATCTATAACATCGGCGGTCCCTCCATCAACGGCTACGGTTCTGCCGCATTTGCCGATTTCAACCGCGATGGAATCCTCGATGTGCTGTCCCTGGGTGACTCCGCGAGGTACACCATCGCCTACGGCGACGGCCACGGCGGATTCGTTGCGCCTTCCATCAGTTTTTCGCCAAATCCCGGCTCCATCGCCAAAGGAGATTTCAACCATGACAACATTCCGGACCTTGCAGTGGTCAATGAGCCGCTGTGCAATACCTGCCCGTCTTCAGTGAGCATCTTCTTGGGCACTGGCAAAGGATATCTGCAGGCGCCCACCACTTACTCGATTCCGGTTCGCGGTGGCGTGATCTCAGTTGGCGACGTGAACGGCGATGGCAAGCTGGACGTCGTGGTCACGCGCAGCGGCCGATTCATCAACAACGAATTCCCCCCTTTTCCAACAGGTGACGATCTGGCCGTTCTGCTTGGCCGGGGCGATGGCACTATCGATGCCGTCCACGGCTACAAACTGCTGGGCGCGCCGTCAGATAGCACTTTCAACATGTCTGCTTTCCTGCTCGATGTGAATCACGACGGCAAACTGGATCTGGTTGGCGATTGGGGCACGGCGCTCGGCAAGGGAAACGGGCAGTTTGAGGCTCCCATTCCCCTCCCATCGAGCATTCAAGGCATCGTGGACCTAGCCCCCGGCGACTTCAACTCCAGCGGCAATCCCGGACTTGCTGCCGCAACGGCCACATACGATCCAAGTTCCCAGGAATTTGTAACACCTTCATACCTCTATGTACTGGATGGAAGCGGAAAGGGTTCTTTTACAGTCAAGATTCGCCGGTCGGTGGGGATTCTTGCGAACCTCGCGACTGCCGATTTGAATGAAGACGGCCTTTCCGACATTCTTTACACGGCCAATGTGACTCAAGGGACCACCAACTATGTCAGCCTGGGTGTTGACTTGAGCAAAGGAAACGACACTTTTTCGACGGCCACATATTTGATTCCATCCCCGAATGCCACGAACGGAATATTGACGGGGGATTTCGATCGTGATGGCAAGACGGATGTCGTGCTGCTAGGTGATTTCACTAATGGCGGCGACATAGCGCTGCTGCGAGGNNGCCACCGTGCTGGATTTGAACGGCGATGGCGCACCTGACATCGCTGGGACCGACACGGTGGGTATCAGCCGTTTGATGAATACGGGCCACAAGAATCCCTAGCAATGAGAAATGCCCTTCCGAAACCCCATGCAGGCTATTTGTGCCCACCCCCTTGAATATGCTGTGCACACCATATTCGAGGGGGTGGGCGGGTGGCCCACCCTTCACTGTTTTCCCCCAAGCCCACCACAAACGTCAGGGTGCCCCATCCTTCGCTTTT
>PLZC01000093.1:0-7599 GCA_003151985.1 Acidobacteriaceae bacterium
GGCTATCTGGATCCGCAGAATGGCCGCTGGCTTGTGGGTTACGGGCCCTGGGGAATCGTGGATTCCTGGCTGCGCAAGAAGCCCGAGTTCTGGAATGTCAAAAAGGCATACTCCCCGGTGCGGATTCGCGAGCACGAGGCAATCCCTGTCGATTCCAGCGGGCGGATGCGTATCCCGATCGAAAATCGATATTTCTTCACCAATTTGAACGAATTGAAAATCGACTGGGTCTCCGGCCAATCGCAGGGAACCGCAACGGCGGATGTCCCGCCGAATTCACAGGGTGTAATCGAGATACCCTTGCCGGAAGGGGCCGCCGGCAATTCCGACCCCAGCCACCCTGACCCCGGCCACCCAGACTTGACGCTCAGGTTTTTCAACCGGGGAGAGCTTGTAGACGCGTACATCCTGCCCATTGGCAAGGTTAGTCCGGTGCCCGCTGAGGCGGCTGCCGCCGCACCATCGAGCTCTGCGGCTCGTCTCGAGCAAGGCGAAAAATCCTTCGTGGTGAGAGCCCAGGATCGCTACTGGGAATTCGATCGCAAGACCGGATTGCTGGTGGCGGGTGGAAAGTCGCGTCAAACAGCGTCTGTGGTGGGCGGGCCTTATCTCGCCATAACGCCGCTGGAACTTGCCCCCTTCGGGCAGATTTCAGGTCCCAATGTGACATTGCAGCCACCCGTGATGAACTGGGCCGCGTCGAACGTGGAGGCGCAAGTGGAAGACGGGTCTGTTGTCATCCGCGCCAAGGGAAGCTACCCGGAATATTCCGGAAGCTTCACTGCCCGTATCGATGGTTCCGGCCGCCTCACGGTGGACTACCGCTTTGAGTTCAACGGAGCCGAGGCACGCGTGCGCGAAATCGGGCTCTTGTTCGATGCGCCCGCCACCGCGAATATCCTCCATTGGAAGCATCAGACCCAGTGGAGCTATTACCCCGATGGACAAATCGGCCGGCCCGAAGGCAGTGCGCGCGCCTTCCGCGACGCTTCCGCCTGGCCCGCGGCCGTTTGGGGCCAGACCCCACCGTGGCCCTGGGAATTGGACGCAACCGCGGAAGGAACCAACGACTTCCGCAGCTCGAAATTCAATATCCTCTGGGCATCACTCACCAACGCACAAGACCAGGGCCTGCGCGTGGACTCCGACGGGCGTCAGACCGTGCGCGCCTGGGTTGATCGCGACCGCGTGAGGTTGCTGGTATCCGACTTCGCCAATGGAGGAAGCGAGGTGTTCCTGCGCGACACGCACTGGTCTCAGGAGCAAAAAACTCTGCACAAGGGCGACGTGATCTCCGGCAGCGTCCGGCTAAGCGTCAACAGCGAGCAGCAGTAACCTCGCACCGTCAGGAGCCACTGCGCGAGCACGGGTGTGGAAACGAGTCTCAGCCAGTTGCTGGATACACTCAATTCCGCACCCGCTGCAATCCAATCCCGCCGCGGAGTACAGCTTTGCTGTCACCCTCTACAATCGAATCCTGCCACTGGCGGTTTGAGCGAAGGGTCAGCATCATCCCCGCCCGAGGCGGGACCGGCTGCTACTCTGAAGTTACCATTCGGTAAATATTCTAGAGCGCCAGAGTCCATTGCGACGGCCGATCAGCCACCGGAAAGGCCAAAACGGAACTGGTGGCAGCAAACCACGGTATCCTGCAGCCAATCCCGGAGAAGTTGCGCCGGCGACGAGAGCCACCGGCGCTCCTTCGCCTTACGCCTCTTCCGGCAAATCGGTAAGACGCACTTTCACTTCGTGAGTCGTAACCGATGGCCCGCTGCCCGGCCCCGTGTAGTTTCCCCACTCCAGATCGGGATAGGACACATAGTTATAGAGGCTGAATGTGACTTGCCCATTGGGCAGCACTCCGGCTCGCGCCGCGATTTCGGCGTCGCCTTCCGCGCGCACACGGATGGCGCCGCCGGCCAGGATGCACGAGGCCCACCAGATATTCTCCTTCATCGAACGAAAATCGTTCGATGCCTCTGGGCCACGGCCTTCCTTGCCCCATAAAAAGAAGTCGCCCACGTCTTCCGACCACGGCCACTCCGGCTTGGCCCCGTACTTGAGTTCAGCATGGCCCGGCCGTTTCAAGGCAACTCCCTGCGGCCGGCCGATGTGGTCCTCGGGATACACCGACCATAGAGCAGTGCGCTTCCATGCCAGCTTCTCAACCGTGTGCGGCAGCACGAACGCGACACCGACTTGCGGTTTTCCCTGTCTTTCCTCGCGGAGCCGGTACAAAGTGGTGATCAGGCCCGCTCCGTCAATGGTGATCTCAAACTCGACCGGATAGCTCTCGATCCCCTCTGCATCCTTGAACTCACCCGAGGTAAGAATCCTCACCGCATCTCCATCCGCCGCGGCTTCAAATTTCCTCAGGAGCCAATTCGTCGCGATGGGACCCGTGCCCAGGTCAACATAGGGACCGCCGGCAATCACCGGTTGGTTGTCGAATCGCGCGTCGGCAATCAGTCCTGTCGCCCCACTAAATGAAACAGAGAAACGCGGCCCGGTTACCACCACGCGACCGCCGCTTTTCTCGAGCTTCACCGGGGCCGGCTTCGGCGTGGGAATCGACGGCTTCGAGATTCCGATGGGCAGCTTGAATTGATCGATCGACACGCCGCCGCGGAGGAAATCCAATTGCACAGTGTCCCCGGGCTTCCAGGGTTGCGGAGGAATTTCAAGATACCCCGATTGATGCGGCGGCAGGTTGACCTTCAGTTTCTGGCTTGCCGCAGAACCACGGGACCAGCGGATTTCGATTTCATTCAGGTTGGTGTGATCGAAGGCATTGCGAACAGGAATGGCAAGCGGGGCGCCATCTTCAGGGGCCGGGATGGGCCGATCGTCAATTCGAATCGGCGAGTAGGCCTTCCGAGTGAGCCAGTATTCCGGCTTCTCCCGTCTCCATCCGTCGATGACCCCCCAGGGACCGTACCCAACCGGCCCGTCCGGCAACAAAAATATTTCATCAATGCCGGCCCAGATCGATCCACCCAGGCAGCCGTCCGACGAAATGAATTTCTCGCCGAACTGCTTGATGCTTTGCCCCCAGAATTCGCGAACGCCCGGGTCGCGCCGCAGAGTGGGCAGGTTGTAGCACGAGACATGCGCAAACTCATCGTTCAGCGCGGGGTTGGTGCTGCTGCTCAGGTCCGAGTTCACACTTGCATAATGCTTGCTGTAGATGTCGACGGGCAGCGGCAGCGGAGCTGCGTCAGGATAGCTGAAGATCGTTGGCCGGCTCGGGTCGTGCTTGGCGGCAAACCGGCGCTCGAGCGCGAAGTTGCTTCCCCAATGGCTCTCATTGCCCAGCGACCAGAACAGTACCGAAGCATGATCGCGGTCGCGGCCGATCATGTCCCTGAACTGGTCCATAAAACGTGTCGTGAATTCCGGGTCGGAAGATGCACCATTCTCCACATTCGACCAGCACACCGCCGTCTCTTCTTCCAGGTAAATCCCGTGCCGGTCGCATGCATCCAGGAACTGTTCCGAGGGCGGATAGTGGGAAGTACGGACAAAATTGATGTGACCCGCGCGCAGAAGCTTCGCATCCATCTCGTCGAATTCCGGCGGAACCGCCCTGCCATAGATGGGGTGGATACTGTGACGGCACACTCCGCGCAACTTCACCGGCCTTCCGTTCACCAGGAGTTGGTTCCCATCGCGCTGAACGGTGCGAAATCCGATCCGTCGCCGGATCGACTGCGCAACCGTCTTGCCGATCACGAGCGATACCTCAAGGGTGTAGGTGTTGGGGTGTTCGGCATCCCATGGCTTCGGAGCGGAAATCACGATGTCGGCACTTGCCGATTCACTGCGCGGGGCGAAGGTAATCGAGCCTGGCTGCAAGGCCAATGCTCGTCCGGAATCGTCGGTCACCTTCACTTCCAGCCGGCCGGAAGCGACGATTCCGGAGGATAGCTCGGCGGCTAGATGGATGCGCCCATCCTGGAACTTGTCGTCCAGCGTCACTGTCGCGGCAAGAGACCGCAGATAGTCGCGAGGAACCGCGAACAGGCGCACGTCACGCAGAATTCCGCCGATCGGATGCTTGGCGTAGTAGCTCTCCTGCGAGATATCGTCGCTGCGGTCCGTCACTCCGACGACAAGTTCTGCGTTTTCGCCCGGCTTCACGTGGTCGGTGATTTCACAATCCCAGGCAGTGAAACCCCCGAAATGGTCGCGCACGTAAATTCCGTTCACCCATACCCGCGCAAAGCTGTAAACGCCATCGAAGCGGAGAAAGATTCGCTGGTTCGCAAAGTCGGCGGGAATCTCGATCGTTCTCCTGCACGGATATTCGCGATTGGGTACGATCGGAAGTCCCTGGGTAGCGAATTCATTGGGAACGGTCATCTTCGTCCAGGAAGTATCGAGCGCGCTCTTCCAGAACTCGGCAGGCGGATCCATGTTCACCCGCCACTCGCCGGCCAAGCTCATCACCGGCTGCTGGACGCCGGCCACCAACGAAGGGACCGGAACCAGGGCCGGAACTGCGACATCGGCAGGAATCTCGCCGTTCAGAATGCCTGCACCGCGCAGGAGACGCCCGTTTGCCGTCAGGCATACCGCACCAAGGGCTTCAATAAATGTCCGTCTATTCACAGAGAACTCCTCTTGAGGGGCGCGTCACAAATCGAGATACGCTCACAGTTCAGCTAATACCACTTTTTGTGGTTTGGCCAGAGCGTAAGCCCCGCTCCGCCCTCGTGTCAAGATAAGGTGGGATTGCAGGCGCTCCCGGCTTGACAGAGGACCTTCCAGCCTCCACAATGCCAGTTGATCTCATTGGTCTTACCTGAGATCTCGCTAACGCAGGGGACATTTGTGTGACGGGAACGGGGTTCAATGCGGATCACTCAAGTCAAGAGCTGGCTGGTTGAAGGCATCAAGTATAACTGGGTCCTGCTCAAGATCTACACAGACGCGGGGATTACCGGTATCGGAGAAGGCACCAACTGGCCGGGGAGCCCGCTGGTCCTCGAAGCTTGCAGACATGTCGGAGAAACCATCGTCGGAGAGGATCCGACGCGCATCGACTATCTCTGGACCAAGCTCTATCGCGACTTCAACTGGCTGGGGCAAGGCGGCCCGGTTCTCTCCGCAATCAGCGCCATTGACATCGCACTGTGGGATATTGCGGGCAAGCGCGCCGGGCTGCCGGTTTACGATCTGCTAGGCGGAGCGTACAGCAAACAAATCAAGCTCTATGCCAACTATTGGTTCCTTGGTGGGGAAGGCACTCCCGAGGATTATGCGGAGCAGGCCGTGAAGATGAAGGCCAAGGGCTTCAGTGCATGCAAAATGGATCCGTTTGCACACGTCAATTACTGGTACGGCGAAGATCTGTCGCACGAGCTAGGGCTTACTGAAAGACAGAAGAAGATGGCGATTGAGCGCCTGGTCGCTGTGCAGAACGCGGTCGGCCAGGATTTTCCCATTGCGGTGGAGACACACGCCATGCTGAATGGCGCGACCGCTATCGAAATGGCGCATCGCATTGCCGAGGCGGGAATCAACTGCATGTGGTACGAAGAGCCGGCCGGACCTGAGTTCCCCGGCGAAATCGCGGCCATTCGCGGCAAGATTTCATTGCCGGTGTGCGTGGGTGAACGATTGCATTCGCGCTTCATGGCCCGCCCCATCCTGGAAATGCACGCCGCTGATTTTCTCATGCCCGATATCACCCGCTGCGGAGGCATCGGAGAGATGAAGAAGATCGCGACGATGTGCGAGGCCTTTCACCTGCCGATCGCGCCGCACAACCCGAATGGTCCTGTTTCGACCATCGCCGCGGCCCACGTGATGGCTTCGGTGCCCAACTTCTTCCTGCAGGAGTTTATGGTCACAGACGTCCCGTGGCGCGACCAGGTTCTCGACAAACCGCTGCCCGTACGCAACGGAATATTTGAGTTAAGCGATGAGCCAGGCCTGGGCTTTGACCTCGTCGAAAGCGAATTGGAGAAGCACCCGGGTATCACGCAGCGGCGCGCTGGATTCTACGTGTAGGCGCGAGGTGGCTCGATGGCGCCAGGAATCATGAATTCAGTAATGCGTGCAGTGCCGCCGAGCAGGTAGTTCCGGCATTGCACAGAATTTCGCGCTTTATCCATGTCTGACGGAGAAGAGATGAACACCAGACCAGACCATGAATTATTTCGGGAGATGCGCACCCATCTCTTCACCGCGATCATCGGCGACGTTCTCGACCTGCACGGCTACCATCATCAATTCCTCATGCCTGGATGCCGGCCGCTTTCTCCCGGCATGGTGGTGTGCGGACGCGCCATGACGGTTTATGAGGCCGATGTCACCGAGCCTGTGGATCCACCCTTTGGCCTGATGCTGAAGGCGCTTGACTCCTTGAAGCCGGACGAAGTCTACATTGCGTCGGGATCTTCTCCGGCTTATGCGCTTTGGGGAGAATTGATGAGCACCGCCGCACGCGTACGCGGCGCCGCCGGTGCCGTGCTGGCCGGCTACACGCGCGACAGCAATGGAATTCTTGAGATGAACTTTCCCGTCTTCTGCTATGGGAGTTACGCGCAGGACCAGAAAGGCCGCGGACACGTGGTCGATTTTCGCATTCCCCTCGAGATTCACGGCGTTAAGGTCAGCCCTGGCGATATCGTCTTTGGCGACATCGACGGCGTCGTCATTCTGCCACAGGAAGTCGAAGCCGCTGTCGTCGCCGACGCCCTCGAGCAGGTGAAGAAGGAGAAGACAGCCAAGAAGCTTTTGCTCAGCGGGGCCTCTGCGGAATCCGTGTTCGGCGAGACGGGTGTCCTTTGAATTCGATGGAACTTATCTGTATGCGCTTGTACATGTCATTCAGGAGCGGTGGTTCGTTTACATCCGCGGCTCAAGCAAACGGGGAACGGAAATCATGATAATCGGTATCGGCTTGGTTATCGTTGCGGCCATCTTGCAGGGAACGTTTCTGCTCCCCATGGCGCGTATGCGCGATTGGAAGTGGGAGCACATCTGGCTGGCCTTTTCGCTCGCCGGGATGATCGTCTTTAACTGGATACTCACCTTTATCTCACTACCCCGCCCGTCTGTGCTGTATGCGGCCGTGCCTTGGCGCGAACTTGCCATCCTGGCCGGCTTCGGACTTGCATGGGGCTGCGGAGCGGTATTGTTCGGCCTCGGCATGGACATGCTTGGGCTCACTCTCGGATATCCGCTCATTATGGGGCTCAACGCCAGCATGGGTACGTTTGTGCCGCTGCTTTGGCTGTATGGACACTCCATGTTTGCCGGCCGGCGACTCTTGATCTCTTTGGGAACGTTGGTTGCCATTGCTGGAATCTCAGCATGTTCGATTGCCGGTGCGCGGCGCGAATCGGCCGCTCATCGCACACGCAGCGTTTCACACTCACGATTTGTTCCCGGCCTTCTCATCGCCGTTGCCTCAGGGTTTCTGTCTTGCTTGCCCAACATTGGGCTCACGTTCGGAACCAATACGCTTCGCGCAGCGCAGAATCTCGGCGCTCCTGCTGCATTTGCGAGCAATGCCGTCTGGTTCATCTTCTTCAGCTTTGGCGCCGTGGTCAATCTCGCCTACTGTTTTTGGCTGATGATACGCAACCG